>NZ_KB900619.1:13206-249370 GCF_000379025.1 Orenia marismortui DSM 5156
ACATCTTTTATCACTCCCGGGAGGTTTGTTGTTTGTGATGATTCAACATATCTTTCCCGGGTTTTAACTTTTCTATGCGGAGCATTTCATATAACTTAATTTAAACGACACCAATGTCATTTATATCACTGTATATAGGATTTTAACGAAGTTGATGTCGTTAAAATCCTATATATCTATAAAATTTATTTCAAGTTAATCTATTTTCTCTACTTAAACTGAATATACTGTACGTTCATCTTATCCATCAACAGTAAATAAGATAACTCTTCTTTAATTAGATCTTAATTATTATAATTTCTTCTACTCATTCTTGTTACTAGAATATCTTTTATAGCTTTATCACTAATTCTAATATCTTCACAAGAAGGAAAATCAATTAATTCACTATTTTTTAGAAAATATTTTTGACTTGTTAGTTTAATGCCTTTCTCTTAATCTATTGCTAACTAATTTCATCTAGTCCAATTATCAGACTTAAAAAAATTACGCATTTATTTTATAATCATCATCATATTAAAACTTCTTTCTAAATATAAAACCTTAAATAAAATATATCTATTTCTTTTTTCAAGATACTCTTAAGCTTCATACTTCATTATTTTTATGCAGTTTTGTTGAATCTTTTCCAAATAACTTTTTAGATTTTTTCTCTCTTCTCCTGTTAAACCTTCTAATAATATATTTTCAGTTTTCTCATGGATAGGCCATAATTTTGCCAATAAATCTTCTCCAGCCTTAGTAATTTCAATCTCTTCATACTCTTTTTTGATTAATTTATTTTCATATAAAGGACTAATGAACTTTTCCATCCTATCTCCAAAATATCCAAACTGCTCCTCAATCTGCTCTTCATTCATCTGCGACTTTCTTTTTAATACCATTAAAAATATGATCTGATCCCCACTAAACTCACTTATCTCCTTTAATTTAATATCAAAAGCTCTTCTAATCAGCTTTGAAGTCACACTAACTTCTCTTCCTAAACTAGATATAATCTTTTCTGCTAACATTGTTAAAACCTCCTTTAATCTTAATTCATAAATACTAATTCCAGTAGCCACTCCTACATTAAGAGATTCAACTCCTGTATGCATTGGTATTTGAACAATATGGTCAGCGGCTTCTAAAACTTCATTACAAACCCCCGCACTCTCATTGCCAATTACTAAAGCTATCGGCTTTTTATCCAACTCAACTGTAGATTGTAATGATTTTCCATAAGGGCTTGTAGCAACTATTTGATATCCTTTTTCTTTCAAAAAAGCAACTGCTGTTTGTGGAGTTTTATATCGCTTGAAGTTTACTTTAAAAGCAGTTCCACGAGAAGCATCAATAGTTTTAGGTATATAAGGATCAAAATCATCATTAGTTGTAATAAAATCATTAATTCCATATGCCTTGCCAGTTCTAATTATAGTTCCTATATTCCCATGGTCTTTAACATCATCTAATAATAGAACAAAGTCATCAAAATCATCATTATTAGGGGTAGCTTCAGCCACTCCAACACAAGGAATTAAATAATTTGTTTCAGTAATCTTCTTTAAAATCCCATTGGAAGTTTGATAAATAGGAGATGAGAAACCACTATAATCATCTACATTTTGATCTTCACTGATAAAGATACTCTTTATCTTAAGTCCAGCATATTTAGCCCATATCAACTGCTCCAAACTGCGCAATTGTATTTTATTTTTAAGAATTCTTTTCTTACTACTTGATAATTCTCTTGCTTCTTGGACTAACGGGTTTTTTAATTTATCAATCTTGTTTATCATTATTTTTGCCTCCATAAATTTTTATTAAGATGATTAGCTTAAGCTTAATTTATGTAAAATATTTCAAGAGTGTAATATCTTAATTAAGCTCTACAATTAGCTATCGTTGATATATTTTTAACAGTAATAGCCATCCTAATTTAATTAGACCTTTTTGAAAAGATTAAAATTATTAATCAGAAATTTTTCTTCTCTTCTAAAAAATCTAATCTTAATACTATTGATACTATTATAATTAAATACTTTATTCCTTTTATTTTCTATATAAAAGTTTATTTACCTCCAAAAATATCCATAAAACTCAAAATTATCACTTCTTATCAAGACAGATATTATAGTACTATAGTATAAATTAAATTTATAAATACTAAACTACAAATTACAAACTAACCTTTATCTTTTTATTTCCAAAAGCTATTGATATAAAAACGAAGAAACATTTAACTTTTATCATTCTTTATAACTATTGGCTTGCCATAGTTTCTTATATTCTATCTAAACTAAAAACATCTAGACCTAGGTCTAGATGTTTTTAGTAAGAAATTTAAGATTTTATGAAGAGTTAACTTCTTCTTTCTTGTGTAAATTAATAGATATTTCTTGAGCTTTTGTTTATGAGATCACCTTTCCCTGATGTAGAGAATACCTAATAGTAAACTATCTTCTAATGATATCATATTCATTTTCATCAGATAGTATAATTTTTCCTGCTACTATTCCAAGAAGTTTAACACTATTATAAGTAATTAAGTTAGTTATTTCATAATAGCCCATTAACTGACAGATATAAACCCTCAATATAATATATTTCCTATTTCTATCAGATAAATATATCTCTATTAAGAAAATATTTCTTATAATAGCATGAATATTTCGCTAAACATCAAAAATACCATATAAGAATATAATCCCAATTTACCATTAGTTACTTTCCTGCAAAATCTCTCTTTATATATAAGAATTCCATAATCTCTATCTTTAAACCTTAAACTTCTCCACTAAAGTTTGTATTTCTTCGGCCATAACTGCTAATTGTTGGGATGAATTAGCCACTTCATCAGACATCCCCTTGACATCCCTAGATGAACTCATAATAATATCAGTATCATCTGCTAACTTTTGGGTAGCTAGAGCTGTTTGCTCAATTTGTGCTGAAGTCTTTTCAGTAAAATCTTCTATTATTCTAAATAACTCACCACTCTTATCGGCCATTTTTTGACCTAAGCTGGCTTTATCTTCTACTTCTTCAATTGCCCTTAAACCATTTTCTGCTTGTTCTTGGGTCTGATTAACTAAAGCAGATATCTCTTCTGTAGCCTTAGCAGTTTCTTCTGCTAAAGTTCTAATTTCCTCAGCAACCACTGCAAATCCTTGACCATGTTCTCCTGCTCTAGCCGCTTCAATAGCAGCATTTAAAGCTAATAAATTAGTCTGATCAGCTATATTAGTAATTAACTCAATAATTCGACCTATCTTTTCAGAATTTAATTCAAGGTTATTAATAATCTTAACAGTCTTTGCTACAGAATTATTAACATCTTTGATACTATTAACAGTATCTTCAATCTTTTGACTACCTAATTGAGTTTGAGAGCTACTTTCTTCAGCCAACCCTGTAACCTCTTGAGTACCACTAGAAATCTGTTGGATGCTTGAGGACATACCTTCAATTAATTGATCAGTTGAATCAATACTAGCACTCCCCTCTTCTGCTGCTGCTGATAATTCTTGGCTATGTGCTGATAGATCTTCTGCATTATTTTTTAATTGAAGAATAATATTATATAGCTCATCCATAAAGGCATTAAACCAATAACCCAACTTTCCAATTTCATCTTTAGAATTAACCTCAATTCTTCTAGTTAGATCCCCACCACTTTGAGCCATCTCTTTTAAGAATTTAACAACTCTAAGCACTGGTTTAGTAATTATTCGAGTAACTATAACTGCAAATGTAATTCCAAAAGCTACTCCTAGTAGAAGAATCAATAGTAACTGTTTAACTCCTGAACTAACTGACTCTTCTATCTCATTATTCTTCCTTAGAGCCAAATTATTGAGTTTAGTTGATACCTGATCACCTAAGTTAACCATAATTTCTTTTTGTTCATCCTTTATCTTTTCACTTGTTACAATATCATTAAAAGAATCTCTTCCAACCTTTAAGGATACTAATAACTGCTCTGCTCTTTCAATATCTGAGCTTTCTTTAAAGACTCTTCTTAATCTATTTAGTTCTTCTTCAGCTTTATCAAAATAATTTAAAGCCTGATTAATATACTCATCTTGTCTATCATCATTAGCAAAGTTTATTACTAAATTTCTTTCCTGCTTGCCAATTTCATTGATATATTTAATTAAGTCTTGAATTATATTGATACTTTCCTCTTTAGCTTCTATAATCTCTATATCCTCATTTTCTTCAATTGCAGAATCTAATTCTTGATCCTGCAATTTAAATAATTGATATAATGGTTGAACTATAGCTGATTCTTTATTTAAAAATATCTTTCTATATTCTTGCTGCCTATAAGTTGTATTAGCATAGTTATTAAAGGCACCTTTGAAACTAGCAACTAATTGATTTACTCTTTCCATTTCTGCTTTCTCAACTTCTATCTCCATCTGATTTTGAATTTGTAATATCTTCTTTTCAAGTTTAGCCAATGAATTATTAATCTCTGTTCCTTTCTGTTTATTACCAGTCCTCATAAATTTAACCTCATCTATTCTAATCTTCAGCATTAATTTTAATATCTCGTTAGCTCCATCACCAATATCAACCTTATGAGAAACTAGTCTTAAACTTGAATAACCTACCAAAACCATTAAAGAACTTAAAATAATTAAAACTATAAAACTACTAGCAAGTTTGACGGATATACTTGAATCTTTCAACTTTTTCATCATATTTTATATCTCCTTTTCTCTTTAATTACAATAGTTTAATATTATATATTAAGACCTTCTTATTAGAATTGCATATCATTATCAATTTTCCTGCTTAAAAAATAATTTTTTTAATTTATATAGGTGAAAATTATAATAAAAAATAAAAAAAGCACTCAGACTAGTCTGAGTGCTTTTTGACAAACTTAATTTAAATTTTAAATAAATAAAACTTTTAAACTTCAAATTCTGAAATAATACTCTGAAGTTTTTGAGCCATTATTGCTAATTCTTGAGAAGAATTAGTCACTTCATGGGACATATTACTAATCTCATTAGCAGCATCCATTATATCATTACTATTTTGAGCTAAACTTTGAGTAGAAGCTGCCGTCTGTTGAATATGTGCTGAAGTCTGTTGACTAGACTCCTCTATTTCTTCAAAAACAGCATCAGTTTCTTTGGCTATATTCTTTCCTTCTTTAGCTTTAGCCTCTACCTTTGTAATTGAATCTATACCACCCTTTGTCTGTTGCTGAGTTCCCTTGACTAAGCTACTTATATCATCAGTTGCCTTAGATGTCTCTTCAGCTAATTCTCTAATTTCATCGGCTACTACGGCAAAGCCCTGACCATGTTCACCAGCTCTAGCAGCCTCTATAGCTGCATTTAAAGCTAATAGATTCGTTTGCTCTGCAATATTAGTAATTAATTCTACAATCTGTCCTATCTCTTCTGAAGTATTATCTAATTCATGCATTACCTTTACTGTCTTTTCTACTGCATCATTAATCTCATTAATACTATTGACTGTATTCTCAATATTCTCTCTACCTACATTGGTTTGAGCATTAGCTTCTTCAGCAAAACTAGTTACTTCTTGAGCACTAGCAGAAATCTGTTGAATACTAGCAGACATCTTTTCAATCAATTCATTAGTTGTCTCTATCGTAGCATTACCCTCTTCTGCACTAGCAGATAGTTCTTCACTATAAGCTGATAAATTCTCTATTGAATCTACTAAACCAACTATCAAATTCTTTAAATTATCCTTCATCTGATTAAAGTTTAGCTCTAATAGACCAATCTCATCTTTTCTATCAATATCAATGTTTTCTGTTAAATTACCATTGGCTACTTTCTTCATTCTTTCAATTAGATCTTTAATTGGTAATAACAATAACCTATTAATAACTAGATAAATTATAAAGCTTAATATCACTATAACAGCAACACTAAATATAATAATTTTATTTGTTAATGCTCCTCTAGCAGCATAAACTTCTTTAAACGTTTGCTGACCAAAAATAATCGCATTTATCCTATCAAGCTTAACATAAGAAGCTAGCTTTTCTTCTTTAGTATCAATATCTTCATACTCTAAGGAACCTATACCTTGCTCCCATAACGGTTTGATCTTGAAATCTCGATTGAGGTCATACCCCTCTTCTACTAATTTATATTTAGGGTGAGCCAGCATCTTTCCACTTTTAGCTACCATATATGCATAACCTGTGTTACCTATCTTCTTTTCATCTATTTTGTTACTTAATTTTTCTAAGCTTACATCAATTCCTAATACTCCAATAAAGTTCCCTGCTTTATCATAATGGGGAATAGCTACAGTAATTACAGGTTTCTTAGTATTAGCATCTAAATAAATATCAGTCCAAATCAGCTTATCCTCTGATGTAGCTTTTTTATACCAAGGTCTTGTTCTAGGGTCATAATTACTAAAATCAGCATCAGGATAAGCAATCATATCTCCTTTATTAGTTCCTAAATAAATAAAAGCAAAATCTGAGTACTCCTTTTTGATCTCTTCAAACCTTTCTTTCATCAAATCCAAATTATTACTTTCTAACTCTGTTTCACTATTAACTAAGCGCACAATGTGCTCTATCCCAATTAAATATTCATTAAATTCACTTTTTAATCCTTTTGCTACTTCTAAGTTTCTAGTCTTTGTTAATTGAGTTACCTCTTTATCAACAGATTTATTAATTATTACCCCTAAGATAAACATAGCAAAAATTAAAAATAAAATTATTATTCCATTAACCTTAGTTGTTAAACTATTTTTAAGAAGAATGTCCTTTCTTTTTTTATCTTTGTTATTGAAGTTCATTATAATTTCCTCCTCTACTTCTATTAATTGCTTTATTAGTCATTATTCTAGATAAAACTCTAACAACCTTCTTTGTTTTCATGGGAAATATTGTTTATAATTAGCTAGCTTCAAAAAAATATTTTAATGACTATTGAAGCTTAATTTACCTCTAATTAATATAATTTCCCAAACTATAATTTTCTAAAATATTATGATTTTTTAGCAAATTTTATTAATTAATATCTTTTTTAACTAAATTACAAAATAAAACACAACATATTTAATATTAACAAAAATTAGTTGGAAAATCTACTGTTAATATAAATTTGAAATATTCTGAATTCGAGCAGCCAATCTCCTACTAATTCTTCTGATATTAACTCTAATTTCAAATCAAAAATATTATTTGATTTATATAATTAGATTCTAAATTCAGTTTCAAATTGAAAATCTAATTATTTTGTAGCTCTGTTGAATTAATACTATTAATTAATAGAAAATAATGTTTTCGCTCATATAATCTGAAATAAATTTATCAAACTCTTATCTATTCCTTCCATTTCATCATCTAATAAATCATTTGCTTCGGCTTTAATTTTCATCTTGTCTTTTAATCTATTTATTTCTTTTAACTTATCCTATATTAATAAGCAACACTTTTAGATATAATAATAATTATGCCAACTTATTGTAATGCAAATATATTGCCAAGTATTAGCAATAGCTAGTTTGAATTTCAAAGCTTAAACTATGAATTAAGATTTAATTTATGTTAATAATACACTAATGAAAGCTTAACTTAATTATCTTATAAAAGGAGGTGCTATGATGTTCAAATTATTAAAAAGATTCTTAACTAGCAATAATAAAGAAACTAGTCTCCCACGTCATAAGCCACTCTTAAAAGAAAATATAGAAGATAATATCGACCTATTTGAAGACATTTTCAATAATGATGAAAGTATTAATTATCGCAGTTTTGAAAGTGATGATAATCTTAAATACTGTTTAATCTTTGCAAGTTCTGTAAGTAATCAAAATTTAATTAATAGAGATATTTTAAAGCCTCTAATGGAGAATAAAGCAAAAAATAAAATAAGTTCTACTGAAGAATTAAAAACTTTAATAACTCAGATCATTCCTTCTAGTAAGATAGAAAGAATATCTGATATTGATAAACTTGTAGGATCGATCTTATATGGAGATACTTTATTATTGGTTGATGGTATTAAAGAAGCTTTATTAATAGAGACTAAAGAATGGAAAATTAGAGCTATTGAGGAGCCAGTAACAGAAAAAGTAGTTAAAGGGCCACGGGAAGGTTTTAATGAATCAGCAATTATTAATATTTCTTTACTTAGAAGAAAACTTAAAACTCCAGATTTAAAATTCAAATTTAAAGAACTGGGATTAAGAACTAAAACTAATATTTGCATAGCCTATATCGATGACCTAGTTAATAAAAAGATACTGAAAGAATGTATTAAAAGAATTGATGAAATAAAGATAGATGGAATCTTAGACTCTAATTATATCGATGAACTGATTAAAGATTCTCCATTTTCCCCTTTTAGAACGATTGGATATACTGAAAGACCAGATGTTGCAGTAGCTAAATTATTAGAGGGCAGGATTATAATTATAGTAGATGGAACACCAATTGTCTTAACCTTACCTTTTTTATTTCTAGAACATTTTCAAGTTAATGAAGATTATTATCAGAATTTCTTTTTTGGTAGCTTTAATAGATGGCTGAGATATTTAGGCTTCTTCTTAACTATCAGTACACCTGCTATCTATCTAGCCTTTGCTACCTTTCACCAAGAGATGATTCCAACCCCTTTACTATTAAGCATCACAGCTGCTAGAGAAGGTGTCCCCTTTCCTACAATAGTTGAAGCCTTGATCATGATGGTATTATTTGAAATTTTAAGAGAAGCAGGAGTAAGATTACCAGAACCTGTGGGAGGGGCTATTAGTATTGTAGGGGCTTTAGTCTTAGGTCAAGCTGCTGTTAATGCTAGATTTGCTAGTGCACCAATAGTAATCATCATTGCAGTTACTGCAATAGCCTCTTTTTTGAACTATAAGATGGCTGGATCTTTAATCATGGTTAGAATATTATTTTTACTCTTAGCTTCAGTATTGGGATTATATGGCTATCTTTTTGGGGTGATGGGATTATTTATCCACTTGATGTCTATACGTAGCTTTGGAATTCCTTATATGCTAAATCTAAACTCTTATCACAGCCAAGATGTCAAAGATACTGCTCTTAGAGCACCTTGGTGGTATATGAATTATCGCCCTAAACTACTAAGTAATGAAGATCTATTAAGAGAAAGAAGTGACCAGGATGAATAAAGATAAGATAATTAATTTCTCTTCAATATTAATATTAACTTTACTTCTAAGCGGTTGTTGGAATTATAAGGAGGTTAATAATCTATCAATTGTCTCAGGAGTAGCAGTAGACTTGGATAAAGAAGATAATAAATATATTGTTTCAGTAGAAAATATAGTTCCTAAAGGAGGGACTGAAATAAAACTAGAATCTGAAGTTATCTCACTCAAGGGAGATACTATCTTTGAAGCAATACGAGATTTGATTATGAAAAATGCTAAGAGATTATATTGGAGCCATGCTACTGTGGCTATTTTCAGTGAAGAGCTGGCTAAAGATGGATTAATCTCTGCTTTAGACTTTTTTTATCGTGATTCTGAAGTCAGAGCAGATATGTACTTATTAATAGCAAATGAGAATAGTGCTAAAGATCTTTTTTATAGTAAGATTAAGCTTCATACTACTAGTTCCATCCATTTAGCTAAAATGATGCAGGCCCAAGGAAGTGTCGGCAAATTTGAAGCAGTAGAGCTATGGGAATTTCAAGATGCTTTAATTCAAAAAGGAATCAGCCCTGTCATTCCCCTAGTTAAGTTAGCAGTTCAAAAAGAAGAAAAAATACCAAAAGTAATTGGGATGGCAGTCTTTAAAGATGATAAGATGGTAGGTAAACTTGATGAGATAGAAAGTAGAAGCTTATTATTTCTTAAGAATCAATTATCAGGTGGCATCATTGTAATTAAAGATATAGCTAATAGTAACGCTAAGGTCACCTTAGAGATCTTTGACAATCAAACAAATATAAAACCAGTAATTCGTAAAGGAGAAATCATAATGCAAATTAATATAGAAACTAATGTAGGAGTAGCAGAAATAACTAAAAATATCGATGTAATTAGTAAAGAAGGTAGAAAAAAACTAAAAGAAGCTGCAGAAAAATTAATTAAATATCAAGTCAACACCTTGATTAATAAGGTAGAAAAGAATTATCAAAGTGATATTTTTGGTTTTGGTGAAAAAATTAGAATGGAAATACCTCAAAAATGGAAAGAGATCGAAAAAGAATGGGAGACAAGATTTTCAAGCCTTAACTATGAAACTAGAGTTGAAGTAAATATTAGAAGTAGTGCCTTAACTTCTAAACCAATTTTATTAGGTGAGTAACTATGAATAGAATTTTAATTATAATAGCCTATATTATTATAGCTTTGCTAGAGATACCAGCTTTAATGAAAGAAACGAATAAAAGAGAGTTAATTTTATACTCTCTTTTATTTTCTAGCTCTTTAGCTTTTAGTATATTATTGGGATTAGAAATTAAGCTTATTGATCCTGCAAAAATAATAGAAAACATAGTTAAATTAATAATCTAATAGAATTATTAAACTGCTTAAATAGATATACATAAGAGGTGATTAACTATGCAAAAAGAAATAATTTCTGATAAACAAGGTATATCTTTGGTAATAATGTTCATAATAGGAATTTCATCAATTATAGTAACAGGAATAGAGGCAAAAGAAGACATTATTTATTCATTCTTATTAGCACTTTTAGCAGCTATAGTGATGGCTTTAGTTTATATTAGAATTACCTCACTCTTTCCTAGAAAAGACTTATTTGATATTCTAAATAGTTGTTTTGGCAAAGTCTTTGCTTCTATAATCACACTCTTATATATCTGGTTTAGCTTTCATTTGAGCTCATTAATTCTCAGAGATTTTGGAGAATTTTATATTAATGTTGCAGCCCCTGAAACACCAATGATAGTTCCTGGGCTATTTATTACTATTTTAGCTATTTGGATAGTCAAAGAAGGAATCGAAGTTATTGGACGCTGGGCTGAATTCTTCTTACCCTTTTGTATTGGATTGATATTAATTATAGCAATCCTATTAATACCCCAAATGAATCTTAATAATATAAGACCTCAGTTATACCAAGGAATTACTCCAATTTTAAAGGGAGCTTTTGCTATCTTCTCTTTGCCCTTTGCCCAAATCATGATCTTTATGATGATCTTTTCTAACTTACAGAAGCAGAAATCTTATCGTAAAGTTTATTTTATGGGGCTATTGATAGGTGCAGGAATTTTGTTAATTAGCTCCTTAACTGATGTCTTAGTCTTAGGAGTAGTTAGAACTGCTAGAGTTTATTTTCCTACTTATTTGGCAGTAGCTAGATTAGATATTGGAAATTTTCTACAACGATTAGAGATCACAGTCTCTATTGTCTTTTTATTAAGCGGATTTGTAAAATTCGTTATTAACTTGTTAGCTACTTGCAAGGGGATTGCTAAGTTATTCAATTATGATGATTATAGATTTCTAGTTACCCCTGTAGCCTTAGGAGTATTAAACTTAAATTATCTATTAGCAGATAGTATCATGAGCTTTATAGAATGGAACATTATGATTGGGCCTTATTATGCTTTTTTCTTTCAAGTGATTTTACCACTTATAATTTGGATTGGAATAGAGATCAAAGTAGCTTCTAAGCCTTGATTTAAATAATTATATTTAGCTCTCTTTAAAACCTAAACTACAACTAATAAAAGTAATTTGATCTCTCTTAACTTATCTACTCTAACTTAAGTTTTCATCAATCAAGATTAAGAATAAATTATTATATTGTGATCTATGTCTAATGAATTTGGGGATAAAAAAACATCCCCTTTGGAGTACTTGAATATTTGAAGATAAACTTATAGATAGGGATTACGGAACTTCGGTAACTAGTTAGAAGTGAAAAGTAAGCAGTAAATAACTTAACTTGTCACCTATTACTAGTCACTCGTTACTATCTCTTTATACCCATTAATTTTTTCTTTAAACTTTAAAATCTGTATAATATCTAAAATTAAAAAATAATATATATTCCTGCTCAAAATTATTAATTATAATAATTCTTTAATCTTCTTTATAACAGCCTTTTTGGTATTTACTGCTAAAATTTCTTCTACAAAGTTATTTCTATTAAGTAATTTCAATAATCCTGATAAAGCAGGTAAATGTGATGTCTCATCTTCAGGTGCTAAGATAAAGATTAGATGTACTGGATCATAATCATGACCAAATTTGACTCCTTCTTTGATAACAGCCAGTCCTATGCTTTTAGCTATGACTCCATCTTCTGGCCTAGCATGTACTAAACTAATATGAGGGGCAATCACTACATAAGCTCCCTTATCTTCAATTATTTTAATTGTCTTCTTAATATAACTCTCTTTTATATAACCCTTGTTCAATAAAACTTCTCCTATTAAAGAAATTCCTTTCTTCCAATCATCTACTTCTTCTATTATTGATATCTTATCTATTGTTAATAATTTTAATAAATCTTCATCAATATTCTCTTTAGTATCTTGGTTAGTCTTTAAATCATCATAGACATTAATTCCTTTATATTCAAAGAAATCTTCTAAGGATTCTTTTAAAGCATTCTTATCTCCAATAATTGCTTCTTCTTCTATAACTTCGATTAATTCTTGAATATTAAAAGAATAATTCTCCGCGTCTTTAAAGTCATAGTTATCTTTAAGAACTTCTTTTTGATTATTGATAATTTTTCTGATCTTTTCCTTATCCTTTTGACTTAGTAGTGGATTAACCTCTAGTACTTCACATCCTTCAATATCTATTGGAATGGTTGTAATAATTAAATCAATATTAGCAAAATCAACTTCTCCACTCTCTAGTTGAAGTACAGAAAGAATATTAGAAATTTTAATCTCAGAAAATTCTTTTCTCAGTCTTGAAGCCAATAAATTACTTGTTCCCATTCCACTAGAACATACTAGGACTACTCTAAGAGATTTATTAGCACCTGTATACTTTTTCCTTTCAAAAGCAGCCCCAAAATGGAGTGCAATATAACCAATTTCATCAGCTGTAATATCTTTTTGTAGCTCACTTTGTAATATTTTAGCTGCTTTTTCAGCAGCTTTGTAGATCTTTTTATAGCGATTTTTAATATCTAATAGTAATGGGTTTTTTAGTGGTAAGTCATATTTAATCCGATTAATTGTGGGTTTTAAATGTAAAGCTAAACCAATTATTAACTGAGCATCATCAATTAATTCTAATCCCAAATAGTCCTCAGCTATCTTAACCATTTCCCTAGTTAAAACGATTAACTCTGGATCTAAATCATTCTCATTAAAATTGCTATAGTTATCTCCTTCTACTTTCTGCCATAACTTAGCACCCATTAAGTGTAAACTTATATACCCAATTTCTGAATCTGGAACCTTTATCTCAAATAGCTGTTCTACAATACTTCCTATCTTTTCTGCTATATTATATTCGTTACTCTTCTTAAGTAACTTTAATCGTTCAGCAGGTAAATGAATATCCTTTCCTTCTAATAATCTACTTATTGCTAATGATAAATGAACTAACAAACCTGCATAAGCACCATCAGCAAATTGAAATCCTAATTGTTTTTCTGCAAAAGAAATTACACTTTCAACCTTATTTAAATCAATACCAGAAATAAGTTTATCAAATTCAGTAAAAAAGCCTGGATTTAGATTTCTTGTTTTTAATGCTTTATTTTGAATCTGGCGTAAAAAATCAATTAATTCAGTTTCATCTGCTGTTTCTTCTAGAATATTTGTCATTGCATGTCTGAAATCTATTTCCGCTCCACAGATCTCTAAGCCATAATTAGTTTTACGAATCAACTCTAAATTATGCTTAGTCAACCACTTTTCAACTTCATTTAGATCTTTTATAATAGTTGATTTACTTATCTGTAGCATTAATTCTAACTCTTTAATAATGATTGCTTCATTGGCTTGAAATAATCTAAATAGAATTAAGCGCTGCCTTTCTTGGGGAGACAAAATTCGTTCAAAGCTGTGAATATCGATTAATTCTCTTCTAACTTTATTTAGCTCTGCTTCTTCTCCTTGCAGATAAACTCCTACCCGTGTTTTTCTGACTAAGCTAAGTTCATAAGAAGAAAGACTATCTTTAATATCATCTAGATCATATCTAATAGTTCTAGGACTAACCTCAAATTCATCTGCTAAATCT
This sequence comes from Orenia marismortui DSM 5156, assembly GCF_000379025.1. Classification (NCBI taxonomy): domain Bacteria; kingdom Bacillati; phylum Bacillota; class Clostridia; order Halanaerobiales; family Halobacteroidaceae; genus Orenia; species Orenia marismortui. The sequence continues at coordinate 27,370 of NZ_KB900619.1, forward strand.
TTAATAGCAACTGGAGCTTGTTGATCAATTAAATAGTTCAATATTTGGCATGTTCGTGGCTTCAGACTCAACTTCTTACCCCCTTCTTTCTTATCATGCAAAAGGATAATAACCCTGTAGTCAAAAACTACAAGGCTATTATCATTTAAGATCCTTGATAAAGATTAGATTCTGTATAATCTATTTAGCTAATAACTCCTTAATTCCTTTAATAATGTCTAAATAACTAAGACCATACACTTTCTGTAAATAATCCAGCTTACCTACCTGCCCAAATCTATCTTGCACACCAATTCTCTTTAACTTAACTGGATAGTTCTCTGCTAATACCTCTGCTACTGCAGAGCCTAAACCATTGATAATATTATGATTTTCTGCAGTCAAAATTGCCCCTGTCTTTTGAGCATACTCAATGATCAACTCTTTATCAATTGGCTTAATCGTAAACATATCAATTACTGCCACTTCAATACCTTCTTCTTTTAAAGCTTTAGCTGCCTTTAAAGCTTCATAAACCATAATACCACTGGCAATAATAGTAGCATCTTTAGCATCAACTAATACATTCGCCTTTCCAATAGTAAATTCTGAGTTGTTTCGATAAATTTTATTGGCATTCTTTCTAATAGTCCTAATATAATGAATCCCTTTTTCATCTTTAACAGTTTTTAATACTGACTTCAACATAGTAGAATCACTAACTTCTATAACTTTCACCTTAGGAATAGCTCTCATAATTCCTAAATCTTCAAAAGGCATATGAGTTCCACCATTATGCTGAGCAGTTATCCCCGAGTCAGAAGCAATTATTTTAATGTTATTATCAGAGTAGGCACCAGATAAAAATACTTGATCATAAGCTCGTCTAGTAGCAAAAGATGCAAAGGTGTGTACAAAAGGTATCTTCCCTGTCATTGATAATCCTGCCGCTACTCCCATCATATTTGCTTCCATAATACCACAATTGATCATCTGTTTAGGAAACTTATCTTGAAAATCATTAGTCTTAATCGCTCCCATTAAATCAGCCTCTAAAGCAATAAGATCTTCATCTTTCTCAGCCATTTCACATAAGGTCTGACTATATACTTGGCGCATCTCTAGATCTTCTTTTAGGTTATCTTTAGCTAATTTAAACAAGGTCTTACCTCCTTAGGATTAATAATGAATAATTTAATTTAAAATCCTCAATAAAAATTATTGAGGATTTTAAATTAATCTCTTATTGATCTATGAAACTATCAATTGCCTTAATATCTTCATCATTAAAGCGCACATGATGATTTGATTCCATCTTTTCAAAGTAAGAAATCCCTTGTCCTTTAACCGTATCTAAAACAATAGCAACAGGTTTATCCTGTGATTTTGCCCAGTTAATCTTTTCATAAATTTCCTTAATTGAATCACCCTTAACTCTTTTAGCTAGAAATCCAAAACTTTCAAGCTTATTGACAAAATCAAAGGTCTGGCATATATCATCTGTTCTTCCATCAAGCTGTTTTTTATTCTCATCAATAAATAAGATGAAATTATCCAATTTTTGATGGGCTGCAAACATAATAGCCTCCCAACATTGCCCTTCATTTAATTCTCCATCTCCTACTATACAATAGGTATAGTTATTTAGAGATTTTAGTTTATTACCTAAAGCAATACCAACAGCTACAGAGATCCCCTGTCCTAAAGAACCAGTAGTAGCATCAACTCCAATAGTTAATAAGCGATCAGGATGACTTGGTAATTTAGTAGCATTTTGATTAAGAGTCTTTAACATTTCTAATGGAAAGTATCCTTTTAAAGCCAAAGTAGAATATAAAGCTGGTCCAGCATGGCCTTTGGATAATACAAAGTAATCTCTATCTTCCCAACTTGGATTTTTAGGATCAATTTGCATTATCTCACCATATAATACAGCTAAGGTTTCTATAATTGACATACTCCCACCAATATGACCAAAACCTAACTCCTTTAACTCCTGCAAAGTCTCTACTCTAATTTGATGAGCAAACTCCTCTAATTTTTTTATTTTTTGATCACTCATTAATCTATACCCTCCTAAATTTCCTCTGTGATTTCCTCCTGCTTAGCTTTGAATTTTATAGAAATTAAAGCAATAACAACAACTACTCCAACAATTATACTTGTTATCATACCTTTACTTAAGGAATCTGCCATCTTCCCTAAGATAATTCCAACTAAGCCAAAGTCAGCATCAGAAAATGTAGTATTAGCAAAACCTAAGCTTCCTAGTACAGGCATCAACATTACTGGTAGTGCAGTAATTAATAAACCATGAGAGAAGGCTCCTAAAACCGCTCCTCTTCTACCCCCTGTTGCATTACCAAATACACCTGCTGTAGCTCCACAGAAGAAGTGAGGTACCACCCCTGGCAAGATTAAAGTCCATTTTAGTTGACCTAAGATAAATAATCCTACAACTCCAGCAGCAAAACTGGATAAAAATCCAATTAATACAGCATTTTGAGCATATGGAAATACAATTGGACAATCTAGAGCAGGCTTAGCATCAGGAACTAATTTCTCAGAAATACCCTTAAAGGCTGGTACAATTTCTGCTAAAATAAGTCTTACACCTTGTAGGATTACAAATACCCCTGCTGCAAAGGTTATTGCTTGCAAGATTGCAAAGACAATAAAGTTCTGTCCGTCACTTAGATTACTTTCAACATAACTTGCTCCACTAGCAATAGCTACTATAATATATAACACTCCCATTGTTAATGAAATAGAGATTGAACTATCTCGCAAAAATCCTAAGTTCTTAGGTAAATCCATCTCCTCAGTAGATCTTGAGTCTTTTCCTACTAACTTACCAACCCAAGCAGATAATACATACCCAGTTGTGCCAAAATGGCCAAAGGCAATATTGTCATTACCAGTTATCTTTCTCATAGTTGGTTGGGCTAAAGCAGGAAATATAGCCATAACCAAACCTAAAGTTAAAGAACCTACCAAAATTAAATTAACTCCTGTAAATCCAGCCACTACTAAAATAACAGCAATCATACATGCCATATAAAAGGTGTGATGTCCAGTTAAAAAGATATATTTTAACCTTGTAAATCTAGCGATCAAAATATTAGCCAACATACCAAAGACCATAATTAATGCAGTAGCAGTACCATACTCTTCTAAGGCTAAAGCAACAATCGCCTCATTATTTGGTACAACTCCTTGAACATTAAATCCAGCTTGGAATAATTCTCCAAAAGGATTAAGAGCACCTACAAGAATTCCAGCCCCACCACCTAATACAATAAAACCTAATATAGTCTTTAAAGTTCCTTTAATCACATCTGAGGCCGATTTCTTTTGCAATAGTAAACCTACCAAAGCTATTACACCTACTAATATAGATGGCACACTTAAAATATCAACTAATAAATCTAACATTATACATCCCCCCCTTAAATTAATTTAGTCAACTAAAGTCTCTTCTAACTTCTGCTTTAACTCCTCTTTATCAATAATACTATCTAATGATATTACATTATTAAGATGTGGTGCACTATTGGCAATATCCTTGCCCATAACAAACCAATCTGCCACATCTTGAGTAGCTGATGCCAGATCTGAATGATCTACTTCTGCTTCAATACCTATCTCTGTTAAAACATCTTTAATATTCATCTCCAACATAAAGCTACTACCTAATCCTGAACCACAGACTGCTAATATTTTCATAGTAAAACCCCCTTATTAATTTATTTAGTAATAGATTCTTTTATATACTTAAATACTTCTAGTGAAGTAGTCTTATCAAAGATTTGATCAACAGCATTCTCCCTCATCAAAACTCTCATTAATTCTGATAAAGCACCCAAATGCCTATCTCTATCCAAGGCACAAAAAGCAAAAGCTATTTTTACAGGATCATTAGTTTCATGCCCAAATTCAACTGGAGTATCCAGGGTAACTAAACTCATTCCCAAATCCTTAACTCCATCTTCAGGCCTAGCATGTAAAATTGCTACCCCTTTTGCTATTACAATATAGGGGCCATTAACCTCTATCGACTTAATCATTGCATCTATATATTCACTTTTAATCAGATCATCTTTTAAAAGCATATTTCCAGTTTTTCTAGTAAGATCACGCCAATTTTCTGCTCGAACTTTAGTGGCTATACGTTCTTGAGATAATAGCTCTAATAACATCTTCATCCACTCCTTCCTAAAAATCAAATCTCAACTTAACTCTTTTCTGTTACTTCTATTTTACAAGCTATAAAGCAGAGATTCAATCTATCATTGTTGCTTTTCTATTCTAAAAAATTGTGGCAAATTTATAATATTTACAATGAAATTATCGCTAAAACTATAATTATAATTTATAACTTACTTTTTAAAATTCTGAGTTAAATAATACCTTTATACTACTTAATAATAACTATAGGGATTAAGAGATTAATCTTCTATTTAAGCTAAAGATGATAATAGATCTTCTTAAGTTATTTATATTAATTCTATAACTAAAAAACAATGATTAATTAGTTCATTTTCTTTCTAAGTAATTATGGCAAAAGCTATAAATTCAAAATATCTTTTACATTATTACCCATTTTAAAGATGAAGATAGCTCATAATTTGACCTTAATATTCTCCAGAGCCATAGATTAAACATTACTTTAATAGATCGATATAATATCACAAATCTCTTGTTCTCCTATAATTTATACAAAAACTAAAAAGAGATTGGCATAAATGCCAATCTCTATGATTTAATAGCTTACTTTTTCTTATTAGCTTTATTATATTTTTAATCTGTTAAATTTTTATCTTAAATCTACTTGCTAATCTTTTTAATCCGTTTTTCTAAACCTTCTTTTAGCACATGATAAAAAGCAGCAAATTCAATCTTATTATCCTCTAGCAGAGAAGTTATTTCAACATCCTTAACCTCTGTTTTAATAGCCATCCCACAATCTGCACTAATCTCAGGTAAAATAGGAATCATCATGATCTTATATCCATTAGCTTTAAGAAACTTTTCAGCTTGTAAGGAGTGGTGTGTTGAATTAAAGACCAATAAATTATACTCTTCTATCAAGCTTATCCCTCTTTTCTATCTAACTCTAATAATTCCTTCTTCATCTATAACTTCACCTATCACTGTTGCCTTATCTACTCCTAAAGTATAAAGTTCAATTAATAAGTCAGCAGCTTTATCTGCTGGGACTGAAATTAATAGTCCTCCTGAAGTTTGAGGATCAAAAAGAATATCAATTAAACTCTTTTTAATATTAGCATCAAACTTAATCTTATCCTTTAAATATTGTCGATTACTGTAAGCACCCTCAGGTACTAATCCCATCTCTGCATAATCAATAATTCCCTCAAAGATAGGTAATTCAGCGGAAAAAATCTCAATTCCCACCTTACTTCCTGCAGCTAACTCCCATACATGTCCTAATAGCCCAAAGCCAGTAATATCAGTACAAGCATTAACCTTAAGCTTTTGCATTGGCTCTAGAGCCTTATTATTTAAGGTAGTCATAGACTTAATTACTGGATTATCAATCCCACCAGTAGCTAATCCACCTTTAATAGCAGTAGACATAATCCCCATTCCTAAAGCTTTAGTTAAAATTAGTTTATCTCCCACTTGGGCATTAGAGTTAGTAAGTAATTGCCCCTTCTCTGCTACTCCTGTCACAGATAAACCATACTTAGGTTCATCATCTTGAATAGTATGTCCTCCTGCTATGATTGCACCAGCCTCTGCTACCTTATCTGCTCCACCCTGTAAAATATCCCTTAAGATTGCATCATCTAAGCATGAAGGAAATCCTACTATATTCATTGCTAATATGGGCTTAGCACCCATTGCATAAATATCACTTAAAGCATTAGCAGCAGCAATCTGACCAAAGAGATAAGGATCATCAACTATTGGAGTAAAAAAATCTACTGATTGAACAATAATCTGCTGATCATTTAATTGGTAAGCAATAGCATCATCAGACTTATCTAAACCAACTAATAAATTATCATCTTCTGCAATAAAATCTATTTGTCGCAAAACTTGCGACAGAGCCTCAGGGCCCATTTTTGCTGCTCAACCAGAAGTAGTACTATATTGTGTTAATTTAATTTTTTCAGTCACCTTCATCACTCCATTCTATAGATATCTTGTCACTTATCACTAATTTATACTTCTACTACATCTCCCATATTTAAACTATCTAAGATCTCATACATATTACTAATATTCCCTAGCTGCAATTTATCCTTCAAGCCATAATACTCTAAGCAAGTTCCACAAGAAAGAACTTTAACTCCTTGTTGCTCTAATTTATGTAAATTTTCTTTAGCTTCTGCATTAAGTGTAGGAACTTTAACCCCAGAATTTATAAATATAATCTTATCTGGCAAAGGATTAACCTCTAGCAAAGTAGCAATAAATCCCTTCATTAATACCTCTCCCAGCTCTTGCTCCCCTTCTCCTAAGGTATCTGATTTAATAAAATAAACTTTTCCTAGCTTATCAGTATTACTTTCTTGACTATGATCTCCATTTTGAATAATTGTTAAGATGAATTCTCTTTCCTCTTCTAAAACACTTACCTGAGCACCCAACTTTGTAGCTAACTTACTTACATTATCAGCTGCTACTTTATTATCTACAGTTACAACTACCTTTGAATAATCTTCTAGTGCCTTTTTAGTCTCAATCACTGGTTTAGGGCAAGCTAAGCCACGTGCATCTATCTTTTTCAAAATTAACACCCCTCTCAATTATATAAAGAAAAATCAGGCCTTCATACCTGATTTAGATAAATCATATTGGCGGGAATATGTGGGAATCGAACCCACCACAGATAACTTAAGTCACCTGCCATCAGATTTGAAGTCTGTGGCATCCACCATGGATACAGCTATTCCCACAATTATAATGATAATTTTATCATATTAAAGAATAAATATCAATTTGCCTATAGTAATATTCTCTGATCACCAATCCGCTTAGTAAGGCCTTGTTGATCAAAGTATTCCAATAATAACTGTGTATATTTGCGGCTACTCTTTAATAGATCTCTAAATTCTCTTAACTCAATCTCTCCTTCTTCTTCTAAATAATCTTTAAGTATCTTTTCACTTCTTCTAAAATATTGATCATGCATATATATTTCACTATTAATTTTAATTAACTCTTCTCTTTCAACTAACAGATCAACTATATCTTTTACTAGGCTTTCTTCTCTAAACCTATCTATTACTTCTTCTATTTTAGGAGGGATAAATCCAGCTTCTTGATAAGTTTTAATGATTTCCTCCTTAATTTTCTCTTCCTTTAGATTTAATTTAACTTTAAATTCTCTTAATTTTACTAAAGAACTATTTACCTCTATCTTCTCCTTCTGTTCTAATTCCTCTAATATAAGATCATATTCATTAACAGATAATTTAAGAGCAAGCTTAGTTCTTAATTCTTCTTTAGCCATTCCCAATCTCAAAGGATACTGTTGATGATACTCTTCTAAATTTTTTAATGTTTCTGCTTTTAAGCTCAGATAATGCTCAATATGTAGCCAAGTTGATTCTATACCTGTTTTCAATTCTATAGCCTGCCTTCGAGCTTTTAAATCTAACAAGGTTGAATTCAGCCTTCTAGCATCTAGGCTTGTTTTTTTAATTAAATCTGAAACTAATAAAGGTCTATGGTCAGAGAGCTTTAACTCTAGTTCTATTCTTTCTTCCAAACTTCCTTTAGCCTTAATTTCTAAAGTCTCAATTACTTTATCATCAAATTTGCGGTGAAGAGTAGGATTATTATCTAAAATCTCACCACCACCGATTGTGGTCATTGGAGAATAACGCCTTAGAATATAAGGCTCTTTAGAATTTGCTACTACCTCTTCCTCTAATTTAAACTCTACCAAAGCAGTCTCCCCAGGATACAACTCTTTTTGATTCAATAAATGTACTCTCCCTAATACTTCTTTTGCTCCTAAATGTAGTCTAATCCGCTGCCCAGACTCTAGAACTAATGGAGCAGTAGATAGCAATTTTAATTGAGCATGAAGATATTTAGTAGCTACTAAAGTATCTATAGTAGCTAGAACATCTCCTCTATTTAATTGCTCTCTATCCACTCCAGCCAAATTTATTCCTACTCTCTGTCCAGGGTAGGCAACCTCAACCTCTTGATTATGTACCTCTATACTACGTACTCTTGATTCTATTCCTTGAGGATAGACTCTAAGCTTCTCTCCTACCTTTATACTTCCTTTAAGCAAAGTTCCAGTAATAATAGTTCCATGCCCAGATAAAGAGAAGACTCTATCAATAGGAAGATAGACATTCCCTCTTTGATCCTTGTTAGTAATTTTAGCTGTCATCCTTTCTAGCTCACTTTTTAAGCTATCTATTCCCTGACCTGCGACTGCTGAGATCGACAAGATAGGTGCTCCTTCTAAAAAACTCCCCTTAATTTCTTCTTTAATCTCTTCGATCACCAATTCTAACCATTCTCTTTCTACCAGATCACTTTTAGTAACTACTATAATCCCTTCTTCTACATTTAATAGCTCTAAAATTGCTAAATGCTCCTCAGTCTGAGGCATAAAACCTTCATCAGCAGCTACTACTAATAATGCTAAATCAACCCCACCTGCCCCAGCCAACATATTCTTAATAAATTTTTCATGGCCTGGAACATCAATAATCCCTAGCTGTAAGCCATTAGATAATTCTAAATAACTAAAGCCTAATTCAATAGAAATACCTCTCTTCTTTTCTGCTACCAATCTATCTGTATCTATTCCTGTTAAAGCTTTAATTAAGGTAGTTTTACCATGATCAATATGTCCTGCAGTTCCAATAATTAAATTCTTCTTCACTTTTATTCCTCCCTAAGAATTTCTTCAAAGGCCTTAGCTATCTGCTCAAAGTCTTCTTCTTGAATAGTCCGCAAATCAAAAATAAGTGCATCTTGATAGATTCTAGTAAATATAGGAGGATTATTAAGCCTTAAACTCTGAGCTAAATCTTGAACACTATACTTTTCACTGGATAAGTCAATTACATAAGTTTCTAATCTTTCAGTAGGATAAGCCCCTCCCCCAACTTGTGAATTACCTCTTCTTAACTCAACTTTAAAGTCAGAAGAAAGCTGATTTCTAAGAAGCAAAAGTAAATCTTCTGCTTTTGCCTTTAATTCTTCAAGGGAAATAGTCAACATTTTAAGAGTAGGGATCCTTTGCTGCACTCCTGCTAAATTTCTATACTCTGCTAAGGTAGCTTCTAAGGCAGCCAAGGTAAATTTATCTACTCTTAAGGCTCGATTTAATTGATGTTCTTTCATCTGATCGATATATTTCTTCTTTCCAACAATAATTCCAGCCTGTGGACCTCCTAATAATTTATCACCACTAAAGCTTAATATATCAACTCCAGCTGCAATACTTTCTTGTACTGTAGGTTCATAACTTAAACCCCAAGGCCTTAAATCTACTAAGCTACCACTGCCTAGATCTTCAATTACTGGTAAATCATAGTGGTGAGCCAAATTAACTAATTCTTTAAGGCTTGCTTCTTTAGTAAAGCCCACAACCTTATAATTACTAGTATGAACCTTCAAGATCAAGGCAGTCTCTTCTCTAATTGCCTCTTGATAATCTGTTAAATGAACCTTATTAGTACATCCTACCTCTTTTAATTCAGCTCCACTCTGTTCCATTACAGCTGGAATCCGAAAGGAACCACCGATCTCTACTAATTGCCCCCTTGAAATTATTACCTCTTTATCTTTAGCTAAAGTACTTAAAATCAATAAGACTGCTGCTGCATTGTTATTGACTACTAAAGCAGCCTCTGCTCCAGTTAATTCTTTTAAAATTCCTTCTACAACTTCATAGCGAGAACCACGCTCACCACTAACTCTGTCAACCTCCAAAGTTGAATAATTCTTACTCACCTGTTCTAAAGCCACTTGAGCAGACTGAGATAAGAGGGAACGACCAAGATTTGTATGGATTACTACACCAGTAGCATTAATTACAGGCATTAGCTTAGAACTTTTCTGAACTCTAAGTTCTTCTCTAACTTCTTTTAAGATTTTGCTCTTCCTTAGATCAATTAACTTAGCTTCTAACTCTGCTAAACTGGCATCTAATATCTTCTTCCTTAATCGACCTAATAAAGATCTGATCTCTTCTACCAGTAACTGATGGCCATATTCTGCTATTAACTCTTGACCTAAATCTTCGGCTAATAAATCATTCACAGCTGGAATTTCTCTTAAATAAGACCTTCTTTTATCTTCCATCAAATATACTCCTTTCAAGAAAAGCTTAGGATAAATCTTGTATTATTCTATCAATTTTAAGAATAAATCATAATAATCAATACTGTGTGAAAGTATCTTGTAATGGGTATAGTGCAACAATTTTCGGTGTTAGGCTCTAGGGCATAGGAGTTAGGGTTTATCTAGTCCCTATCTCCTATCCCCTATCTCCTATCCCCTATCTCCTATCTCTATTGGCACAATAAATTAATTACTTAATTTCTTTTAGTATTTCATCTATAGCCTTTAACAGGGCCTCTACATCCTGTTTAGTATTGAAATAAGAGAAACTAACTCTAATCATCCCCTGTTCTAGAGTTCCTAAAGATTTGTGGACTAAGGGAGCACAATGAAGTCCAGCCCGCAGAGCAATTGAATACTTATTTTCTAATAGATAAGCTACCTCTGCAGCTCCTTGTCCCTTAAGGTTAAAAGCTACAACCGGAGCTCTAGAAACAGTATCTTTTCTGCCATAGACAACAACTTCTTCTCTAGCAGTTAAGCCTTTTAGCAACTGATCAGTCAACTCTAATTCATGCTCTTTAATCTCTAGCAGACCAGTTTGATTAATAAAATCTATCCCTGATCCCAATCCAATAATTCCAATTGTATTCTGAGTTCCACTTTCATATCTATCTGGAATTACTTGAGGTTGATAAGGGTCTAAGGAATTACTCCCTGTTCCTCCCTCTATTAAAGTATCCAACTCAATTCCTTCTCGAATATATAATACACCTATTCCTGGAGGCCCATACAAAGATTTATGGCCTGGCATTGCTAACAGATCTATCTCCACCTCTTCTAGATCAATAGGAAATACCCCAGCGGTCTGGGCTGCATCTACCATATATAGAATATTATTCTTTCTAGCTAGCTGAGCAATCTCCTTAATATCAACCAAAGTACCAATTACATTAGATGCATGGCTAGTTATAATCAGACGAGTATCTTCTCTGATTGCTTCTGCAACTGATTTAGGATCTAAAGTTCCAAATTCATCGACATCAATATAGCTTACTTCAATCCCCAAATCCTTTTTTAGCTTATTTAAAGGGCGTAAAACTGAATTATGTTCAAGGCAACTAGTAATAACATGATCTCCTTTCTTCACTATTCCCTTTATCCCTAAATTCAAGGATTCAGTTGCCCCAGAGGTGAATATAATCCTTGCTGAATTTTGAGCATTAATTAAAGCTGCTAACTTCTCTCGAATTCCGAATATTTTCCTCTCTACTATAGAAAGACCTAAACTCCCCCCTCTACTAGGATTTGTCCCATAATTTCTAAAGAAATTATCTATCTCTTGATAAACTCGCTCTGGCTTAGGCCAAGTTGTAGCTGCATTATTTAAATATATCACCTAAATAACCTCCAATTAATATAACTATCTGATCCTAGAGTAAAATCTAATAAGTATATTGCAATACTTTTTAATCTACATTATTCTAAATTAACCTATTAACTTCTACTCTAAGTTTGGACCTTTATAATGTATTTATTAACCATAATTGATTAAACTATCTATTGATAAGCTTTATATTATCTATACCTCGCAATCTTTCTACTAAAGCAAGCTGCTAATTAATATTATAATAAATCATCTAAACATTAACAATGTTGATATCTATATTATGTGATTTCAGAAAGGAATTATCTAATAATTAAAGAATACAAAGTAATATAATCCAAAGTTTAAACTAAATAGGAGCGTTGAAAATGAAAACTATAACTTATCAAGAAACATTAGATAAAGATTCCATAGCCTATATCGATGTTAGAACTCCCAAAGAGTTTGCTGAATCTACTATACCAGATGCTATTAATATTCCTATTTTCACTAATCAAGAGCATAGCAAAATAGGAACAATCTATACTCAAAAAAGCCCTGCTGAAGCAAGATTACTGGCAGTTGATCTAGTTTCACCTAAGATTCCTAGTTTTATTAGAAAGATCAAAAGATTAACTAAAGAGTATAAAGATGTAGTTGTTTTCTGTGCCCGAGGTGGAATGAGAAGCGAAAGTATTGCTGTTTTTTGCAAATTGGCTGGCTTAAAAGTCTATAAATTAACTGGAGGCTATAAAAGCTATCGCCATTTTATCTTAGATGAATTAGAAAATTATAAGCTTCAGAGCAGATTAGTAGTACTCCATGGATTTACAGGTGTAGGCAAAACTGAACTACTCTATCGACTAGAAGCAGCTGGAATTCCTATCATTGATCTAGAAGGTTTAGCAAATCATCGTGGGTCTGCTTTTGGTAGCATGGGGCTTGGGCAACCTACCAATCCTAAGATGTTTGATTCATTACTATGGGAGAAGCTACAAGAACTTGAAGACGAAAGTATAATTGCTATAGAAGCCGAAAGTAAAAGGGTCGGTATTTCAGTTGTCCCTGAATTTCTATTAGAGGCTATTGCTAATGGAATTCACATCTTGATTCAAAGATCTCTAAGCAGCAGAGTTAAATTAATTATTGATGAATATAAAGGTAGTTATGAAGAAGATTATCAAAGCCTAATTGATCAAGCTGTAGAATCTATTAGTGCAATCCAAAAACATATTATTAAAAAGACAGGTAAGAAGAATTATGAGAGATTAATTAACCTCTGCCAAGATGGTGAACTAGAAAAGGTAGTCAGCTTCATTCTAGAAAATTACTATGATCCCTTATATCAATATTCTCAAGACAAATACGATAACTTTGAACTAGAAATCCAAGAAGATAATCTAGCTAAAATCAATCAGAGAATAATTGATTTTATAAATCAATCTCTTAATTAAAGGTGGTATGTCTCAAACATACCATCTTATTTTTTAGCAAAGGTCTTAACTATTGACTAAGAATGAAATTACTCTTTAACAATGTTATAATAGAAGATGTATCTAGAAAATCAACTGAAATTTAAAGCTATAATTATCAGATTATACATAGGAGGTATAGAATGGACTTTAAGCAAAAAGACTTCTTAAAAAAATATCATCTAAGTAAAGATGATATCAGCAAAGCTCAGATAGATTGGAATACTTTAATGGAGATATATCATGACTTTAATACATATAGAACCAGCTATGAAACCCAGGCTGACTTTATCGCCAATACTCTTAGAAGGCATGAGAAGATACATTCAGTAAAATCTAGAGTCAAAGATCCTGACCATTTAATTGAAAAGATTATTAGAAAGACACCTAATCGAAAGGAGAAGTATGGAGAAAATTTTCAGTTCTCTATTGATAACTATAAAGAGGAGATCACTGATTTAATCGGAGTTAGAGCTATACATATCTTTAAAGATGATTGGGAAAAGATACATAACTTCATCTCAAAGACTTGGAAGGTTATTGAGATAACTGCCAATGTTCGTGAAGGTGACGATACCAAAAGATTTGAAGAGTTAAATATTCAGATTAAATCTAGAAAATCAGGCTATCGCTCGGTACATTATTTGATCGAGTTCTTTCCAACCAATCAGAAGGTTATCACTGAGATTCAAGTTAGGACAATCTTTGAAGAAGGTTATGGTGAAATAGATCATCAACTAAGATATTCCCACCAAGAGATCCCAGAGGTATTAGCCTTGAATCTATTATTGCTTAATCGAATAGTTGGTAGTTCAGATGAGATGGCTTCCTTCATCAATCTACTTAATAGAAACTGGACTAAAATGGAAAGTGAGTATGAACGGATAATAGATTTGAAGAACAAGCAGATCAATGAATTGAAGAATAATATTGAAGAAAAGGCAACTATAACTTCAGAGGATAAAGAAGAACTTATAGCAAGACTTAATGAGATAACTATTAATGATAATATAGTAGGCTTGATGGGAAATTTAATTAAGACATCCAATCCAAGGAATAAGTAAGGTAGACAAATTTAAACTGTAAAAAGAATATCAACCTTATGAAACTAAAAAATACTTTTTGGATAAGTTCATCCACTCTTCTATAATCATTAAACTTAAATTTTAAATCATAATTAAATGCATAACTCCTTAAAAAATAACACCTTTTTAGACGCAGACTAAAATCTGATCAAATCATGAATTAAAATTCACAATGATTCCATTTTTTCAACCTTTATCTACTTTTTGATCAAAAACTTAGTCTGTGTCAAAATTATTTTTAATTCCTAGTTCATAAAATTTTATATTAATTTGTCAATCCTACAACTCCCAAAGCCCCGCCTTCACTAAAAATTCATAAGTCTTATCCAATCTATCAAGTTCTGGAATATAAATCACCATCCCCTTACGAGCTCTTGACAATAATACTCGATAGACATTCTCAACTATCTTAGAAAAATCTTTATACTTACTAGCATTATACCTTCTAACTCCCTCTTCTATCTCCCACTCTTGACCATTATAATAATAGTCACCTCCAAAGCAGACTATTGGATAATCTAACTCCAATCCTTGACAAGCAAATTCTGAAGCCCCTTGATTTAAATGCTTATTCTTACCTTTAAACCACTCTTCAACCTCTTCAGGCTTCATAAAACTTCCATAATAACGACCACCATTTATCTTATACTTCACATCCTTATCTCTAACCTTAGATGAAATCAACAATCCATAGCTAATATCCTTATGCTCAGTCTCCTGCTTTTTGACAAAATCTTGGGCTTTTTGAAAATCTCTAGTTATCCTCAAAACCAAACCATCTTCATATATCCTAGCTAAATTCTCACTTACACTCCTAAGATCACCTTGAAGTAGAGCTTCTATCCATGGACTTGTATCTATTAAATTGTTTCTAATAGAATAATCAAGACTTAAGCTCTGATCTACTGTTAGACTTGCTGCATCTTTAAAGAGGTCTTCATACTCAGCAGAGCAATATACATTCCAATTATTAATCCCTCTCTTACTTAAGGCTTTTTGCCATAGTTCAATCCCTTCTTCTTCACCAGTATGTATAGCTTGTCCTGCTCCGATTAAGCAGATTATTGTTGCACTGCCCTTAGTTCTATAAATCTTATGGCCAGTCTTTAGCAGCACATCAGCTTCTGAATCACTGCTCTTCATCCGTTTTTCATCCCAAGCTCTTTGGGCATCATCAAAGATTAGTACATTCTCCAAAGGAACCTTAGGATTATTCATATGTTCCCTCTTATAACTATAAACACTTCGTAGAGATGATTTTAAGTCTCCTGGAATTTCAGCTAATTTATCCTTTAAGATACTGATTAAGCTTCCATTTTTTGATAAGTAAACTGCTGCTAATGGATTATTATCCTTTCTCAACTTATAATTATTATAATCATGGATCAACTTTATAGCAGCCAAAGTCTTACCTGAGCCAGGTACTCCTCTAAGAAAGACCAAATTCTTCTGCTTATACTTAACCTCATTATAATGAATAATCTGCTTTAAATAATCTATTGTATCTCTAATCTCTCTTCCTTTAACACTTCCAATTTCAGCTAATTTTTCTTCTTTAAATACTTTAACAATAGACTCTATAATATTAGAAGAGGATTGATACTTAGAGCTTAACCAGCTCTCTACATATTCCTCACTTACAGGGACTAAATTTAAAGCACTTAATTCACTGCTGAAATTACTTTGATTTAGTATCTTAATCCCAGCTTGATCTCCATAATTCTTTATTCCCTGCTTTAATACTAGATAAGACTTAAGCTTTAACTCATCTTCTCTAGTCTGTTGATGATAATTACTCAAATCCCGCTGATATGATATAACTCTTTCTAGATCATCATAGTTATAAGAAGCTTTTCTCTTCAAATCTAAAATAATAACCCTGTCCTTAGAAAATAATACCAAATCTGCTCTCCTAGCATTCTCCTTGGCAAATAAATATTCAAAGGCTATGTATAGCTTGCTATAACTTTGATCTAGCTGAAGCAAGCCTTTAAATTGCTCACTTAAAAAGTCATAATTATTCTTCCAAAGCTCAATCTGTGGATCTCCAACTTTAAATTCTAAATTGCTATTTACAAACACATCTAAAGCACTTAGATACTCATCTAGATTACTATCTAGAAAATCTTCTATACTTCCATATCCACCACAATTTATATTGCTACTTTGACTATACCATTTAAAAGCCATAAATCTACTCTCCCTATATTTCTTCATATTATATACAACTATTTAATATTTATAATTTGATCTTTATCATTTTATCATTAATTATCTATATAGATTGAATTAAAGAATTTGATTAAAACATAAGTACTTACTAAAATAATTTTTAGCCACGAATTAACAGGACTAAAGGATTGAAGAATTAATTTATTATTATATACTTAATTTAAAGAATACAAGATTATTAAGGTTTAAATCGGAATTTAATCAGTGATAATCAGCGTCAAAAAAAGGTTTAGGATTCAATTTCTTTCTAAGGAAATTTGAATTATTTGTGTAGATTTGTTAAATTCATAAAAAAGCTTCATTGTAAAATCAAATTGAACAAAATAAAAATAGCCATAGGGCACCAAACTGTAATATAATTAAATCACCACAAAGTAACCAATTACAGGAGGGTGCACACTATGACTTACTTAAATGATACACCAAAATCCCGAAAAAATAAACACTTAAATGCTTATGAACGTGGTCAAATTGCATTATTACATTCCGAAGGAATGAATCCAAATGCTATTGCAAAACGTTTAGGTAGAGCTTCTAATACGATTAGAAACGAGCTAAAACGTGGTACAGTTTCTCAAATTAAAGCTAATAAAAAGGTTATGGCTTATTATCCTGACACTGGTCAAAGAGTTTATGAATCTAATCGCAAAAATTGTGGTCCTAAGTTTAAGCTTTTACAATGTGAATACTTTATTGACTATGTTGTGGAACAATTCTACCAAAAAGGACATTCTCTTGATGCTATATGTGGTGCAGCAAAACTTCATAATAAATTTTCAAAGTCAGAAATGGTGTCTACTAAGACGCTGTATAACTATGTTAACGCTGGATTATTGACAATCAAAAACATTGATTTACCCTTAAAGCTTAAACGCTCTTCAAAAACAAATCGTACTAAAAATAATAAAAAGAAGCTTGGTATAAGTATAGATCAACGCCCTGAAAGTATTAATAATCGTAGTGAGTTTGGTCACTGGGAAATTGACACTATGATAGGCAAAAAGACTAAAAATGAATCAGTTTTACTTACTATGACAGAACGTATGACTCGTAAAGAAATTATTCGTAAAATACCTGCCAAGACTGCTCAAGCAGTTCAAGATGCTATTTTAAAGCTCGTTAATGAAGCAGGAGATTGTTTTCCAAAAGTATTTAAAAGCTTCACTTGTGATAATGGCTCTGAGTTTGCTCAAATGTCATTTTTAGAGCAAATTAGTGATACTAAAGTATACTTTGCACATCCCATATTCATCATGGGAAAGAGGAACTAATGAGCGTCATAATGGTCTTATAAGACGCTTTATCCCTAAAGGTAATAGTCTAAACCAATTCTCTCTTTGAATCTATTGCTAGAGTCCAAAACTGGTGCAATACTTTACCAAGAAAAATCTTAGGTTAAATCGAATTTAATCAGTGATAATCAGCGTCAAAAAAAGTTTAGGATTCAATTTCTTTCTAAGGAAATTTGAATTATTTGTGTAGATTTGTAAATTTTCAAAAAAGCTTCATTGTAAATTTAAGAAAATTAAAAATTCCAACGTATCTAGCATAAATAATTAATTATCCACAAAGTAACCAACTTTAAGCTATTGATTATTCATCAATTATTATAAAATTTAACACTAAATCCTTATAAACCCTATAGCTTTGTATAAGATTTATTGCCCATTGCTTAGGAATAATCAAATGCTATTGCAAAACGTTTAGGTAGAGCTTCTAATACGATTAGAAACGAGCTAAACGTGGTACAGTTTCTCAAATTAAAGCTAATAAAAAGGTTATGGCTTATTATCCTGACACTGGTCAAAGAGTTTATGAATCTAATCGCAAAAATTGTGGTCCTAAGTTTAAGCTTTTACAATGTGAATACTTTATTGACTATGTTGTGGAACAATTCTACCAAAAAGGACATTCTCTTGATGCTATATGTGGTGCAGCAAAACTTCATAATAAATTTTCAAAGTCAGAAATGGTGTCTACTAAGACGCTGTATAACTATGTTAACGCTGGATTATTGACAATCAAAAACATTGATTTACCCTTAAAGCTTAAACGCTCTTCAAAAACAAATCGTACTAAAAATAATAAAAAGAAGCTTGGTATAAGTATAGATCAACGCCCTGAAAGTATTAATAATCGTAGTGAGTTTGGTCACTGGGAAATTGACACTATGATAGGCAAAAAGACTAAAAATGAATCAGTTTTACTTACTATGACAGAACGTATGACTCGTAAAGAAATTATTCGTAAAATACCTGCCAAGACTGCTCAAGCAGTTCAAGATGCTATTTTAAAGCTCGTTAATGAAGCAGGAGATTGTTTTCCAAAAGTATTTAAAAGCTTCACTTGTGATAATGGCTCTGAGTTTGCTCAAATGTCATTTTTAGAGCAAATTAGTGATACTAAAGTATACTTTGCACATCCATATTCATCATGGGAAAGAGGAACTAATGAGCGTCATAATGGTCTTATAAGACGCTTTATCCCTAAAGGTAATAGTCTAAACCAATTCTCTATTGAATCTATTGCTAGAGTCCAAAACTGGTGCAATACTTTACCAAGAAAAATCTTAGATTACCTAACCCCTGATGAAATATTTGAAGATAAATTAAAACAAATTCTTTATGACTAAATAACCAAATTATTACAGTTTGAAAATGTTCAATTTATTATTGCAATTTAAGAAATTATTACTTCAACTTATCTAGCATAAATAATTATTTATCCATTAGATTAAAAAAACCTTTAAGCTATTGATTATTCATCAATTATTATAAAAAATTAACAATAAATCCTTTACACCCTTATAGCTTGTAAAGGATTTATTGCCATTGTTTAAATATAAGAATATTTCAATTAGATAGACTTTGATATCAGAGCCAATATCTATTTTAACTTATTGGCGTGGACATGGAGGACAAGGAGGTCCTGGCTCTCTTCTTGGCACGCAAATAACTTGACCAGGTCTAAGCCTATTTGGATTGATTCTTGGATTTAATCTCCTTAGTTCAGCTACTGTTGTATTAAAATCCCTTGCTATTGAAAAGAAAGTATCACCTCGTCTAACTGTATATTCTCTTGACCCTACAGGACATCTGCGCCGACGTGGCGGACGCGGATAAGCACCCATAAATTCACCCCCTAATTAATCAGATATATACTATTATATTCAAATTAATCAGAAGTGTTAATTTATACCATAGGGAAAAGCATTTGCTATAAAATATATTAATCAGATTAAGACTGAGAATTAGTATTTAAATATCTATGCTAAATTTCTCACCTCTTTCTTCAATCTCAACTCCATCAATAACTTCTCCTGTCTCAGTATGAACCACTTTATTGCCCACTATCTTAACCATATTTTTTAATGCCTGCCTATCGACCTTTTCTTTCACTTTAATAACATCTATACCTGTTAGTTTCAAAAATCTCAATAATTTACCTTCTTCATACTTCCACTTGGGTTTCTGCTTTCTAAACTTTAATTTACCAAAAGGAAGTGAATAAGTCTTAAGCTTGGGATCTCTTTCCTTCAACATTCTAGCATAACCAGCTAGTAAATCTTCAAAATATTCTATCTTAGTATCAATCTTAGAAGTTTCATCTGACAGCCATCTATCGATCATTAGCTTTCTTTCTTCTGCCAATTCTTCTTTCTCTTTCTTTCTAGCTGTTAACTCTCTTAGCTTTTCCAAGGCCAAGTCTGCTTTGGAATCATCACTAATCATAAATTGCTCTTGATTCTCTTCACTTACTTCTTCTGCTACTATCCCACTTAAAAGATTTTCACTTTGTGCTTCAAACATTTTTATTCCTCCTTAGCTTTCAAAGCCTTTAGACAATTCTCTCTCTATTTATACTCTCTGCCATAATCTAGAGATTTATTCTTCCCTTAATCATTTTTGATAAACTCCATTTCTGGAAGCTTGAACTCCTATTTTAAAGTCAGCTAAACTTATCCTCTTATTATCTTTGTTACTAATTGCTCTAATCTAAATTTTGGAAATTTGATTTTAATCTTCACTTTTAATATCACTTATTATCTATTTTTGCTAACTTCCCCTACAACTTTAGTATCGCTAATCAATCCAATAATGCTCTTACAATTGCTAATCGATTCTTTAAGCTTATTCTCTATTATTCCCAAATTTATCTCTTCTTTCTGCAGCTCTAAATCTACTATCATCAAGTCACATAATAGATCATTAAGTAACTCTTCTTCACTTAACTCTTTCATATTTTCACCTCATTAAAATAAAAAATACCTAGCTTAATGCCAAGTACTCTCCATAAAATTTAATTTATAATGTAAGAGAAGAACTAACTCTCTAAAATATTCTTTTTAAATAATTCTAAATCTCTAATCATATTTGCATATGCTAATTTTGAGAATTTAGAAAGATTTGGATCATCAGCTTTAGACTGATATTTCTCTATCAGCATCTCAATCTCAGAAATTTGATTCATCGGATAACCTCCTTTTTCAACCTTAGAATTACTTTTAATATATGTAGATAAAATAAGATATGTTACATCTTTTTAATTTAATGCCAAAGAAGATTATCTAAAACAAAAAACACCCATCTATTGATCAGTGTTTGACTTCTATCAATATATTTAATTTTATAATTTTTCTTCTTTTATCATCAGATAATAAATATAAACTACAATATAAGCAAATAAATAAGACAGAAATGTCAAGTATATATTCCACCCTTTATGGTATGAAACTCTATTAATCAAAAGCAATAACCCTTCTCCTAGAGTTGTAATCAGACTTATCAATAATATCACTATATAATTATTCACTCTATGATAGTTAATCAAATATACCATAGCACTACCTGCAACAGCATATACACCAGTATCATAAGGTAATCTTTCTAAACCTTTAGCAGTATCAGGCTTAACACTCCAAAATTCATAATAGATAAAGATTGTATTTATTATATTGGCTACAACAGCACTAACAGGAGCAATGAATAAAATAATTTTAGATGATTTCTTGTAAATCATCACTCCTAATATCCAAGGTAGTACAAAACCTAAAAGAATATTAAATAACATTTCACCACTTCCTGAAATATTGATTGTAAGCTTATTATGGATCAATATTTGAAATATTATTAAAAAGCAAAAGCACTCAGATTTTAATAATCTGAGTGCTTTGCTTATATATACTGATTTGAAATAACTAACTTCTGCCTGTCATTTCTAGATCTGATAAAAATAGATCATCTATCACATTATTCTATTCATAATTCAATGCATCTACTGGTGCTAAATTAGCTGCTTTCATGGCTGGATAAATTCCAAAGAAGATACCTATTAATAAGGAAAAACTAAAAGCGACTACTACAGATGATGAGTTGACGACAAAAGGCCAATCTCCTATGTTTGAAATCAAATAGGCAGCTACATAACCTATTCCAACTCCTATAGCACCACCAATACCACTAAGACATAGAGATTCAATTAAGAATTGGGTTAAGATATCCTTCTTCTTGGCACCTAAGGCTTTACGAATACCAATCTCACTTGTTCTTTCAGTCACCGATACTAACATAATATTCATAATCCCAATTCCACCAACAACTAAGGAGATAGCAGCAATTCCTCCTAACATTAAACTCATAGATTCTGTCACACTACTAATTGTATCTAAGATCTGATCTTGACTTCTAATTCGAAAATCATCTTCATCACCAAGATATTTAGTCATAAAATACTCTATCTGTTCTACTGCTTCTGTGGCCTCTTCAGAAGAATTGGCTTGAGCAATAAAACCACTTACCTCATTAGAATTAGCTAATTTATTTAAATAAGTGGTCATAGGGATATAGGCTTGATCATTTAAATCATCAACAATACCTCTACCTTTCTCCTCCATTACCCCAATTATAGTAAAGACAAAAGTACGACCATTATAATTAAACTTTATCTTCTGACCTAAGGGATCTTCATTAGCATATAGTTCTTCTACCAACTCAGAGCCTAAGACTATCACATCACTAGCATTATCTATAACTGATTGATCAATAAACTTTCCTCTGCTAGGATAATATTTATTTAACTTCTGATAATATGCTTCCGTTCCTACTATAGTTGCTCTTAAATCATTCTCACCACTAATTAATAAACCTGATGCTTCAAGGTTAGGCATTACCATTTTAACTGCTGGACTTGTCTTCTCGATATATTCAGCCATCTCTAAAGTGAAGTCGCTAGAGGAAGAGCTTAACCTTCTACCCCATCCCTGATTAATATTAATTACATTAGATCCTAAATCAGAAATATTTGCTGTAATCTGTTGCTGACTACCTGTTCCGATAGAAACAATGGCAATTACTGCCCCAACTCCAATAATAATCCCTAGCATAGAAAGTAATGTTCTTAATTTATTAGAATTTAGGCTCCTTACTGCAATAATAAAGGTCTCTAAAATCATCCTATCACCTCATCCTTTACTAACTCTCCATCAAGGATATGAATGATTCTATTGGTCTGCCTTGCTACCTCTTCAGAGTGGGTAACTATGACAATAGTATGGCCTTGTTGATTTAACTCATGAAATAGATCAATAATCTCAGCTTCTGTCTTGGAATCAAGATTTCCTGTTGGTTCATCAGCTAGTATCAAAGAAGGGTTATTAACCAAAGCCCTAGCTACAGCCACTCTTTGCCGCTGTCCACCTGAAATTTCATTGGGATTATGGTCTAAGCGATCGCCTAACCCGACTTTAGTAAGTAAGTTAGTTGCCCTCTTTATTCTCTCCTTCTTCTTAACCCCTGCATAAATCAAAGGAGTCTCTACATTATGAAGTATGGAATCCCTAGCTAAAAGGTTGAATTTCTGAAAGACAAAACCTATCTTATTATTTCGTACTCCAGCCAGCTCATTATCATTGGCTTTACTAACATCTTTAGAGTCTAGAAAATAGTTTCCCGAAGTTGGAATATCTAAACAGCCCAATAGATTCATCAAAGTAGATTTTCCAGAACCAGAAGGTCCTACAATAGCTACCATCTCCCCATCTTCAATCTTAAAAGAGATCCCTTTTAAAGCTTCAACAGCTATCTCTCCACTTTGATATACTTTTTTTAAATCAGCTACTTCTATCACTATTTTCTCCCCCTTCCCATACCTCCAGGAGGAAATGGACCTCCAAATCCTTGCTTAGAGTTCTGAGCATTAGTAGTTCCAGCATTATGAGTGTTAATTAAGATCTCATCACCTTCAACTAATCCATCAAGAACAACAACATATACTCCACTACTTACACCTGTCTTAATATTGACTGGAACTTCTTTACCATCTACTATCTTCATAGCTTTAGTCTGTCCCTTTTCATTAAAGATTGCTGTTAAGGGGATCATCAATTTATTATTAACCTCACTAACAATTATCTCAACCTCTGCTGAAAAGTTAGATTTAATAAACTCAATTTCATCCTTAATTAAGATAGTAACTGGTACAGTAACAACTCCACTATCTTCTTCGGCTATCGCAGAGATATCAACAACCTCTCCCCTTAACTCTTCACCAGGTAAAGCCTCCATAGTTATTCTTGCTTTTTGCCCCAATTTTAATTGTCTACTTTCACTTTCATCAATATCTATCTCAACCTCATAGGCACTATTATCTATTACTTGAACTACAGTATCATTTGATTCAACATAATCACCCTCTTCTACAGCAACTTCAGTAATTATTCCGGTAAATGGAGCTTTTAACTTAGTACCACCTAAAGACTTTTTAGCTATCTCTAGCTTTAATTTGGCCTCTTCAATCTCTGTTTTTGAACCACTGATTAGGGTCTGTTCGTAATTATTCTTAGTATTCAAATAATCTAATCGTTCATCATCACTATCAATCTCTGCTAGAAGCTGACCCTTCTCTACTCTATCACCTTCTTGAACCTTAATCACCTCTATCTCTCCTCCAGTAGCACCACGACTAGCAAAAGATAATGAATTTTCTTCAATTGGCTTTACATAACCACTACCTGAAATTGTCTCTTCTAAGCTAGACTTATTAACTGTGATAGTCATATTTCTACGTCTGCTTCTTTGAGTAGAGGTAGCTGCTTTATCAGCTGAATTCTTCTGCCAAAAGAAGAATCCTATACCTCCAATTAAAATAACTATTAAAATAATACTAATTGATCTTTTCAAGCTTATTCCCTCCTTCAAAATACCCCATGCCTAGCAGCTTAATTAATTCTAATTTATTAACTAATAACTCATCTTCTACTTCCTTTTGATTAATCTCAGCCTCTCTTAAAGCCAATTTTTTCTCTTTCAACTCCCACTTATCAATTAAACCTCTAGCCAATTGTTCTTCAGCTATCTTCTTTTCTAATTTTGTTTTTGATAGACTAAGCTTCTTTGTCCCTAATTTAGTCTCAGTTAGTCTAATTTGATCAATAATTTCCTCTAAGTCTAAGCTTAAATCTCTAATCAGATCATTATGCTCTCGTTCTAGAGAATTTAATTCTGCTTCTAAATCTTCTTCTGCTAATTTCTGCTTACCAGAATCAAAGAGATTATAGGATAAACTAAGACCTACACCCCAGTCTTGATCAACACTATCATAACTACCTGTTAAATCAAGATTTGGCTTATCCTCAGCTTTACTCCATTCCAAATCATCTCTGATACTATCTTGTTGTAATTTATTCTTCAATAGATCTACACTATTAACACTGCTTAAATCTAATAATTTAGCTTGATCATCAAAATTAATTTCTTGACTTAAAGCCATCTCTTCTAACATTACTAGGTATTTAGAATCACCACTTAAGACTAATTCATCTTGATTCTCCAGCTTTAATTGATGATAGAAGGATTTTTTAGCTTGCTGATAATTATTATCTGCTTCCTTTAAATTGTATTGACTCTCTTCTAATTCTATCTGAGCTGTTAAGATATCTATTTCACTAGCTTCATTAATTCTCTTTTTATCATTAACCTCTTTAAAATTATTAAGAGCCAACTCATTCTTCTTAACTGCAACTTCATACTTTTCTTTTAAACGCAATAAATTAAGATAATCTCTTATCCAAGTAATGATCTTTGCTTGCTTCTCTTCCTCTAATTCACTTTTAGCTGCCTGCAGATCCAATTGGGTCTTAATATAACTCTGTTCTGATTGATTTGCTATTCTTGGATAAAGATCCTGGCTTAGCTTTAATTTAAGACCTGTTTCATCATCACTTAGATCTTCCTGTGAAGAATAATCACCACTTCCATAAAGTTCAGATTCCAAGGTCAAACCTCCCCAATAAGTTTTACTACCTGTAATAGAAAATTCTACATCACTTAATTCATCATCTAAATCCAATTCATGGGCATAGCTATCTACATTTAGATCTAAGTGCCAATCATCATCTGCTTGCAATTGCTTTAATTCTCTTTCTATACTTACTAGATTATCTTTAGCATCTAAAATATCTGAATTATTATTAAGTCCTGCTTCAATAGCTTCTTGAAGAGTAATCTCTGCAGCAAAAGCTGTCATCTCAAAAGAAGCTAGCAGAATCATCATAACTGATAATAGTAATAACTTATAGCTAAATCTCATCGATCAACACCTCTATCTCTACACCCATATCAATCTTTAATTGTAATTTATTCAAATAATAATCTGCTATAGCTGATTGATAATTATATCTTGCTTCTAAAAACTCTATCTCGGCAGAAAGTAAATCATCAGCAGATTTTAACCCTTTCTCTTCTTCTTGCTTTAGAAGTTGATAATCTTCTCTGCTCGTAGTTAATTTATTTTCCTCTGATGCTATCTTCTTAACTGCCTGCTTAAAGTTGTAATAATTCTTTTCTGTAGTTATAGTTAAATCATTCTCTGCCTTTAATTTCTCTAATTTGGCAATCTTAAAGTTGTTTTTAAGCTCTTCTAAATCTAGTTGTGGACTAGATATCTGTTTTGCTTTCTTTAATTCTCTTTGAGCCAAATCTATAGCTTCTTCTTTTAATTCCAGATCAAAACTATTCTTTATGGCACTTTCCATTGCCTCGGCTTTATCTATCTCCCATATCTGATCTGAAGACCAAAGCTGTAAAGCAAGCTTTTGATCTGTATTTAAGTCAAGATTTAATTTGAGAGTTATTAGCTTTTCTTCATAATCATCTGCTAACTCTTCTAAACTCAATACCATCTCATTATAGTCATTTCTCTGTTTCAATAATTCTAACTTATCCTTATAACCTCTTTTAACTGCTAACTCTACTTTATCTAATAAGCTCTTTTCTAATTCCACCTTCTTCTCAGTTAATTCTAACTTCTGCTTAAGTAATGTAAGCTCTGAATATTCTGTTAAGATTTGATTAATTAATCCAGTCTGACTTTGATAATAATCTTTTTTAGCCTGTAATAAATTCTCTTCAGCTACTAAATTAGCATAAGCTGATTGAGTTAGTAAATTTTCTGCTTGACTTTTTTGGTAATTAAGTTCTGCATTATCTAAGTCTAACTTTGCAATTTCTACATCTATACTATCTTCTAAGGCAATCTTTACAGCCTCAAATCTATCTATCTTCTCTTTACTATCAGCGAATACTGGCATAGAAATTACAGGAAACATTATTAATAAGAATACTAATACTTTAATCTCTTTAGCTAACTTCAACTTTAAATCCTCCTTTAACTCATATTATAGTTATAGTTTAAACAATCAAGATTAAACTCCTCTTAGGCTAAGATTAAAATTTAATTAAAAATTTTTTATCTCTATACTTAATACTACCCCTGTAAACTATAAAAAACCCTAGTTGCTTAAGCAACTAGGGTTTAATCCTCTATCCAATCATATTAATTAAGTTTTCAGAATCCTCAGTATTAAATGAAGGCTGATAAGCTTCTAACTTTTGACTCATCATAGGTGGTCTATTTTCTTGGTGGAAGTCTTCCATTTCAGCCTTAGTAACACTACCATCTTCATCTGAGTCCATTTGAGCAAATAACTCCTCAGCATTAATATCTTGTCCTATCTTTTCTGATAGGTCACTTGCAAAGTTTGAGAATTCACTCTCATTTAAAGCTTCGTCTTCATCTTCATCAAAGCTAGATATCGCTTCTTCAGTCATTGAAGCTTGAGGAGGCTTTGGACCTCCTCCCATCATAGGTGGTCTATTCTCTTGCTGAAAAGCTTTCATCTCAGCCTCAGTAACACTACCATCTTCATCTGAGTCCATTTGAGCAAATAACTCCTCAGCATCAATATCTTGTCCTATTTTTTCTGATAGGTCACTTGCAAAGTTTGAGAATTCAGTCTCATTTAAAACTTCGTCTTCATCTTCATCAAACTCAGCTAAAATTTGAGCTTCTCTTCCCACAGCACCTGATTTCATCTGTTTCATATGTTCTTTAGGCCCCATTAGATTTTTTAGCTCATTTTGATTGACTACTCCATCTTCATTCTCATCAGCCTGAGCAAAAGCTTCTTCACTATCAATAGTTATTCCAGTATCTTCAGATATTTTTGCAGAGAGCTCTTCAAATTCAGCTTGGCTTAAGGCTTCATCTCCATCTTGATCTAAATTTGATATCAACTCTGCTTCTTTATTTTTTGTTTGGTAATAACTTGATACTGAATAACTGCTATTGCTTATTCCACTAATCATTATCTCACCCCCTTTCGTTTCTATGAATTATTAATTATATTTGCTACTATAAGTATAAATTACCAATATTAAAACTCAATTAGCTAAAGATTAAAAAAAGATTAGAATTGAATTAGAAATTTATTAATAATCTATAAAAAACAAAAAAATAAAAAAAGAATCTTATAAGCAAGATCCCCAAAAGTAATTACTATTTTTTATTGTTTATTCTCTATATTTGATTCCAACTCCAAATTAATATATTCTATATACTTAAATTTTAATGTTAATTCCTTCTTGACTAAGTTCTTCTATCTCTTCAATTAATTTAATATTCTTCTTTAAATTATCTTTATTAATTTTCTTAACTTTTTCAATCATTTCTTGCTTCTTAACCTCATCAGAATCTAAATTAGTACTTTCTTTAGCAGAAAATTTATTCTTAATTTCTACTATATCATTTTTTTCTAACTTATTCTTTTCTACTTTAACCTCTTCTTTCTTCTCTTCTATATTCTTTCTCTTCTTTTTTTGTAATTCCAACTTTCTTAATTTAATCTCAATTTTTAATAATTTTTGCTGTAATCTAGATATCTCTTTCTTTTTATCACTTTTGCTGACATCTTGTTTTGTTAATGCTTCTATTTTATATTCTAACATCTCTTTTTTTAGCTTTAATTCTTCAATTTGCTTATCTAAGTCATTAGCTCCAGTTAAAGCATTATTGTTCCCCATTGATCTTACAATAGGACTATCATGTATATCTACTGATATGCTCATAATTAACCCTCCTTTATTTTTCTCAACTTACTATTCATATCTAAGTTTACGATTTAATGATAGATCAAATAAAGACCTAAGTTTATTTAACAGTGCACAATTACTTATATTGTTATCTTACTAATATTTTATTATAATATATAAAATATGTCAATGATAGACATATTTAATTATCTTGTCACGCTAATATAAATAGTCCTTAAGTTACTTTCAACTAGTTTAATAAAATAAAAACCTACCTGCTAAATTAGCAAGTAGGTAATTTTATAATTACTTTAGTCCCACAATTTAATTCACTTTTAACCTCAATCTTCCCTAAATAGCTATCTACTATCCATTTAGCAATAGATAATCCTAATCCAGTGCCTCCAGTCTCTCTATTCCTTGATTTATCAGCCCGATAAAATCTATCAAAGATATTATTTAAATCCTCTTTAGCAATCCCTATTCCTGTATCTTCTATGGTGATCTCTACAAAATGATTTAGTAGCTTAGAATCAATACTTATCTTCCCACCACTTTCTGTGTACTTAAGGCTATTATCAATTATAATTCTTAAAAGCTGCTTGATTAATTGTTCATCTCCATTAACCTTTAGCTTATCATTATTGTTTAAAGTAATTTTATGCTCTTTATCTATCAATTCTGTCTCCCTATAAACCTCAGCTATTAAAGCATCTAATTCAAAATCTACTCTTTCAAAACTATCTTTCTCTCTATCACTACGAGCTAAGAATAATAACTGCTCTAAGAGCTTCTTCATATTCATAGTCTCTGATTTAATTGCTTCAATAGATTCATTTAAAACCTCTTGATCAGATTTGCCCCACCGATCCAATAAATCAATATAGCCTTGAATCACTGAAATTGGAGTTCTCAATTCATGGGAAGCATCAGAAACAAAGGCTTTCTGCTTCTCAATAGATTCCTGTAAGCGATCAATCATATTATTAAAGGTAGTAGCCAACTCTCTAAGTTCATCTTCAGGCCCTTCACTATCTATTCTATCATCAAGATGATTAATCGTTATCTTCTTAGCTGTATCAGTTATTTGACCTATCGGTCTTAAGATCTTCTTGGAAATATAATTACCAACTATTATTGAGACTATAATCCCCAAAATATTAGTAGCAATCAATACCAGCATTAAAATGTTGAATATATCATCTCTCCCAGCTAAAGGAAAACTGACTTGTATATAAAAAATTTCTCCTTGATAGCTAAGCTTATTATTTAAATAGACTGTTCTTTTAAAGAATCTTTTCTTCTTATCATGATTCCACTTTTGCTCATTTATCTCTAAAATACTTATTTCACCTAAATTTCTTTTCATATCAATAATAGGAGCATGGGGACTATTTTTAAATAAAAGTTCTCCATCCTGATTATAAACCTTTAAGTCCATAGGCCTTCTAATATTAAGATTTTTAAAGATAGATCTATCAAGATCTCTTCCTGATCTGATATAATCAGCTACCTCTTGATTAATATTCTTAATATCCTTTTTAATTCTTTGAAAACCAAGATACCTGCTAGTATAGAATGTAGTTGCACTGATAATTATTATAGCTAGAGAAAAGATAAGTGCATAGGTTAAAGTTAATCTCAAAGAGATTGGAATACTCTTCTGCCAAAATTTTAAATTCTTAATCTTTGATAACATAGCCTACCCCTCTTACTGTATAAATATAATTTTGATTATACTTATCATCAATTTTTGACCTTAAATATCTAATATATACATCAACAATATTGGTATCTCCAGGATAATCATAACCCCATACCTCTTCAATAATCTGGTCTCGTGTTAATACTAAACCTTTATTCTTTAATAAGTATAATAGCAAATCATATTCGGTCTTAGTTAGATCAACTACCTCTCCCTTAATGGTCAACTGTCTAATATCAGTATTAAGAACTAATCCTTTGATTGATAAGATATTAGTTTGAGTCTCATTAGGCTTGTTTCTACGTAATATCCCCCTCATTCTAGCTAAGAGTTCTTCTATAGCAAAGGGCTTAGTTATATAATCATGAGCTCCCAAATCAAGTCCCATAACTTTATCCATCACTTGATCTTTAGCAGTCAGCATAATAATTGGAATATCAGATTCCTTTCTCACTCTGCGGCAGATCTCCAACCCACTAAGACTAGGGAGCATTAAGTCTAAAAGTACTAAATCAAAATCTCCACCCCTTATCTTCTCTAGGCCTTCTCTGCCATCATAGCTTAACTCTATCTCATAGCCCTCATGCTTTAATTCTAACTCTAAAAAACGCGCTATCTTCTTCTCATCTTCTATAATAAGTATCTTATCTGCTGCCATTTTCAACCCTCCAACTTCATTTAAAACTAAGTATTAGTAATTATATCTCATTTAAATTAAAGGCTACTTAATAAAAGATTAAATTTTGATTAAAAATAATACCCTCTTTTAAATTCTTTGCTTTTATACTTTAGTATATCCTAGAATATCTAGAAATTGAATCTTATATTTGCTTATATTTTATTATCTCTTATAGCTACTGTCAATTATTTATATCTTATCTATATTCATAATAAAAACCACCTTTAGCTTTAAAGCTAAAGGTGGTTTTTCTCATTAAATTATATTCTATCTAATAAAGTTCATAAATCTCTTCTGCTCCCTTACTGGTGCTTCTACCTCATCAGCTCCATTCTCAACCAACTTCATCAGCCAAGCCATATTCTTTCCTAGTACTCTCATAATTTGTACACCCTCTTCATCCTCTAAAACATCTCCAGGTTTAGTACCATGAATAACATTCCAATAGTTTGAAGTTGGCATAATCATCTCAGAATAATTGATATAATTATTTAATTGATTGAAGGTTGGTAATCCACCTGATCGTCTTACAGCCACTACAGGTGCTCCTACTTTATGTCTTAGCATCATATCATTAACACTTGTCACATAAAAAGCTCTATCTAAAAAGCTCTTCATAGTCCCTGCAATTGCAGAATAATGTACTGGAGAACCTAAGATAATACCATCTGCTTCCTTCATTTTCTGAATCCAATCATTAACTGGATCATTAACAATGGCACATTTCTCATCTTTATTCTTAACACATTGATTACAAGCAATACAACCTCTAATTACTTTATTGCCTACCTGAATAATCTCAGTTTCTATTCCTTCTTTTTCTAATTGATCTAAAGCTATTTTAATTCCATGATAAGTATTTCCTTCTTTTCTAGGACTTCCATTAAAAGCTACTACCTTCATATATTATTCCTCCCTTAATAATTTTCATTTTTTAGTTTGATATTATAAAACTGGTTTTCTCATTGCAACTTAATTATATATACTCAATTAATCTTTGTCAACAAATCAGAAAAATTATATTCTAATTAAAAAAAGAGCATATCTGCTCTTTCACCAGTTAAGTTGAACTATTTTAAATTATAGCTATTATATAGACCTAAAAAAAGAATTTAAATACTTAGCCACAGCACTTAAACACAGCTACTAAAGAAAAAACTAAAAATATTTTAAACTTATCCCTGAAAATTAATGTTCATTCATGCTTAGAAAAACATTTTGAATTATATTTTCTAGGAAATTAATTACTTCTACTTATATAGCTTCCAGATTTAATCTCGATATCCCAAAATCTCTGATAATTGATTACCTAATTCTATTAGTCTATCTTTAATTTCTAATAATCTCTTTTCTGGAACCCGACTTATAGGAGCACTGATTCCAATAGTAGCAACTACTTGATTACTATGATTTTTAACTGGAACAGCAACACAATTTAAACC
Organism: Orenia marismortui DSM 5156; assembly: GCF_000379025.1. Taxonomy (NCBI): domain Bacteria; kingdom Bacillati; phylum Bacillota; class Clostridia; order Halanaerobiales; family Halobacteroidaceae; genus Orenia; species Orenia marismortui. The sequence goes on from NZ_KB900619.1 coordinate 59,985, forward strand.
TAGCTCTGATTCTTCTCTGTCAAAGGCATAACCCTGATCTTTAACAATCTTTAATTCTTCCTTTAAAGTCTCCTGATCAACTATTGTATTTGAAGTATAGGGTTCTAACTTTTGCTCTAAAATATCCTTTATCTTATTCTTATCCAGATATGCTAATAATACCTTACCTGTGGCGCTACAATGTAATTTACTTGTTTCTCCAGTTGTACAGGTCATCCTTAAAGTATGCTTAGATTCTACTGTATCAATGTATAAGACCTTCCCTGCTGCTAAGATACCTAATTGAACTGTCTCTTGAAATTCTTCTACTAACTTATTTAGAAGAGGTCTTGCCAATCTCGTAAGAGACATGTCCTTTTCATATATTCTTCCTAAAGTAAAGACCTTACTTCCTAAGGAGTATCTTTGATTATCTTTGTTCTGTTCTACATAGCCTCTTTCTTCTAAGGTTGAAATTATACTATGCAAAGTACTCTTATTTAACTCCAAAGAACGACTAATATCTATCAACCTAACATTATTATCATTAGCACCTATATAATCTAAGATTTTAGTTGCTCTAACTACAGATTGTATTAACCTTTTTCCCATATCAACTTCATCCTCCCATATTCTCAATTTCTAAATCTATATGATGTAACTTTTTAAGTATTAATATCCTTTAAGAAATCATTTATTCTTCCTCAACTATTATAAATAAAAGATAAGATTTTGTCCAATAATCAAAAACAAGTTTGACAATATTAAAGTTATTACTTATAATTTCTTTGTAATCAAAATACCAGTTCTACAATAATACACAACAAGGAGGAGAACTTCAATGTCTCAAATTTTAAAAGTTATCAAAAAAAGAAGAAGTATCAGAAAATACACAGACCAAGAAGTATCTCAAAAAACTATAAATCAACTACTTGAAGCTGCTATGGCTGCACCTTCAGCTGGTAATGCTCAACCTTGGGAATTTATAATCATTGATCAGCAAGAAATTATAGAGCAGATCCCTAAAATTCATCCTTATGCTAGTATGGTAAAAGAAGCTGCCAAACTTCTTCTAGTTTGTGCTAATCTAGAAGAAGAGATATACCAAGGTTTTTGGGTACAAGACTGTTCAGCAGCAACCCAAAATATTTTATTAACAGCAGCAGCTAAGGATTTAGGAGCTGTCTGGTTAGGTATCTACCCTGAAGAAGATAGGGTTAGAGGATTAAAAAGATTATTAAACTTGCCAGAACATATACTCCCATTCTCTTTAATCCCAATTGGCTATCCTGCTGAAATTAAAAAAGCATCTGAACGATTTAGAACAGACAAAATCCATTATAACAATTGGTAGCAGACTTTTAGACTACAAACAATATATTAATATCTATATTTTAATTGAACACAAGTCAGAAGAGCAGTTAACTGCTCTTCTGACTTGTGTCTTTTATTTTTATCCTTTATTATTATTTCTGTTATAAACTTGATATATTACTTTAAATATTAGTAAAATATAAATTTAGATATCAATGATAAAATAATAAGACCAAAGACCTATTTAACGTAAAGAAACTGGCACTACTAATCTCTGACCAGGTTGAATCAAATTAGGATCAGAGAGATAATTAAATTTGACAATAGTATCTACTTGAGTACCATATTTTTGAGCTATTGAACAGAGTGTATCACCAGTCTGGAGTGTACAAATGATAGCTTCTGCAGGAGATTGATGGATAGTTAGCTCTTGTCTAGGACTGATAAGGTCTGGATCTGAAATAGAGTTAAAAGCCAATATATTGGAAACAGTTGTATTATATCTTTCTGCTATTGTAAAGAGAGTATCTCCTGGCTTTATAGTATAGAAGGTTCCTAAAGGTGCAGTAGGCATCTTATTTACTTCTTTCTAAGATAATTAAGATCACAATATAGGATATTTAATATAGAAGGAAAAAGTGCATATCAATCCTTAACTCTTGAATACGATCTCATTAAAACTCATGCATAAGATATGCCCAAGGTTAAATAAGATTTAAATAAGTACCTTAAGAAAATTACTACATAGGAATTGTCTAAGTTGCCTTCAGATTTAATTAATAAAGCACTAAAAAAATATTGCTGCTGGTAATAAAAAAAGCCCTCAAAAAATTCGAGGGCTCATCTTAATAACTAAACATAGCTTTTTGATTCTCTTTGAAGAAATCGGCATAGGTCAACTTGAAGATATTATTTGATTGATCACTTAAATCTATTTTATTCTTGATTAACCTTCCATAAATACCAGCTCCATCTATCTCACCTTGAAAGATGGCTCCTTTTAATTTACTATCCTTTAAAATCAATTTCTGATAATTCTCTCCATCTTCTCTGCATAAAACTTGATAATTATTATCTGGAGCTTCTATTAAGCCATAAGTTATTGTTGATAAACCTAAAAATCTCATTGAATTCTGATAGGCAAAATTATCACTTAGCTTAGTAGCTATACCTGCCATATTATAAGCTGCTACCTCTCCTTGTTTAGTAGCTAAGGGCCAGATAGGGGTTAAACTAGATTCTTGACTGAATAACTCTCTAGACTGAGCTACATCTCCAGCTGCATAGATATCAGTTAAATTACTCTGCTGATATTCATCAACTACTATCCCCTTATCAACCTTAATCTCTGTATCCTTGATTAAATCTATATTCGGTCTAACTCCTGTAGCTACTACAATTAGCTCTCCATCTATTATAGTTTCATCAGCCAATTTAAGCCCTGTTACATTATTATTCTTATCAGCTAAGATTTTATCTGCTCTAACTCCAGTCAAGATTTCAATCCCACTCTCTTCAAACCTTGATTGATATCCAGCGGCTGCTTTATCATCTAATTGTAAGGGTAATATTCTATCTGCCATCTCTACAATAGATACCTTAACCCCTAATTCATCTAAGCCTATAGCAGCATCTACCCCTACCAGACCTGCTCCAATAATTATAGCCTTATCAATCTCTTCTCCTATCCTTTTTATATGTAAAGCATCATCTAAATTTCTTAGTCCATAGATATTCTTAGCTTCAGCTAAATTCTCTATAGGTGGGAAGAATGAACTTGCTCCAGTCGCTATTAATAATCTATCATAGTTAATCTTCTCTCCATTATCTAACAAAAGACTCTTTTTATCTGGCAGAACAGACTTAACAGCCTTGCCTTTAATCCAATTGATATTATTCTCTTTAAAAAAATTAGCAGGAGTAAAATCTAGTTCCTCTATATCCCTTTGTCCACTGATTAAATAATGTAGCATACAACGAGAATAAACCTTATTATCTTTAGAAACAATAGTGATCTCACTAGTATCATCTAACTCTCGTAACTTCTTAGCAGCATTAATACCAGCCGCACTAGCACCAATAATCACATATTTCATTCTACTCCCTCCCCTACTTCAATTAATTGTATAGCCCCTGTGGGACAGTTTTCTATACAGGCAATTTCTTCTCTATCATTACATAAGTCACATTTAAAAGCTACATTAGCTTGGGTATCCTTTTTGATCATTCCATAGGAACAACTCATTACACACATCCAACACCCTGCACACCTATCCTGATCCAAAGAGACGATTCCAGTCTCCTTATCCTTGCTTAAAGCCCCAGACATACAAGCTTCAACACACTCTGCTTCATCACAGTGGCGGCAAAAAAGCGGAGAAACCTCTCCTTGATTGCTCTGTTCAACTAAATTAGCTGCTTGATTACTCATATCTAATAAATCCAATGTATCAATATTTTCATCATTATGCTTAGCCATACAAGCTAACATACATCCTTTACATGCTTCACAAAGCTGACGGTCTATATATATACGTTTCATATATTCACCCCTTTTGGCTGATTATGAACTCAAAGATTCCTTTCATATTAAAGTTAAATATAATCTATATAGTAATAGAGTTTCACTTTTATAATTAGAGTCAAAAGATTTTTTCACCACGAATGAACACGAATAGTCACGAATAAAAAATTTAAAAACAAAATTCATATTACTAAATTTTAAAGTAAAGATATTTAAATCCTATTTTAATCTAATAAATTTTCAATAATATTAAATTGTTTATTTTAATAAGAAAATTGTGAAAATATTTTAAGATTTTGAATTATATTAGTGTTAATTCGTGTTCATTCGTGGTTCCAAAAAAAAGTTCTTGAACTTTTGTTTTTCTTTTTTAGTTTTTGGAAATAACACTATATTACTAAAAATCCATAAAACAATATCATTCCTTCTACCTTATATACCTAGACCATTTCTGCGGTCAAGAATAATCTCTTCTAATTTATCTGCTGCACTCTCAATCTCACCATCTATGATCAACTGACCTCCTGTAATGTCAGGTAAATTCTTAGTTAGAGTATCAACTATAATCTCACTTCCTGTTACAAAAGGAGGTAAAGCCAAGTGTAATGGTAATCCTAACGCCAATCCAAAGGCACCATCAGCTAATGCTTGTTCTTCTAACCATTGAGGAGCAGATAATACTGCTGGTAGTTGTGGTAAATCAACCTCTAAAGCTTTGGCTAATTCTACAGCTACTTCTTCTACTCTACCAATTGATAAACAAGGACCAAAGTTAAGTACCGGATGAATTCCTAACTCCTCACAAACCTCTCTTAAATTATCTCCTGCTAATTTAGCAGCACTAGGAGATACCAATCCACAATTCTCTAATCCTCCTGTAGTACAACCAGCTGATAAGACTAAGATATCACGCTTAATTAACTCTTTAGTTAATCCTACAGAAAATACATCATGGCCTCCTGCTGTTAAGTTAGAACAACCTACTACAGCAGCTACCCCCTTAATCTTACCACTAGCAATTAAATCGATTAAAGCTTTATAATTTCCTCCTAAGAACTTACGTAAAGATTTTTCACTAACACCTGTTACTACATCATCATAGCCATGATCTTTTGGGATATCAATCTCTACTTTATTACGACGATTCTTATAACTATTTACTGCAGCTTTAATAATTTTATCAGTAATTTGTGGTGCCTGAGCTGGATCAAATTTAATCATTTCAGCACTTGCCTTCTTAGCTACATCATCAATAGCAATCATCTTGACATCATACTCTTGAGCTACTAACTCTAAGCCAGGAATTGTACAATTAAATTCTGATACTATTAGATCAATTCCACCAGTAGCTACTAAAGCTTCACTTGTATAATTGTTACCAGCATGACCAGCAAAGACATCTTTATAATGAGCTCCACGCAGTTGTAAGTCTTGACCTACACAAGTTGAACCAACTATCTTAAAGCCTTTAGCTCCCACCTCTTGAGCTAGTTCAGTAGCCTCCTCAGTAATCAAAGCATCCTGTAAATGAGCAATCATTGTATGTTGATGACCTGTTACAACTATATTAATATAATCTTCATTGACAACTTTAAAGCCAACTGTATCTTGAGTAATCTCTGGTTCTCCTAACATAACATCATTTAGTAAGTTAGTCATATGTAATCCATATAATCCTGTAGAGATTCCTAAATTAAGTACATGCATCAACATATCCACTGGATCACTAGATAAGTTAGTACTTGTCTTCACTAATGCATCAAAAACTTCTGATTTAGCTCCACCAGGCATAATATCTAGCTCTTTCCACTTTTCTATCCTTGGTCCATAGCCTAGCTTTTCAACCAATTCCATCTTTTCGAAACGAGGTTTATAAAGATCAGCTATTACCTTATCAGCCACTTGAACTGCTTTCTGATTTGCATCTTCAGCTTCAATCTCAAAGATCTCAGCTAATTCATCTAACATCTCTAATCCCTTTAATTCTGTAGCATAATTACCAAGACCAGCCTCTTTTAAATTACGAGCTGTATTCTCAACTACATGGAGATAACAAGCTGCACCTGCAGCTACATTTCTTAGAAAATTACGGGCTACGATTGTGTCAGCATCAGCACCACAAACTCCTCTTGGTGATTTAGGAGTTATTCTACAAGGTCCATTAGAACAAAGACGACAGCATACCCCCTTCTTACCAAAACCACATTTAACAGATTGTTTTGGCTCACGATTAAATGAAGTCTCCAATTCTACTTTACTATCTAAAAAATCACATAATCTACAATCAGCAGAAGTACATCTTTCTTTAACCATTATAAATCCCCCTTATAACTATACTGTTTTTGTATACTTTTAGTTAAAAAAATAAACTTTGTTTTGTAAATATACCTTTTTGGTATACTTTTGATTAAAACATTTAGCCAATAGTCTAAACTATTAGCTATTTAATAAATCTGCAAAGCTATACTCATCTAGCCTATTGATAATTGTCTGCTGTACATCAAATAAAGCCCCATGAATTGTACAGGTCCTACATGAACTACCATTTATCTTATTGCACTCATCAGGATCAACTAAACAACGATTTACCACAATTGGTCCATCTACTGCTTCGATTACATCCCTTAAGGTTATCTTAGCAGGCACTATAGCTAAAGCATAGCCTCCATTCTTACCACGGTAAGATTCAATAATACTAGTTTGAGCTAACTCCCTAAAGATTTTTAAAAGAAATCTTTTAGGAATATTCTCTTCTTCACAGATAGTCTGTGCATCTACTATGACTCCTGTTCCTTGCTTTGCTAAATATAACACAGCACGTAATGCATAGTCTGCTGCTTGGCTTAGTCTCATTTAATTACCTCATTTCTCAGTCATAGGATAAATTATCAACAATTAAATTATACTAATCTGGTATACTTATGTCAATGATCTCTTAAAAATACAAATGATTATCATTGTCAAGTACTCCTTGGTAGATTTAAATTTATTGCTAAAGCAATCAGTGTTATAACAGATTCCTACTAATAGGAGGCTGTTTTATATTTATATTCTGCATGTTATATTATCTAACTAAATGCTAAATATAATTACTTAACATCTTCTGAATAGTCTCTTGCACCTCATTGCGAAAACTAATTGGTTCTATTATTTCAAGATATTCTGCTTGGCTTAACAACCACATCTTAATTCCTTGACCATAAACCTCAGCTTCAACAATATATTTATTATCTTCTTGACCTATTATCTCTGCTGTTGGCAATCTATCTAATACCGCCTCAATAGACCTGCCCCAAAATTTAAACTTAATCTTCATTAACTTTCCTGTATACATGAACTGTACCCGTTTTCTAAACTCCCCTTCTTCAAAACGTTCACTATAGGGTATCTTAAATCTATCATTCTGAATTTCATATGCTTTAATTCTATCTAAGCGATAAACTATTGGAAAATCTAAATCAGAGTTAGAAATATAAGCTATTAGATAAAAGTAAAATTCTGAAAATATAATTCCTACTGGACTTAACCTTCTCTTCTTTATAGTAGAAGAAGTGGCTTTAAGATAATCAATCTCTACAAATCTCTTTTCTCTAACTGCCTGACTCAAATCCCAGATTATTGCAAATAAATTCTCACTATGCTTGACAGGATTATAATGAAAGCGCTCATTTCTGATTACTTCTTTAATATGCTTCTTCTCCACTGTAGCAGCTTGTAAGATCAACTTATGCAACAACTGATTCATCTCTTCTTCATTAAAAGAACGACTCTCTAATAGAACCTTTGATATAGCGAGTATCTCTTCTTGAGTTAACCAGCTGCCATCTCTTCTTTCTAATCTATAACCCTTCTGCTCTCTATCATAAATCAATCTAATATTCGCATCATAATTAGAAGCATCTGTAAAATACCTTCTTAAATCCTTAATGTCTCGCTGAATTGCCTTTTCACTTACACCAAACTTCTTAGCTTCTTCTGCTTTGTTTAAAATTGCCCCCTTATGTAACCTCTCAAAAATAGAGAGCAATCTTAATGACTTTGGTAAGTCTTCCTTGTTAATTATAATCACCTCTCTTTTGCCTTGATAATATTAGCACTAATAGATTTTAGTAGTCATATTTTGAGCGTGATTGAACTAAAAAGAAAAAGCATAGTTAACTATGCTTTTTCTTGAAAACTCTTAATATACTATTCATTAACCTTTACTCCCCTATCCTTTAACTTTTTAACTACTTTCTCATACTTAGGCTTATCATCTATATAAAGATTTTCTAAATTATTCAGATCTAACAAAGGACTTATATCTGATATTTCATTCCCGCTTATATCTAAAGCAACTAGCTTAGTTAAATTAGAGAGTGAACTTATATCAGATATCTGATTATTAGCCAAGCCTAGAATCTCTAATCTCTTTAAGTCTGCTAACAAACTAATATCTGCTATCTGATTATCATTAAAGCTTAGAGCTTCTAAATTTATTAATTTAGCTAATGGAGAAATATCAAAGATCTGATTATTATCTAAGCCCAAAGATTCTAAATTAGTAAGCTTAGTCAATGAACTTAGATCAGATATCTGATTATTATTCAAATATAACTTTTGTAACTTAGTTAAGTTAACTAATGCACTTATATCTTTAATTTGATTCTTGTCCAAATCTAGGGTATGCAAATTACTTAAATTAATTAATGGACTTATATCTTCTATCTTATTATTATTTAAATTTAAAGTTTCTAAATTTATTAAATTTTCTAAAGAACTAATATTTGATATCCTGTTCTTATCTAAATCTAAGCTTTTCAAATTATTTAAATTAGATAATACACTAATTTCTGAAATAAGATTATTATCCAAATACAGTTCTTCTAAAGCATTCAAATCAGACAATGAACTTATATCTTTGACTAAGTTATTATTAATATCTAAATATCTCAATTCACTTAGCTTGGATAATGCATTAATATCTGATATTTGATTAGACCCCAAACCTAAAGTATCTAATTTCTTAAGTTCTTTTAAAGCTTCTAGATTTATAATATTATTCTTAGCAAGAAAGACTTTCCTTAAGTCAGATAGACCAGCTAAATAACTTATATCTTTTATCTGATTATTATATAAACTCATACCTCTTAATTTCTTCAAATCTTCAAGCATACTTACCTCTTCTATTTGATTATTAGCTAACATTAGAACTTCTAACTCTTCTAGCTTAGACAGTTGATTCCAGTCTGTGACACTTAGATTATCTGAAAAGTATAGCTCCTTTAAATTGGATAACTTAGCTAAAGGACTAATTGTAGTTAATCTACTTCTATTAAGAGTTAATTTTTCTAAATTGCTTAACTTGCCAATCTTATCTATAGAGCTAATATTCTGACCAGTTAAATCTAGTTCAACTATCTTCCTAAGCTCCTCTTTAGAAATGCTTTCCTCTTGATTTCCTATCTTCTGAACTATAGCACTCTTTAATGCTGGATCTTCAAAATCCACCTTACCCTGATTAAGAAAGAAATTAAATCCTAAGAATATAATCAGCCCTAAAATTGACAGCTTAAAGAAAGCCTTAAACAGAGATGACTTCTTGCTAGATCTTTTATTCTCAGCAGTACCTAACAATGATTTTAGAGTCTTTTTATGGTCTTCAAAGATCTTCTCTTGATAATCAGCATTAACCCAATAATTTGCTATGAAATTAGGTATCAGCTTGCTTATAAATTTATCCTTCAGATGGCTTCTTCTCTTTAATAGGTCAAAAACCGGCACTTGCTTAAGTTGTTTATTAAACTTATTAACAAAATCAATAGCTTGTCTATTGGCTAATTTAGCTTTACTTCCTTGACCTGCAAAAAGATCTGCATCAGCTTCTGCTGATAATAATTTTTCAATTACCTCTTCATTATTATATTTAGCAGCATACATTAATGGGGTATAATGGTTAAGTCTATCTTTAAGATCAACTTCTGCTCCAGCCTTTAGTAAAGCTTCTATTACTGCACTAGATTGATTATATCTAGCTGCAAAAAATAGTGGAGTCCAGCCATCTTTATCACTAAAATTAAGATCTGCTCCTGCTTCAACTAACATTTCAATAACTTCAGCCTCACTACTATATCTAGCCGCTAACATTAGAGGAGTAATCTTTCCTTGATGATAATTAACCTCTGCTCCTTCTACTAAAAATTTATCTATTACTTCTAAACAGCTATCATATCTAAGTGCAAACATTAAAGGAGTCCATTGCCTTAGGTTACTAAAATTAACATCTGCTTTTGAATTGATTAAACTCTCTATAACCCCAATATCTTCATTTTCGCTTAGTGCCAAGATTAAAGGTGTAAGCCCATCACTATCTTTAACATTGGGCTCAGCACCTAGCTTTAACAATCTATCAACTACCTCTAACTTATTATTACAAACAGCATACATCAAAGCTGTCCAACCTTGTTTAGATCTTTGCATTGATATCAGCTCCTGCTTCTACAAGTTTAGTTATTACTTCAGGATTAGGATTATTAATTGCAGCATACATCACTGGATCAAAGCCTGCTCCATCTCTTACATCAACTTTAGCTCCTGCATCAATTAAAGCTGCTATGATTTCAGAGTTTTGATTATATTTGGCAGCTATCATCAAAGGAGTAGCATTCTCCTTATTTAAAGTTTCAATTTCTCTTCCTTCATTAACTAAAATCTCAATCTCTTCTGGATCATTACTATCAGCTGCAATACTGAGCATTAAATTCAATTTACATTTAGGGCATTTATTATATTTAGCCTTAACCTGCTTCTTACAACTTGGACAGGTTACCTTTAAAGCAAAAAGATCATTTAAAGCATACAAAGCATTAATATTATTTAGAAATCCTATAAATCCTTCTCTTTTTGAACCACCATACTTAACCTTCTTACCATTAATTCTAACAGAAGTTATTCCTTTATCCTCTGCTCTTAAACTTTTTAATTGCATTGGGCTATATTGATGGCAATAAAATCTATCCTTAGTGATTATAAAACCTTTTTTAGCACTTCCAAAGACAGTGCTATCACCCAAAATTAATATATCTTCTTTTTTCAATTTGCGAGCATAATACTTCTGAGCATTATTTAATTTCTTCTTATCAATACTTCCTTTTAAAGAGACATTGCTTCCAAAAGGTCTTCGGCCCATAGACTGATATAAGTTAGTAATCTCTTCTTCCATATCTTCAATCGGATTAGTGTTAAATAAAGATCTTTTCAATAATAATTTCAAGAAATGTCCATCATCAATTTCTACTTTAATTTCTTTACCACTTTTCAGAATAAAAGATAAATACCTTTTAGATGAGCTAATATCTTTAATTTTATCAATTCTAATTCGATTATTAGCTGAAGAGTAGATATATCTTTTAGTTATTAAAGCCCCCTCTTTAAAGTTTCTGTAGCGACTATATAAGAATAATATATCTTCATATTCATCTATATCAAGATTGGCATATGAGCTTATATGATCTTCTAACCTATCTTTCATATTATCTGGCTGATAGTATATATCTTCGCCTAAGGGCTTTTGTCCAAAGATTTTTTCCATTTGAGGATAAAACTTCTTTATTCTTCTTTTGAATTTCTTCTCTAATTCTCTTGTATCTTCAACAAGAACCTTTTCTTCATTCTCATCTAGGCCTTTAATATCTGAATTATAGCTATAATAATTTAGATCATTAGCTTCAAAGTGATTATCTTTAATATCTTCACCTAAGATAGCAGCACTATTTATTACTAATCTTAGTGCAGATTTGTTCTCCTTAAATTGATTATTTTGAATTATATTACTCAGACTATTACTTGCTTTAATTCCAATCCCATTACCATCAAACTTATTTTCTTTAATGTCAGCATTAGAGTCACAATAATAAATCCCTAAATAATAGTTGGCAAATTTGTTCTGGCTGATCAAATTATCTTCTTTACTATTGTAAATATAAACGGCACAACTAGAATTCTTATATTTAAAGATGATAAAGCTATTAGAATTTATTTCACAATGCGAATTATTTAGCTTTAAGCTGATATTACTATTATCTTTAAAGCTATTATTAATTATTTTACCTTTTGATCCTTCTAAATAAATACACTCAAAATTCTCTACAAAACTATTCTCTTCTAAAGTTAGCTTTGACTTTAGTATATTAACCGCTGTCTTGTTAGTCTTGGTGAATTTATTATTCTTAATAGCAGAATCTTTGCTTTCTCTAATATCCAATACCATTTCACAATCTTCAAACTCATTATTAATAATTCTGAGTTGGTCTTGCTTAGATTTAACTACTATAGCCTTCTTGCTATCAATAACCCTATTATCTTCTAATAATAACTCTGGTGCATGTTCTGTAGTAAGTATATCTCCTGTAAAAGATTTGACTAAGTTATTGATAAGCTTGACTTTAGAATAAGCTGCTTTAATTAACTGCTGCTTTGACTTATTTACTGTATTATTAGCCAAAGTAACTTTAGAATTAGTAGCTGTAATCAGTTCTCTTGCTAATTCTGTAATTAAAGAATTAGATAATTCAATCTCAGTCTGATTGAGATTAAATAAATTATATCCTTCTTTAATAACTGTATTATCAATAGCAATCTTATCATTTTCAGATTGCAGAAAATCTCTAGCCCCTTGTAATTCACTACCGATAAATTTAATATTTGAATTCTTAGACTCAACTGCATTCTTAGGCCCTAAAATATTACTATATTGAAAATCTAATTGAGAAGATGCTATCTTTAGCTGATAACTCTCTCCAATTAAATCACTTTCAATAAAGGAAACTTGAGAACTATTAGTTATTTTTAGATCCTGATTGGTCAGCTTAGTTCCATAAAAACTTATTTCCTTAGAGTTATCTAAGTTTAAGAAATAATCTTGATCTTTTTTACCCTTTTCATCTCCAGCAATAAAATTGACAAATTCTAGCTTTAGATTTGAACAGTTTTCTAAAGTTAACTCTGTATCTTTAAAGATAACATTCCCATCAGATTTAATCTCAAGATTATTCAAATCAGCTAAGATCAATTCACCTAATTCATAAACACCTTCCTCTAAAAAGACTACTCCTTCAGAATGGGATAACTGTCTTATAATATCACTTTTACTACTTTCTGCACTAATAACAGTTGCATTTTCAATTCTTTGTTGATAATCAAAGCCTTCAAATATATCACTAAAGTATTTCACATAATCATTATGAGCATAACTACAGCGTATATTTCTTGCTCTACTACTTCTAATTATATTTCTTCCTACAGGATTATTTAGGAATAACTGTAATCCAGCTCCAAAAAGTGAACCTGCTACACCACCGGCAGCTCCTGCTAAGAGAGCCATTCCTAGACCACCTGTTAGTGCTCCAAAAGCAGCACCCAAAAGCATACCAGCTGCTCCCAAATTGGAAGCAGTATCATTAATATTAGCTAGATTAAATAAGAAGAATAATACCATATCCGCTTTACTATAATAGTTATTTACAGATAAACTCTTATTTCTAGACAATAAACCTAGGTATTTATCAGCCTGAATAGCCCCACCTAATAAATTAACTGATAGAATTTGATCTAGAGAATCCTTTTTATCCAAAAATCTTAAAGTATTATAAATCACCTGACTACCTAAAGAATGGCCCACTAAAATATATTTCTTATTACTATTATAGATATACTTCCCTAACTCTCTACCTGCACTTTCAGCATTTTCAACAGCTTCTTTCCAACTTTTTGAGACATTATTGCTGAAATTCTTTCCAGTAACCATCTTCTTAGCTGCTGAACCTATATTAATTTCATCAGGTAGATATTTACTAACTTTATTACCTGCTTTAGCAACCTGTTTAAGCTTACCTAATTCTCCTACTGCTCCTCCCACTAAGGGTTTTGCTACTAAACTAAGTGTACCTAAAGCTGCATCATTAATCAAACTCATTAACTTCCCAGCTTTCCAACGATAATGATAACAGCTCTTATCTCTAACATGATCACTAATAAATTCATGCCAATCATAGTCATCTTTATTCTCAGTTAAAAAACCATTAATAAAGATTATTTCTTCCTTAGTATTCCTACTATAAATCGGGCTTAGAATATAACTAGAAGAACTTTCATCTAAATAAGCATCCTCAACTACTACCCTACTTTCAGACATTTAATTTGCTCCTTTCTCAATTAACAGATTAGAATAATATTTCATCTAAACTACTTGAAGTTAGAATGATTTTATATCACAAAAAAACATCTCTGTTTCTTCTTAGTTTAGAAGTATTTTTTCATTTAACCTTTCAAAAAATAATAAAAAGCTTAATTTTTTCAATAATTCTTCTATTAAAGAAAAATCTACTGCTCTTTTATTTTTATCTTGCTATAACTATGATTTATTGCTTTACTTTAATAATCCTTCGATATAAAACCATAATTTCCTTTATTTTAAATAAAATTAAAGGATAATATTACAATATTATCTTTTAATAATCACTTTAGCTTTAATTCAACAATTAAACCTAATAATACTTGATAATTTTTATAGATACTCACTTCTAAAATGAAGCCTAAGTATTATATTTTTTGATGTTAGAGATTAAGCAGTTGCTTCTTTCCAATACCTACCATCTGTCTTCCAGCCCTGGTACTGTAGATTTGTCTTTCTATAAAGATCTATTTAAATTGATTTTAAAGCTGAATAGATATAATATGAAAAATTTTAATATAGTTCATATCAATGATTAACTATACAATTCTTACCTCTTTTTTTAGCCTGATAAAGTGCTTTATCTACTCTTTTTAAGGCATCATTAATCTTACTATTACTCTCATCTAAACTATAACAGCCAATAGATACTCCACAAGTCAATTCCTGCTGATATGAATAAGTTATCTGATTGATACTTCTTTTTAATTTTTCTGCTACTAGCTCTACCTCTTTAGATGAACAGTTAAATAGTGCTATTATGAATTCATCACCACCATATCTAGCAAGCAAATCTGTTTTACGAATAAGCTCTTTAGCCTTTCTAGCTACATCTTTAAGTACCAAATCACCTATCTGATGTCCATATTGATCATTAATCTCCTTAAAATCATCTATATCTAGCATAAGTAATGAATATTGCTGATTTGATTTCTCTAATACTGATACTAAATATTCATAATTATAAGCTCCGGTCCTTCCATCTCTAATTGCCTTTTGATAGGTCTTTTCAGCTTTTACTTTATAATACTTGAGCTTCTGTCTTAAATAGAAGTTATGTATGATGAACAGTAATATAATAGTAATTAATAATATGTAATAAAACATTTCCTATCCTCCCAAGAATTAATTTGAACCATAGCTAATGAAAAATCTCTACTTCTTATTTTATATAGTAACATCTCTAGGTGGACAGTTTATGTCCAGTTGATACTTTTTAACTGATTTTATAAGCAGAATAACCAATCTCATTGTATAATCTAAGATTTAATTAACTACTCAAAACCTAAAAGCGATAAAAAAGACCACAAGCTAAGCTTGTGGTCTAAGAAATAATCTTCTATTTAATTTAATAATCTAATTATATTCCTACTCTATTTTTAACTCTATCATCTACTACATAATCCCGATATCTTTCATAATCACTCTCTTTACATTCTAAAATTAACTTAGTACCCTCTGCTTCATAACTAGTTGCAGATATATTAGCATTCTCAAAAAAATAAGAGACTATCTCTCCTTGATCATAAGGAATTACCATTTTACATTGAATATAATCTTTAAATAAATAGTTACTAACTAATTGAAGCAATTGATCTATTCCTGTTCTTTCTTTAGCAGATAAATAAACTCTATCTTCTACTAAATGAGGAATTACTGTATCTGTTAAATCCCCTTTATTAAATGCATAAATAATAGGAATATTTTTGACTCCAATCTCTTTTAATGTCTTATTTGTAACATCAACCATTTTCTGATATTCATCATCTGAATAATCAACAACATGAATTATTAAATCAGCTTCTGCAACCTCTTCTAATGTAGATCGAAAGGCTTTAACTAGATGATGAGGTAATCTATTTATGAATCCAACAGTATCTGTCAGCAGAAATGATCTATTATTAGATAAATTTATCTTTCTAACCGAAGTTTCTAAGGTTGCAAATAACATATCCTTCTCAAAAACCTCTTTTTCCAAAGATTGATTAAAGGTCTCAAGCATGGTATTCATCAACGTAGACTTCCCAGCATTGGTATATCCAACTAAGGAAACAATAGGAATCCCACTTTTTTTGCGCCTTCTCCGTTGGATTTCCCGTTGTGAAACTAAGCTTTCTAATTCCTTCTGCAAAGCTGCTATCTTATCTTCAATCCTTCTTCGACTAAGCTCCAGATTTGTCTCTCCTGCACCTCTATTTACTAATCCGGCTCCTCCACCTTGACGATCATACTGCCTTTGACCAACTAATCTAGGAAGCATATACTGCAGACGAGCCACCTCAACCTGTAATTTTGCTTCTCTTGTTTTTGCACGCCGAGCAAATATATCTAAGATTAACATAGTTCTATCAATTACTCTTACCCCAAGTCTATCTTCAAGAACACGAATTTGAGAAGGAGATAGCTCATCATTAGCTATTACTACCTGGGCAGCTGTGTAACCTACTAACTCACCAAGTTCTTTAATCTTACCGCTACCAAGATAATGGGAATTATTAATATGAGCTAAATTTTGGCTTAACTCCCCAACTACTTCTATATTACAGGCAGTGGCTAAGCCTTTTAATTCTTCCATTAAATAGTCAAAATCATCTTCTTGACCTTTAAGGTTTACACCTATTACTATCGCTTTGTTCTTTTTAGCCATCTAAAATCTCCTTTCTTATTACAGTTGCGAAAACAGAAAAAGATTGTAAATGAACACCTTGTTCACCTACAACCTCTCATAATCCAGAATATATATTTCTATTTTGAAACATATCAAAATACTCTCAGTAAAGATAAAATATTTATTGACAAGTTTTACTTTTAAAATTACATATTAATATTAACATAGATCTTTGAAGACTTCAAACAGAATGAATATTATATTTGCCAGTTTTAAATAAAAGCTCTAATCCTCTCCTTTACATACTAAGACTGATTAGCTAAATAAAGTTACTAGTTATTTATAATAATAAAAAAGAAGCTACAACTATCTTTGCAAACCTTTAGAAACTAAGATTTTTTCTAAACTTAAAAATAAATAATAAGCCACTAAAACCAATAAAGCAGTAGGAATAGCACCAGATAGCATTAACTGTGAATCTAAGAAACTGATACCTGTAAATATTTGATCACCTAATCCACCTGCACCAACTAAAGCACCCAAAGCTGCAGTTCCTATATTTATAATCAAAGCTATTCTAATACCAGTTAAAATAAAGGCTAAGGCATTAGGTAACTCAACTTCCCAGAAAATTATATAAGGAGATAATCCCATACCTTTAGCAGCATCTAATAAGTCTTCACTCACAGAATCTAATCCCACAATTGTATTTCTTGCTATAGGCAAAATCGAATATATAGTTAAAGCTAAAATGACAGGCTTCATTCCAATCCCTAAAGTACTCATAGCTAAAGCTAAAATTGCCAAAGAAGGAATTGTCTGACCTAAGCCAATGATATACATGAATAGAGATCTAAATCTCCTAAAACTATCCCTAGTCAACAATACACCTACAAATAAACCAATAACTGTCGCTATGAACATTGATATAGATACCATAATTACATGCTCTAAGATAAGTTCTGAAATTAAATCTAAATTATCTATAAAATAATTAAATAACACACTATTAAAATATAAAAATATAAGTGCTAATAAAGAGATCAGTGTTAGATAAGTTTTATTAAGCACAATCTTTCTCCTTTCTTAAAGCTACAGGGGTAAGTATATATTCCAAACCATAAAATAAAGCATCTGTTATCATAGCCAATAATGACACTAATAAAGCACCAGCCATAATTTTCTCCTCATATACCTGCTCTATTCCTCTTTGTATAAACTCACCTAATCCCCCAGCTCCTACATACACTGCTATGGTAACTATACCTATATTCATAACCACTGCAATTCTTAATCCAGCTATAATTCCTGCTAAAGATAAAGGTAATTCTATTTCCAATAATCTATTCCACTTTGATAAGCCCATCCCCTTAGCTGAATCAATAATTGCTGAATCAATATCTTTAATTGCTGTATAGGTATTACTAATAATCGGTAACTGAGAGTAAAGTACCAGAGAAATAATAACCGGTATATTACCCAATCCTACATTGAAGACAGATAATAGAGGTAACATCAATCCAAAAAGAGCAATACTAGGAATTGTCATTACTATATTCGCTATATTAATTGCTAAATCAGCCCATTCTTCTTTTCTAGAAATAAATATGCCTAAAGCAATACCAATAATTGCCGATAATATTGTTGCAATTAAAACAAGATAGAGATGTTCTAGCATCAGAACAATTGATTTCTGCCAATTATCTATTAGAAAATCAATCATAGTCCCATCTCCTGATTTCTTCTATAATTTTTAGATAGATAATCTTGGATGTCAGTAAAATCGATAGCTCCAACCAAAGTTCCGTTTTGATCTACTATACAGAGCTTAGTGACCTCATTAGAAACCATTATTGTTAATGCTTCCTTTAGGGTTGAAGTATAAGTTAATCTAATATCTAAATCCTTGATTAAATTAATAATTTTTGATTCTTGCTGAAAGGGATTTTTTAGTATATCCTCTCTAGAAATATAACCCAATGGTCTTCTATCTTCAGAGCAAATCAATAAGTAATCTCTATTATTCTTCTTCATCAATTTTAAAGCATCTTTAACCTCTAAATCATCATATTTATAACTTATAGAACTCATAGCTTCCTTCACTCTGACCAGATCTAATACCTTCATTGCCCTTTCTGTACCGATAAACTCTTCAACAAATTTATTCTTTGGGTCTAATAATATATTCTCTGGGGTATCAAATTGTATTAATTCTCCCTGATTAATAATAGCAATTTTATCTGCCATCTTTAATGCTTCATGAATATCATGGCTAACGAAAATAATTGTTTTGTTTAACTTCTTCTGTAAAGTTAGAAATTGATCTTGAATATTCTTGCGATTAATCGGATCTATAGCACCAAAAGGCTCATCCATCAATAGTATATCTGGATTAGCTGCTAAAGCTCTAGCAACACCTATTCTCTGTCTTTGACCCCCTGATAGCTGATGGGGATATTTATCCTTATAAAGAATAGAATCGAGATTCATCATCTCTAGTAATTCTTCTATTCGTTTCTCAACCTTATTCTGATTCCAACCTATCACCTTGGGTATCATTCCAATATTCTCACCAATTGTCTTATTGGGAAATAGGCCTATCTCTTGAATAACATAACCTATCCCTTGTCTTAATTTAACTTCATCTTGAGTATCTATTTTTCTATTATTAATTAAGATATGGCCTCTATCTAACTCTTCTAATCGATTTGTTAGCCTTAATAAGGTGGTCTTCCCACAACCAGATGGGCCCAAAAGAACAACTAACTCTCCTTGATTTATCTTTAAGGAAATGTCATTTACTGCTGTTATTTTATGAGCTTCATTAGTAAACGTTTTGGATACATTCACATATTCTATCAAGGATATCCCCCCTTTTTTACTTACATATAAATAGCTAGTAAGTTCAAAGTAAAACTATTCGATTAATCCTTGCTCTTTTAGCCACTCTGCTGCTACTTTAGAAGGATCTTCATGCTCTATATCTACCTGGCTATTTAATTTCTGAATCTGCCTAGTAGTTAACTTAGTAGTTAATACTTTTAATATACCTTCAATCTCAGGATGTTTATTCAGTACTTCTTCTCTAACTATAGGGGCTGGATTGTAAACGGGAAAGAATCCCTTATTATCTTCTAAATTTATGAAATTAAAAGCATCAATCCTACCATCAGTAGAATAACCCATACCAGAATCTATCTTATCCTCTTTTAAGGCCTTATAAATAATACCAGCAGACATCTTCACTACCTGATCAAAATCTATCCCATAAGTATTAGCTAAAGCCTGTAGTCCATCAGGTCTATTATAAAATTCTGAATCTGTTCCAAAAGACAGAGCTATCTCGCCAGTCTTAGCTGCTAAATCTGATATACTAGCTATCTTTAATCTTTCTGCTTGATCTTCTCTCATCATAATTGTATAGGTATTATTATAATTTATCTTATCAAGCCAAATTAAGCCTTCTTTTGCATCTCTTCTTTTGACCCAATCATATACCTTCTCAGAATCGGTCATAATCTCTTTATTACTCTGCTTGAAATAAACTGTATAAGCTGTTCCAGTATAGTCATAGTAAAGATCTACCTCTTTAGTTTCTAAAGCTTTTCTTGCCAATATTGATTTAACACCTAATTGAGTATCTATTTCAAAGCCATTATCTTCTAATAATAATTTTGCTAGATTGGCTAAAACATATGCTTCAGTATCTGCTTTACCACCAATTACTATCTTCTTAGACCCTTTATCACTACTACACCCAATTAAAAATAAGTTTAAAATAATTAAGATAAGTAATAAAATACTAATCCTTCTCATTATTCTCCCCCCAACTTATTACTACTATATATTTTTTATTCTAAATCCTTTAATACTATTAATATTCTTTTATAATCTTATCTCTCACCTGCTGCCCAGATAGAGTAACCATTGGCATTCCACCGCCAGGATTGACACTTCCACCAACAAAATATAAATTTCTATATAATTCACTATGTTTAGGAGCTTTAAATCCCTTATTCTTCTTACGATCAGCCACAACCCCATAAATAGAACCACGATTAGAATAATATCTAGTCTTTATATCTTCTGGAGTCCACATATCTTCAACTACAATATGCTCTCTTAAATCTTTTAGACCCATTCTTTCCAATTTATCTAAGACTAGCTCCTTTAATTCCAGATAATCTTCGTAGGTAAAGGCCTGGTCTTGAAGATATGGAATGTGAGGCAAAACTTTAATATTTTCACACCCTTTGGGAGCCTGACTTTTATCAGTTTTACTACTAGCAACTAAATAAATTGTAGGGTCTTTTGGAAGCTCATATTTGTTAAATACAGAATTGAAATGATCTTTAGGATCTTTAGAAAAGAAGAAGTTGTGGTGTGCTAACTCTTCATATTCACAATCAAGCCCTAGATGTAATACAAGGCCTGAACAAGCCGGTTCAAATTTCTTTTCATATTTATCAACTAAACCATCCTCTTCAGCTAATAATTCTTTATAAGCTGGTATAACTTCCATATTAGAGATGAAGATATCGCTCTTCACTAAACTATCATCAGCTAATCTAATAGCGATTAATTCATCTCCTTCTTTGACTACTTCTCTAACTTCTGTATTCAAATAAATCTTTACTCCTAATTCTTTAAGTAATCTTTCTAAGCCTTTTGCTAAATTATACATCCCACCTTTAACATACCAGAGTCCATATTCCATCTGTATATTTGGTAATAGATTCAACACCGCTGGTGCATTATAAGGAGAAGAACCCACATATTTAATAAAAAAATCCATAATTTGCTGCAAATATTTATTGCTTAAATATCTACTAACACCTTGGTGCATAGTTGAAAAAAAATCAAATTTAATAATAGCATTAAATAATCCATAACAAGTAATGACTTCTCTAAAAGAATCAATCCCTTGATCAAAATATCCTTTTGTTGCTAAGTCAGAGAGCTTTTTTGAATAGACTAAAAATTTATCTAACTCTCTTATGTCTTCCTTATTAAGATTGGAATTTTGGGCTAAATTTTTTTCAATATCTGCATATAAATCAATCATAGTACCATCCTCAAAAAAGGATCTCCACTGCAACTTAATCTCTTCAAGTTCTAGATAATCATCCATTCTTCTTCCAGCCTTAGTAAATAAACCTTCAAAGATATGAGGAAGAGTTGAAATAGAAGGTCCAAGGTCAAACGAAAAGCCATTCTTCTTTAAAATATTTAATTTCCCACCTATCTTATCATTCTTCTCGTAAAGTTCTACCTCAAAACCCTCTGTTGCTAGTGATATAGCGGCAGATATACCACCCAAACCAGCTCCAATAATAATTACTTTCTTGTCTCTGCTCATATATTTCTCCTCTCCTCCTAATATATATAAGGAAATATCTTATAACGCTTATTCTTCCAGCTAATATACCTCTTTCCTATTATCTCTTCCATATATCTTTCTTCCTCTTTTATTCGCCTGCTTAATACCATAGATATAATTGGAATCACTACTATAATTCCAATTATATTAACAAAAACAAAAATTAATCCTGATGTCAATAGAAGTAAACCTAGATAAGAAGGATGTCTAATCATCTTATAAAGATCTATACTGACTAACTTCTGTCCTTTAATCGCTCTAAGCTATCTATTAAAATTTTCTTTTAATAAATCCAACACTTAAAAAATAAACCTATTAGATAAATAACCAGACTAAAACTTCTAATCCAACTTCTTAGAAAAGAATTTATATTTCCTATAACAAAAATTAAAAATAACCCCCTGTCAAATGAATAGAAATTACTGATAATTGATTTCTTGCGAGAGGGAAATATCAGAAAACAAGATAACCATAATATACCAATTAGCACAAAAGAAATATTCTCAAAATTAAACTATAATAGTACATTCATCTAACATCCTCACCTCTTATCATAGCAAAGATAATCTTAATCATTCCTTTTAACTTCTTTGCTAAGCTTATATCAGAGTAATTAATTAAAATAAATTCTTTTATCAAATTATATAATTTGGAGGAATATGGAAAAAAATTAAACTCCTTCTCTCTTCTACTTTTATTAATTGATACGGCTGTTTCTATAGAAAAGGAATGTAAACCTTCGGGACCATGATACTTAGCAATTCCACTATTTTTTACCCCTCCAAAAGGGAGATCTGGATTACCGATATTTTTTAGTACATCATTAATGTAGTTATTACCTACCTTTAGTTTATTTACTACTCTCTTAGCTTTATTTAAATCATTACTCCAAACACTAGAATTCAAGCCATAATCAGAGTCATTAGCTAAATTAATAGCTTCTATTTCTCCCTTAAAAGGCATAATTGCTACTACAGGACCAAAAGTTTCTTCTTGCATCACTAACATCTCATGATTTACATCCTTTAAAACTATTGGACTAAAAAAATTACCCTGCTGCTTAATCTCTGTCATCAACTCTGCACCTTTAGCTACAGCATCTGAGATATGCCTTTTAATGACTTCAAGCTGCTTTGGATAAGTAATAGCACCAATATCAGAATTCAAGCCACTTCCTACTTTTAATTTATTAGTTCTTGCTACTACCGCTGAAACAAATTCATTATAAATACTTTCTTCTACATAAACCCGTTCTATTGAAACACAGTATTGACCAGTATTAGCAAAAGCTCCATAAACTGTAGCTTCTACTGCCCTATTGAAGTTTGCATCAGCAAAAACTATCATTGGATCTTTACCACCCAATTCTAATTCAACTGGAATTAAATTCTCCGCTGCTTTAGCCATAATCTTCTTTCCTGTTACTACACTTCCAGTAAAGAAGATCTTATCCGGTTCTGCTTTAATTAACTGCTCTCCAGTATCTGCTCCTCCTTGTAAAACTTGAATCAGATTAGCTGGCATTTTAGCCTTAATAACTATTTCTTGAATTAAATTCCCCACTAATGGAGTAATTTCTGAAGGTTTTAATAAGACTACATTTCCAGCTAGTAGCGCTGAAATAGCTGGTACTAAGGACAACTGTAGGGGAAAATTCCAGGGTGATATAATTGCTACTATGCCTAAAGGCTTATACTCAACATAAGATTGATGATTAAAGAATAATAAGGAGTTCTTTCGTTTTTGGGGTTCTAAGATCTTTTTTGCATTCTTCTCATAGTACTTAATTATCTCTAAAGTAGGTAAAATATCACTCATCAGAGCTTCAAGATTTACTTTTCCAGTATCTGCTACTACTCTTTGGATTATCTCTTCTAAATCATTAATTAATAACTCTTTTATTCTTCTTATACATTCTATTCTATCTTCCAAACTAGAAGATCTCCAAAGACCAAATGCTTGCTTAGCCTTTATTTTAGCTGCTTTGATTTCATTAATAGTTGCTTTAGGATATACTCCATTTACCTTCCCATTAATAGGATTAGTAGAAATTAAATTATCAGACACAGGATCAGCCCCTTTACTTGCTAACTTCTAAATTAATACCTTCTTGTTCATAATGAGCAAAATTATATTTCTTAGCAATTTCTTTAGCCACAATTCTACCCGATTCATAAATAGTAGGTAAACCACTACCAGGATGGGTTCCTCCACCCACTAGCCACATATTAGAAAACTCTTCAAATTTATTATGAGGTCTAAAGATCAGCATCTGATCTAAACTATGAGTTAAATTAAAGCAAGCACCATAGCCTACTTGTAATCCTTCTTTCCAATTTAAAGGAGTTATAATCTTTTCATATTTAATATGCTCTTCAATATCTTCTAATCCTGCCCTCTGCTTTAATAGAGCTATAATTAAATCTCTAAATTCTTCTTTATTCTCCTTCCAATCAATGTCTGCTTTCAAATTAGGAGTAGGGACTAAGATATATAATGTAGAATGTCCCTCTGGTGCCAAGGTAGAATCAGTTATTGCTGCATTTTGAATATAAAAGGAAGGATCTTCAGATAAAATCCCTAAATCTTCTATCTCCTTTAGATTTTTTTCATAATCATTAGCAATAAAAATGTTATGATGTTCTAAGTGATCATAAATTTTATCTATGCCTAAATAAAGCATAAACGTGGAGCAGGAATACTTCTTTTTGTCTAGATTTTTGTCACTATATTTTCTACGTTTCGCATTGGGAATAAGCTTTCTCATCGCATAAGCAAAATCAGCATTTAAAACTATCTCATCAAACTTTTTATATTTATCATTAGTTAATTTTAACTCACTAGCCTTCTTATCATTAATTTTAATCTCTTCAACCTCTGATTTTAGTTCTAATTTTCCTCCTAACTCTAAGAATAATTTTGCCATCGCCTCCGATAATTCATTTATTCCACCAGTTACATGATAGATTCCCCATTTATACTCTATAAAGGATAGTATACTAAAAAAAGAAGGACAGGTATAAGGAGACATCCCTAAATATTTAGATTGAAAGGTAAAGGCAATTTTAATTCTTTCATCATCAAAATGATTACCTAAGTCATCCCATAAAGTTGTAAAAGGTCTAATTATCGGTAGTATCTTTAAATTTTCTGGTGCAAATAAATCAAAAATATTATTATAGGATCTCTTGAAAATCGGTAGAGTTCTTGATATTTTATTATTATTATCTTTTACATAACTATCAAAGCCTTCAGCATCACTAGGGCTCAACTTAGAAATTGATTCTTTCATTTCCTCAATATTATTGCTAGTACACAGGCTGCTACCATCACCAAAGAATAACTTATAATGTGGATTTAGTAGTTCTAGATCTACATAGTCATGTAAATCTCTACCACATTCAGCAAAAATCTCTTCTAGCAAAGATGGCATCATTAGAAATGTTGGTCCTATATCAAACTTATAGCCCTCTGCTTGAATTGAAGAGTTACGCCCCCCAACCCTATCTTTTTGTTCATAAATTGTAACTTGAAAGCCTTCTTTAGCCAATAATAAACCTGCTACTAAACCACCTGGTCCTGCTCCAACTATTCCTACTTTCATTATAGATTCGACCTCCCTTTTTATCTCAAGCTAGATTAATTATTCGTCTATTTTCTACTTTAATTCAAACTTTTCTATTATCTCAAATAATCCATTAGATTCTTCTTCTAAATAGTCACTGGTCTGATTAACTTCTTCTACCATAATCACATTATCTTGAGTTAATGAATTCAATTCTTCTATAGCTATCTGAATCTGTTCAGCTGCTGAGCTCTGTTCATCCATAGCAACTGCAATCTCCTCTATCCCCCGAGATGTCTTCTGGCTATTTTTGATAATATTCTCTAATGAATTATCTGCTTCTACAATTAAACTACTCCCTTCATCAATCTTATTAATGATATTATGAATTAAATTTTCAATCTTCTTAGATGAATTAGCAGTTCTTAAAGCCAAATCTCTTACCTGTTCTGCTACAACAGCAAAACCTTTACCATGCTCACCTGCACGAGCAGCTTCTATTGCTGCATTTAACGAAAGTAAATTGGTCTGAGCAGCAATCTCATTAACCAAAGCGATAATATCAGATATTTCTTCACTCCTCTTACTAATATCTTCCATTGAATCAATGGTCTTCTTTATAACCTTAGATCCCTCTTCAACAAAATCAACCGTATTCTTTGATAATACATCGGTATCTTCAGAATTAGCTGCTACCTCTTGAATAGAAGCAGTCATCTCCTCAATAGTAGCGGATAACTCTTCTAAAGCAGATGCCTGATTTTAAGTTCTCTCAGCTAGATTACTATTATCACTTGCAATTTGATTAGATGATTTACTTACAGACTCAGCCGATGATCTTATCCTCTTTAATATTCCATTTAACGATGATATAGTCTTATTAATATCATTAGACATCTCGCCTAACTCATCATTTGACTTAAATTCTACTTCTGAGCTTAAATTATTATTAGCTATCTTATTCATGATACTTTGCACCTTTTTAACTGGTCTAATTATTAAAAAGAATATTAATAATCCACTTAACAGAATAATAACTAAAGCTATTATCCATGTCATCTTATATACCTTTTTTATAAGGTTATTCAAAGGTTCCATAACCTCTGCCTCATCTACCTCTGCAATTAAAACCCAGTTATGATCTTTAATTTGCAGTGGAGTATGATAACTTAAAACCTTAATATCACGATAATCTTTAATTGTATCTACTCCTTCTTCTCCCTGTAAAGATTTTCTTACACTTGAAGTATTAACCTCTTTTTTTAGGATATCTTTGCCATTACCAAATCTAGAATTTGAGCGCATTAAGTAATCAGAACCTACTAAGTAGGTCTCTCCACTCCTACCCATTCCAGTTCTCTCCTGCATAATATTATTAATCTTATCTATTGGAACTTGTAGGGCTATCACACCTCTTAGTTGATTATTTTTATCCTTTATCGGGGCAGAGACAAAAGCAGCAATACCTTTACTTGCTTCATAATAAGAAAAATCAATTATACTTAATTCTTTTCTTCCTTTCTTATAAGCCTTGGCTAGACCTGAATCACGATAAACTCCATTCTCCAAATTAGTAGCATAATCATCTTCTTTCTCTACAGTATAAATAACATTTCCCTCAAGATCCATTAAGAAAGCATCATACCACCCATGTTCCTCTTTTAATAAATCTAGATAATCACTAACCGCTTTATCTAACTTTTTATTAACCCTTCTATCATAATCACTAAAATTAATTCTTAAAATAGGAGACTTTGCTGAAATACTTAGATCACTTAATAATTCATCAAAATATCCTTCTATAGCCTTTTTCTTTAATGCACTAATTGCTTTCAATTCACTTTCAGACTCATCAACTAATGTTTTAGAATAGTTTTGATAACTATAATACGATGATATACCCAGACTAATTATTAACATTAGTATAAAGAAAAATATTAATTTAAAACCAATACTTATCTTGATCTTTTTCATGAGTTATCTCCTCCTAGGAACCGAACTTATCAAAAATATTAGCCTAAAAATGAACTTTATCAGATCAATAAAGAGAATAATCATCTTGATAGAGTAATGAATATTCTTAGTAAAGTTCCTACTAGCCTTTATTTTAAATTTGCTACTCAACAAATGATAAAAAAGTCATCATTCTTTCCACTATATCCATATCTTTTTTTCCACTAATATTAAATCTCATTCTCCAAAATATAACTCATGTCTGTTATAGACTATAATTAAAATCATTCCTAAAGCAAAAGGACTTATAGCAACAAAAAAGAATGAAAATAATTAAAAGATGAATCAGAATTTCTAATATAAGATGAGAGAAGGAATTATCTAAGTTAAAGGAATAGCTTGACTAAGCTATTCCTTTAACTTCTTAGCTATATTTTTAGCTAATAACTTAGCATCATCAAAATCATCATTATCAGGTGAACATTTCATTTCAATTGGTGGGTCAATAAAATCACAGCCACTCTTAGCAGCAAAATCCTCTAATCTACTCAAAGCTCCTCCACTCCAACTATAAGAACCTATAATCCCTAAACTATGATTTTTAAGGTTTTTATTCTCCAAAATTCTTAATAAGTAATCCATTGGCGGAAAGATACCAGTATTATAAGAACAACTTGCTAAGATTAAACCTTCATATTTCCAGATATCATTTATTATATAGGAGACATGAGTTGTAGAGATATTATAAACTCTAATATTCTTAATTCCCTCTTTAGATATATTTCTAGCCACAGATTCTACTAACTTTTCAGTATTACCATACATAGAACCATAAACTATAACTACACCTTCTTCAGTCTCTTGTTTACTCCAACGACTATAATCATCAATAATTCTTTGAGGATTATCTCGCCAAATAGGACCATGAGTTGAAGCAACCACTTCAATATCCAAACCATCTAACTTAGATATTGCTCGTTGTACCATAGGAGTATATTTACCGATGATATTAGAAAAATATCGCCTAATCTCATCTTCATAAAATTCAATATTTACTTCATCATCAAAGATTCCTCCATCCAAAGTACCAAAGCCACCAAAAGCATCACCAGAAAATAATATCTTATCTTTACTATCATAAGTCATCATTGTTTCTGGCCAATGAACCATTGGAGTTAAATGAAAATTAAGTTTATGCTCTCCTAAATCTAAATGGTCACCATCACCTATAATTTTTACATTATCAACAATTTTATAGAAGCCTTCTAGCAAGCCAATTGTTTTTTTATTTCCCACAATCGTTATCTCTGGATATGCCTCTTTAAAAGCCTTGATTGCTCCAGAATGATCAGGTTCAATATGATTGATTATCAGATAATCAACCTCTCTTTCACCTAAAAGATCCTTTATATTTAATAAATAAGAATCAATATGAGTATTTTTCACTGTATCAATTACTGCTACTTTCTCATCTTCAATTAAATATGAATTGTATGATACCCCCGATGGCAAAGGTCAAATCGCCTCAAATAATTCTGTACTCCGATCATTAACTCCTATCCAATAAATATCATCAGTTATAGAAACAATATTACTCATATTCATCTCTCCTCTGCAGAATTTATTTAAAAGATTTAATTCCATAGCATAGAGCCTATATCTGCCTTATATTTCTTTAAAACAAACCTTATATTTCAAGGTAATGGGGAGGCCTTCTTAATAAAATTTGTCCAGTATTTATCTCCTTATAAAAGACATAGGCCCTATGTTATAGAAACAAATCAATGAACCATGAATTAAATAATTATCTTCGTAAAGCAAATAATAGCCTTTCTATCTCATCTAAAATATCACTTTCTGTCTTAGCTCCTACAAAAGATTCCTCCCCATTAATTATGAGCTTAGGTATAGAGCGAACATTATTCTTAGCTGCTAAATTTGGAAAAGCATTAACATCTATCATATCAGCAGTTATATTATCATTTTCTAATGCTAACCTTTGAGCCGAAATTAGAGTCTTAGAGCAATAAATACAATCTAAACTAACAAAAACCTCTAAATGTACCTTATGATCTATAAGAGCTATTCTTTGCGATAAATTAAAATTTAGTGCTTCCTTTTCACCAGATACTTCTAGTAAGCAGGTAATAAAAGAATTAATCTCATAACCTATCGGAGCACCATAGAATTTAATCCCACTCTCTTTATTATCTTCATCCAAGATAATAATCGCTGGTACTTTGTCAATCTCATATCTTTCAGCTCTTGATTTGTTAGCCTTAATATTATAAATCTTCAAGTCTATTTTGTCTGATAAATCTGAAATTTCTTTTAGAAATTCTGTTGCTTCACTACAAAGCTCAGATTCATCTTTAAAGTAAATAATATTAACCTTTTTTTGTAGCCACCCCAAATAATCTCTTAATTCTTTTTTTACCTTATTGCTAAACATAGTCTACTTCACCTACCTTTAATTTGCTAATTTTAGAATATATTCATAGGCTGCAGCCAAATCAACAATCCTCTGCAATTATTAACACATCATAAATTTCATTAGATCAGATCCCTAAGCTATAATTTGATCTTTAAATTTTTTACTTATAATAGTAAATATCAACTTTTTTCATTTCCACTAAACCAAAGTTATTTAAATTTGGCTATAAATTTAATGAATTATCAAAATAGAAAGCTTATTATTCCTTAACTTCTAAAAGTTGCTCTAAGCAATTACTACAAATCTTCTTATCTTCAAAGGTAACTACATTATCTGATTCATTACAAAATACACAAGCTGGCTTATACTTCTTAAAGATGATCTTCTCCTCATCTATATAAATTTCTAAAGGGTCTTTAACTTCAATCCCCATTCTCATCCTTAACTCTTTAGGTAATACTACTCTTCCTAAACCATCAACATTTCTAACAATACCTACTGATTTCATGATAACACTCCCTTTCATTTTAATTTAATATAGCTACTAGCTTGATTTATTTTAATAAAGATAAATGGTAGAATTAATTCTACCATTTATCTCTTATAGATTATCCCATCATTTCCATTAAATCTTCTTCAACTGTAGAATTAGCTTTAATATTAAATTTTTCAATCAACACCTTTAATACATTCTCAGATAAAAATGCTGGTAACTTAGGCCCTAAATAAATATTTCTTACTCCCAAGTATAGTAAAGCTAATAAGACCAATACAGCTTTCTGCTCATACCAGGCTATATTATAAGAGATAGGCAAATCATTAATATCTTCTAATTCAAAGACTTCAGCTAATTTCTGTGCAATCAAAACCAAAGAATAGGAGTCATTACATTGACCTGCATCTAAAACTCTTGGAATACCTCCAATATCACCTAAATCCAGTTTATTATATCTATACTTAGCACAACCTGCAGTCAGAATTACTGTATCTTCTGGGAGTGACTTAGCAAAGTTTGTGTAATAATCTCTATCACTATCACGCCCATCACATCCTCCCATTACAAAGAAACGTTTGACATCTCCATTCTTTACAGCCTCTACAACTTTATCAGCTACACTAAAGACTGCATTATGAGCAAAACCACCCATAATATGACCTTCTTCTATCTCTTGTGGAGCACTACATTCTTTGGCAGCTTCAATGATCTGTGAAAAGTCTTTTACTCCACCTTCTACTCTATCATCTATATGAGCTACCCCCTCAAAACCAGCAACTCCTGTAGTATAAACTCTATCTTTATAAGAATCCTTTGGCGGGACCAAGCAATTTGTTGTCATTAAGATTGGCCCATTAAACTTTTCAAACTCCTCTTTTTGAGCCCACCAAGACCCACCATAATTTCCTACAAAATGATCATATTTCTTAAAAGCAGGATAAGAATTTGCTGGTAGCATCTCACTATGAGTATAGACATCTACTCCAGCACCCTCAGTCTGCTCCAATAATTCCTCTAAGTCCTTTAAATCATGTCCACTAATTAAGATCCCAGGATTCTCCCTCACACCAATATTTACTTGAGTAGGCTCAGGATGGCCATATGCTTGAGTATTGGCCTTATCAAGTAAAGACATTGTATTTACTCCCATCTTACCACACTTAAGTACTAAAGCAACTAACTCATCAACTGATAAAGTATCATCAGTAGTAGCTGCTAATCCTTCTTGCATGAAGGTCATAATTTCATCATCCTTCTTATCAAGTACATAAGCATGATGGGCATAAGCTGCAATACCTTTGATTCCATAGATTAATAACTCCCTTAAAGATCTAAGATCCTCATTTTCTGTAGTTAAAACCCCTACTTCTTGAGCTTTATTATAAATATCATCATCACTCTCTGGTGTCCAATTACTAGCTTCTGTTAAATCTTCTTTAACTAATGCTTTTATATTATCTCTTAAGCTTAATCCTTCTCTGATAGTATTCATAAAATATTCTGAATCGAAGTTGGCATTAGTAATAGTAGCAAATAAGCTATCCATAATAAACTTGTCCACTTCTTTACTGCCTTGATTTAATTCTTTAGCCTTAAGATTGTAGATTGATAAATCCTTTAATAAATAAATCAATAAATCCTGTAAATTAGCCACTTGATCAGTCTTACCACAGACCCCCATCAATGTACACCCTTCATTTCTAGCTGTCTCTTCACATTGATAACAGAACATTTTCATTAATAAAATCCCCCTTTTAGATTTATTTAGCTAACTGCTTAGCAGTAATTTCTGCTACATGCTTACCTTGAAATCTAGCTGCTGCCAATTCATTCTCGCTAGGCATTCTACTTCCATCACCTGCAGCAATAGTTGTCGCACCATAAGGAGTTCCACCACTGATCTCATCCATTGTCATCTGCCCTGCAAAACTATAAGGCAAACCTACCACAATCATACCATGATGCAATAAAGTAGTGTGAAAGCTTAAAATAGTAGATTCTTGACCACCATGTTGAGTAGCGGTACTTATAAATACACTACCAACTTTGCCAATTAAAGCACCTTCTTGCCACAAACCTCCAGTGGTATCTAAAAACTGTCTCATCTGCCCAGCCATATTACCAAATCTAGTTGGAGTTCCAAAGATTATTCCATCTGCAGCCTCTAAATCTTCTAATGTACACTCCTCTATATCTGCAAACTGATCTTGCAACTCCAAGGCTCCTAATTCTTTAAGAAAATCTTGATCCATAGTTTCAGCTATTCTTTTTAATTCTACTTCAGCTCCTTCTACCTCTTTAACACCTTCAGCTACAGCTTGAGCCATTTTATAAGTATGTCCATACATCGAATAAAAAGCAACTAATATCTTCAAAATAAAAACCCCCTTCTTAATTTTAAATAACAATCCTTCAACTTAAAGGATTAACTCGCCTAAATACACTCTATCTTTTTTATTTCGATCAACTGCATTGATTTTATTTACAAAATATTATAGCAAAATATTCTTAAATAACCTCCCTCCTTTATTTCAAAGATAACTTTTAAACTTTAATCAAGAAGTTTTATATAGAATTTAACTTTATTTCTTTCTTTAAACATATAATAACATCTGTCACTCTCTAGCTATTAACAAATGAATAACAAAGTAATCACAGATTCATTTTTTTAATTTTTTATACTATAATAATCCCAAACAGTCATAAGATACAATTTAAAACAATCACTTCTACCTAAGATATAAAGTGGCTTCTTAATTTCAACGGAAGGTTATGCCAAGTCGATTCGGTAGTACCACGATCAACATTGCGTCTTAATATAAAAGATCGTGGTTATGCCAAGTCGATTCGGTAGTGCCACGATCAACATTGCGCATTACTATAAAAGATCGTGGTTATGCCAAGTCGATTCGGTATCAGATAAAAATAGATATGCCTATGGTTATAACCATAGGCATATCTATTAAGATTAGATCTACTACTCTACTTTAGCTCTTAGCTGAAAGTTTATCTTTTAATTTTTGAATTTGATCATTAGTTAATTTTAATCTATTTTTAAAATAACTATCAGTTAGCTGAGTTAAATTTCTCTTAAAATCAGCTCCTAACATCTGTACAAAAGCATAAGCAATTAAGCTTTCATCACGATACTCACCAATTCCTAACTTATTAGATTCTTGGTAATCAGTTACTATTTCTTCCCAAGTAGCCCCCATCAGCGAAGCCAAAACTGCTGATATAATTCCAGTCCTATCAGTTCCTATTCGACAATGAATTAAAAATGGAGGAGAATTATTATCATCAAGTATAAATTCAACAATCCTTTTTAACAAATTAGCAAAGTCATCACTGTCAGTTATATAGTAGAACATATCATAATTATAACCTTTATTAGTGTAGATAGCATGGTCATTATCTACAATCTTTTTATAATAATTTAAGTCTGTTGGAATATTCTCTTCACTATCAGATAAGTTAATTATAGAATTGATTTGCTTAACTTCTATTAACTCTTGTACCATCTTAAGCCGTTTATTTTCTAACGGATGATCAGCTCTTGATGCCTTAAAGGGGTGATATGATCTATATAATATATTTTCACCTATATCACCTGAATTAATCGCCCTAAAGTTAGTCAATTCCTCATCAGATTTATACTCTAACTTATACTCTGCTATTTTAGAGTTAAGCTTTTTAATTTTAGTAAATTTACTGTTATCTAAATGGATAATCTGATTATAGCCGTTGATGTAATTATCGTAGAACTTATGCTCTAAAGATAAGGATTCTGGAGCTTCTAAAGAATGGCTACCATTGATTATAAACCTAAACTCTGCCTGTCCAGAACTACCTGGAATATTTACTTTATGGATATCTTTTTTTAGGAACCATAAACTATTAGAAACCTTCTTTAAATCAAAAGTACTCCTCCAAGCAGTAAAGCTTCCCTTTAGTGAAACTTTATTCACAGCTATACCTCTTAATTTTTTCTGATATACTCTTTTCTCAAATATGAAAAAAACTTTATCATTATTAACTACATATCCTTTAAGCTTATCCTTATAAGTAATCTGGTGTATAATTTTCATCACCATCCTATAATCTTTAATAAAAATTAAGGCTTAACACCAAACTTTGTGGTTAATATTAATTCTAGATTTAAATTTTATAAATCATTTTATTGGTGTTGCTTTGTGTTAAGCAGTGCTAAAAATAAGGTTTTAAAAGGCTTATTTTTTCTTACTATTTAAATAAGTAGGAGCAGATTTAGGTGATTTACCTTTAAGTACCTGATAATAATAATCATAGGTCATAGGAGTTTTATCATTAATCATTTCCGAATTAACTATCTTAGAGATAAATAGTGTATGAGTCTCAACCACAACACTATCAATCACTTCACATTCAATATTAGCCACAGTATGTTCTAATAGGATTGGAGCACCAGTTACCCCATATTTATAATCTAAACCTTCAAACTTATTGATCTCTCTACCTTTTCTAAAGCCAAATCTACCAATAAATTTCATCGGAGTCTCTTCTGCTAAAATAGAAATACTCAAAACAGCACTATCTTTAATAAATTCATGAGTTAGATGATCTTTATTAATACAAACTGCTATCGTTGGTGGCTCAGCACTGGTCTGAGTAATAGCATTAGCAATTAATCCATTTATTTCATCTCCACTTTTAGAGCTAATCACATATAAACCATAATTAATCTTCATCAAAGCTTCTAAACTAATCTCTTGTGGATCCACAGACTTCACCTCCAAATTAAATCAAATAAGTGATCATATGCCTATAAAAAATATCCTTGCAATGATTGGCTAAGTAGAAATCTTTAGTTTTAGAAAAAGCAGCTATCAATATAGAATACTCTACATTCCAACCATCACAAGAATCTAAGAACTCACAACTAATAAAATCTCAATTTCCTAAGAGTTAACAATCATTTTTATTTAAACTCTTGTAAAAAGTCTACTAACTTCTCACTCTTTTGACTCTTACCGGCTAATTTTTTTCCTTTAATCTGAGGATGCTTCTCTCTAAATAGAGGTCTTTCATTCTTATAGATAATACCTAATGGAATCTTATCTCCCCACTCTTCAGCCTTCTCTAATGCTTGCTGGTAATTACTAGGATCATAAGATTCATCTAAGCTATATACTCTCTGACTATACCACTTATAAGTGTTAACTTTATTAAAAGAGACACAGGGTTGTAAAATATCTACTAATGCATATCCCTTATGATTTAAAGCAGCCTTAATCATCTCTTTTAAATGCTCTGAATCCCCCACAAAGCTTCTAGCTACAAAACTAGCCTCCATAGCAACTGCAAACTTAATAGGATTAAAAGGCTTAGCAGTGATTCCATTTGGTTGTACTGCAGTCTTTGTCCCCTCTCCAGAAGTAGGAGAAGCCTGCCCTTTAGTCAGACCATAAATTTGATTATCATGAACCAAATGGGCTATATCGGGATTTCGCCTAATATTATGCAGAATATGATTTCCTCCTTCTCCGTAGGTATCACCTTCACCTGATTCTACAATGACCTTCATCTCAGGATTAGCAATTCTCATCCCAATTGCTGGTGGTAAAGCCCGACCATGAAGCCCATTAAATCCATTAACCTTAATATAATGAGGCATCTTAGCAGCTTGACCTATTCCTGTAAACATAGTAAGCTCTGATGGTTTTAGATTTAATTCTGCAAGTGCCTCTGCTAAAGCTTTTCTTAAAGGAATATCACCACAACCTGGACACCAAGCAGTCTCTCGATCAATTTCATAAATACTGATATTAGACATTATCTAATCACCTCTTCTGCTCTATGATAAATTTCTTTTCCACTAAATGGTCTACCATCATACTTTAATATCTGGTAATTTGCTGCAATTCCACTTTCACTTCTAATCAATTTAGCAAATTGTCCTGTAGCATTATTCTCAACCACTATTAATTCAGCTGAATTATTATTAATTAATTCTATCAATTTTGATGTTGCTAAAGGCCATACATCACTAAAAGATAACAGCCCTATTCTATTGCCTTCATCTTCCAATAACTCTCTAGCCTCTAAAAGTGGGCCATAAGTAGATCCCCAGCCTACAAGTAAGTAATCGATCTCTTCTGGACCTATATATTTAGGTTCTAACAAATCTTCAGCTATTAACTTTTCTAACTTCTTAGCTCTCTTATCAACCATCTTAATTCTAGTCTCAGAATCTTCTATAATATGCCCCTTTTGATCATGCTCATCACTATCAATTAGGACTACATCATCAACTATCTGACCTGGATAAGCCAAGGGAGAAATACCATCTTCAGTAAATTGATAACGTTTGTAATCCTTTATCTTAGCTGCTTCTTCATCACTGATAAATCCATCTTTGATCTCTAAAGCTTCAAAGTCAAAATCTTTAATATTCTTCTTTGAATCTGCTAAAAATTGATCACTTAAAATAACCACAGGCATTTGATAATTTTCAGCTATATTCATTGCTCTAAAGCTCTGATAAAAAGCATCTTCATTATCCCTTGGAGCTATTACCATTAATGGAAAATCACCTTGTGATGCATTAATCGCAAATAATAAGTCACCTTGCTCTGTTCTAGTAGGTAATCCTGTCGCAGGACCAGGTCGTTGCACCTCTGCTATTACTAATGGAATTTCAGCAATTCCAGCTAGACCCAAGGCTTCTACCATCAAAGCAAATCCTCCACCAGAACTCCCTGTCATTGAACGTATTCCACTATAAGAACCACCTAAGGCCATCATAATTGCAGCAATCTCATCTTCTGCCTGCTCTACAACTATCCCTAATTCATTCTCTTTACTTGCTATATAGTTCATTACTCCAGTAGCTGGTGTCATTGGATATGCAGAATAAAATTGAACCCCACCTGTAATTGCTCCTAATCCAAGAGCTTGATTACCATCAATTAAGATTTCATCCTTTCTTGGAGAAACTTCTGGCAGCTTTAGCTTAACCTCTAACTCTTCATAGCCTTTCTCTAAAGCTTCTAAATTGGTCTTTAAAACATCTTCACCTTTGCTAGCAAAGTAATCCTTTATAACCTCTTTACTTAGATCTAAATCTAATCCTAATAACTTTAGTACTGCACCAACAAAGACAATATTAGCAGCTTTATGATTACCAACCTCTTTGGCAACTTTTTTAGCTTCTATGGATATTAATTCTTTATCCAAATCTTCCATTATACCATCATATAAGATATAGCCATCATCACTCACTTTATCTTGATGGACCTTAATTGTCTCTTGATTTAAAGCCAACAAAATATCTTCTTTAACCTCAGGTCCGCTGACCTCTTCTGTACCAAATCTAATACTCATAAAATTATGTCCACCACGCACTCGAGATTCGTAATCTTTACTAGAATAAATATTAAACCCCATTCTGAAAAAAGTCTTAGATAAAATCTTATTCAAAGTTGCTAAACCTTGACCTGCTTCTCCACCTATTACCAAGTTTAATTTCACTCATATTACCTCCTTTAAGATTAATTTCAACCATATATCGAACTATCAATGAATATAGCTTGAATCAGACTGGATCATAAGTATAAATAACTGAAAGAAATCCTTTAGCTACTGACGAAGCTCTAACATAGCTATTAATATCAACAAAGTCTCTTCCAGATGAGCCTAAATCAACAAGATTACTCCCATTCACTTTTATTTCTGGTCTATTTATTGCTTTTTGATCAATAAGATCCCAGCCTTGATTATTAAATGGCAGTAAAGAAGAATTTACAAGGGTCATTAAGATCACCTCAATTTTTAATTTATTCTATTAATTTCCTTAAATTGATAGGCCCTTTCTCTAGTTAATAGATTTAACTCTTTAATATATTCTTCTAGCTCTTGTTGAAAGTCTTGGATTAATTCCAAATTACTCTGTTCTTTAATAGACTCATTAACCAACTTTGCTTCTGTATATCTCATCTTTCTAATGCATGATGCCATCTTAGAATTTAGAAAACAGATAGTCTCTTCTTTCATATTTATCACTCCCATTAAGAGTAAATATCGATTATTTTAGCCCCTTGATACCTAAAGAATTATCTAAACTACCTTCACTCTGACTATGATCATGTCCCTCATCTTCTATAGCAGTAATATCACCTTTTGTAAATAAAAATTCACGTAAGTACTCATCCCATTTAGTATAATTTCTCCTTAGCCACTCTAACCCCATACATGCATGCTCTATCTCCTCATCACGATTATGCTCTACTATTGCTTTTAATTGAGGATCACTAGTAGCTGCTGCCCTTTGGTTATACCAATCTACTGCTTCCATCTCTTCAATTACACTTTGAATCATTCTATGAAATTCTTTTACCTCTTCTGGTAGATTTGTCTCATGATATCCTTCACTTGCCATAATTAATAGCCCCCTTGTTTTTTAGGTGATAGGTTATAGGGGTTAGTAAGACCTTTCTATGTCCTAGCTCCTAACGCCTAACTCCAAAACTATCGAATTATCATTCTATAACCACAAATTTAAATCTCGTTCTAAAGTTGAATGACTATAATTATCACTTATCACCCCCATAAAGTTATTTGCTAACTAATAAAAGTAATAATCAACTCTCTAAATCCTCTCTTCTAATAAATTTATTGCTTCCTCTAGTGTCTTAACAAAGACATCGTCACCTAATAACTCTTTTAAATTTAGAATATAAAAGATCTCTTCTACATCAGAGTTTAAATTGCTAATTAGATAACTAGCATTTTTATTATCTTGAAAGAGCTTAATTAAATTTCCTATTCCTGTAGAATCAACAAATTCTACACCTGCAAAATTAAAGATAATCTTATCATAATTTTTATTTGTTTCTTTAGTTTTAGCTACTAAAGTATCTACTGTAGACATATCCAATTCACCCTGCATATCTATAATAGCTATATCTTTTCTCTGCTCTACATTAATTTTCATTTTAACTACCTCCTATCAAATCAAAATAAAGAGATCTTAGCTGATTTATCAAGATGAGCTGAAATTTTATCCCAATTTTTTTGGAATTTATACCTTCTATTCCCTATCTTTATTGATGTATTTATAAATAATTTATCTGCTATCACCTTCTTATCTTCTGGAACAATTACTTCAACTTGACTACCTGATGAACTACCTAGCTCTTTTACTTTCACATCTTCATCAGCTTTAATCTTGCCCCCTCTAAAGAAGCCAGGCTGTCCACTTATCTCAACCCTCGCGTTAGAGGTTAGCTGAGAATTGTAAACCCCTTCCCCTGTAACTAAAATATCTCCGCTAGCAGTTAACTTTGAATTTTGAATATAACTAACTATAATTTGGGGATTAGACTTTTTTATTGAGTCTAAAATATTACATACTAAAGTAATTAATTCTTTTAAATCTTTCAGCTCTGCCAAAGTATTAATATAACAGATACCTGTCAAATTAAATTTCTCCTTTAACTTAACAATTAATAGTTTCATCTCTTCAAATACTTCATCAATCTCTATATCTTGATTTAAATCATCAAGGCTTTTTAATATCTTATAAATATCACTAAACTTACTACTAATTAATAGTTGAATAACTTCTTTATAACCTTTAAGTTTAATATCTTCAGTCTTAAAGGCTTGGTTAGACATTAACTCCTTTAAGGCCAAATTCAAACTTTCAAGCCTTTCTGCAAGCTTTCTTAAGTGATCATAAGCCTCTTTGTAATAGACTGATAGCTTGCCTACAATAATTTCACTACCAACTACATTTCCTTTAATTTTCACACCCTGTTCAGCCTCTAAATAAGCGCTATTAACATTACGCTTAACTATAATCTTTCCTGTAGCCTTAACTCGAAAATTATCACAGACATCTCTAGATATAATTACATCACCATTAAAATTAATATTTCCCACTGACATATCTACATCACCCAAAATATCTAAAACTTCAATTACACTAAGTTTGCCTTTATTAATAGTTGGTCTACCAGATTTCAAAGCTACTGCTTTATTATCTACTAGCTCCACACTCTCTTCATCTATTGACCACTCTATATCTTTGGGTGCTTCAACCTCTATCTCTTCACCGAAGATATTATATCCACTCTCTCCTACAACAGCAGGCTCTTTTTTAGCTATCAATTCTCCCTGTTGGACAGAAGTAACTTGATTCATAGTAAAATAATCAATCTTATCTTTGTCATCATCTTCAGTAATTTTCTCTTCATTAAAAATATATCTAATCACACTATCCTTACTTTTTACAGGCTCTTTACCATCAGCAATTAAAAACTCTTCATTAGTTTCTGCTAAAGCTTGCTGTATCTTTGTATGTTTTAAACCATAACTAATCTTTAATTCTGATAATTGATCATAGATATCATCTAGTTCTACTTTTTTAGCTTCAATCTCTTCAATCTTTTCTGCTACAACTATATACTCTTGTGAAGAAGATGGAATTAATTTAGGTTCAAAATGGCAGCCATTTTCTTGAATCACTGTTATATACGCCGAAAATTCATCCTCACTTACTCTAATTTTAACCTCTGAAACTGCTTCTCTATCAACAGCTTCTACCTTTACTTCTTTATCCTCAGATAAGATAATCCAGTCATCAACTTCTTCTTGATTAAGATATAATTTGATCCCCTCGCCTGCTTTGATAACGGGATATCTTTTCTCAACCTCCTGAGTTAAAGAGAGGATATTATTTTTCAACTCAACTGAATTTTTATCTTCATTTTGATCTTTAATAGTCTCTTTCTTATCTAAGCCATCTTCTTTATTCTCTTTTCTATTGTTAACAGTAAGTTTTACTTTGGCCTCCCTTTTCCCAAAACCCAAAAACCCTTCTCGTCCTTCTTCCAAAACCTCTATATCTACCTCTTCTCTACTGCACTCTAACATTTCTAAGCCCTGCTCTATAACTTGACTAATACTTTCCCCCCTAAAAATCACTGAAACAGATTTACTCATTACCTACACCTCCTTCTTTTACTCCCTTTTCTAAAATCACTATTGTCCCCCTCTTATCTGTCTTCAAAAATAAGCAATCACTTGCCATAAACATCACTGAAAAGCCTTGTCCCAAAGAAAAATTCTCAGATCCAGAATAATTCTTCATTAAAGTCGCCTTTGGCAACTCTTTAAAATCGATTCCCGTGCCTTGATCACTAACTATAATCCTTAATTTATTCTGATATTGATTGACTAAAAGCTTAGCTGCTCCACCATGCTTTAATCCATTTGTCATAGCTTCAGAAAGAGCTAAAGTCAAATGAAGTTCTTCTTTATTTCCAAAGTTAAACTCTTCAATCTCAGCCTTAAAGATATCTCTAATAATCTTTATATCTTCAGCTTTCTTAATATCAGCACTAAATAATCTGCTCCCTTTCTCTAAAAGCTTACTAAGTTCATCTTCTTTAAAGATTAATTTAAATTTCCCATTAGTGGCTGCTTCTATCACATCACGATAGATCTCTAACTCCCTAGCTTTATTTCTTCTTTCCGTATTAATTATATCTGTAACATCAATTGCAATCATACCAGCAGACTTATAATCCATTGGTACAGCATGTAAATCATAAATTCTTTCTCCTGTTTCATCTACAGTCATTTCTCTACTATAATGCCCATCTTTTAACGATTTTTTAATGAAGTTACTTAGATAAGATTCTCCCAAAGTTATTGAACCATAACCAGTTAAATTCTTGATCTTACCCCTATCATATTTAAAGACATCTGCTATCTCTAACTCATCCAATAGTTCTGACTTCTCAATCTCTGCTTTTAACTGCTCTCTAATCAATTCCTGACTATCTTGAGGTAATGACTCGGTTAGTTTATTTATTATTTCTTTAGAAGAATAAGTTAGTAATTCAAAGTCCTCTTTACTTAATCTACCTCTCTCTTCTTCTTCTCTAATCACTTTTGTAATATCAAAGGATTGATAAGGTGCTATCCCCTCTAAATTAACTGTTTTTACAATCACTTCTAAATCATTAATCAGTTTAATCTTATATTTACCTCTAGGGACATCACTCTTTAAAACTATCCCTATGGGGCTTAGTAATTCTAAGACCCCAGAAAATAACTCTCCATTATCCAGATGCTCTAATTGAACCTTAAATCTCTGCTGAGGACGCTTAGCTAAAAATTTTCCACTAATTATATCTTTGCAATTTATTCTCTTATCACTATCTGTATTTTTCATTACTCTCCCCCCCTAAAAATTTACAGATGATTAGACTAATATCATCTGGGAAAGGAATGCCTTCTGAAAAACTATAAATCTCTTCTACTAACTTTTCTTTTATATCTTCAGCAGATAGTTGATTGTTTTCTATCAATATCTGATTTAATCTATTTAATGTAAATCTCTCTCCTAGCTTATTCTGAATATCAATTAAACCATCGGTATAAATCAATAATATATCGCCATGGTTTAATTTTAATCTATGCTTAGCATAACTATAGTCTTCTTTTACACCACATAAAATTCCACGTTCAGCCAGATTAATTATCTTCTTCTCCTTCTTAGACCATAATATAGGTTGGTTATGAGCAGCATTACTATAGATAAAACTCTTATCAACAAAATCAAAGGAGCCATAAAATGCAGAAACAAAAGTAGGACTATTCTTCAAATCATGGTAGAGATTATTATTAATATTCTTTAAAACTTCAGATGGACTCTTATCTAATCTACTTAAAATATTTAAAGCACTATGAACTGTTGCAACTATTATTGCTGCTGGAATCCCCTTGCCCATTACATCAGAGATGAATAGATTTAACTTATCGTTAGTTTGCTTAAAAGCAAAATAGTCTCCTCCCACCTCTTTAGCGGGATTGTAATAAATTGCCAATTCTAAGTCCTCAAGTTGGGGAGTCTGTTTAGGAATAAAAGAATTCTGAATCTTAGAAGCTATCTCAATCTCTTTATCTAATTTATTCTTTTCTATTTCTTCTTTTAAAATCTTTATCTTAGTTATCCCACCCTTTAAATAAATAGAAAAAGCCTGTATTACTTCTTTAACAAATTTACTATAATCTTTTTTCATATCCATCACTACTATGATTCCTAAGATTTTTCCTTCAGCTCTTAAAACCTCTACAAAAAAATTAAAAGGAGTCTCTGAAAATTCTTTGTCTAAAATTTCGTCTAACTCTTCTCTATTAAAATAACCTTGACTCTTGATTAATCTTTTAATTAATCTAAAACTTTTACCCTCTAATTTATAATTGAACTCCTTCTTTATATAACTATTATCATCGAAAATATTATTCAAAAATATAAAACCATGGGTAGAATCAATTCTGAGTAATAATGTCTTTAATAGCTGCTCAGAAAACTTATCAAAGTCTTCTAAGTCTCTCATACTTGCAAAAATAGTAGATAGTTTATTGACTTCATGGATAGATTGGTATTGATCTTCAAAATACTTCTGCTGCATCTTTTGATAACAATACTGGCATTGTTCACTTATCTCACTAATTCTATAGATAATATAGCTATTATTACTGCTACTGACTTGCTGTAAATTGACCTCTAAATATAAAACATCACCATCAGCTAAAGTATAATCACTTATAAATTTATATCTTTTAGTATTCTTCTGATTATTAATCTCTTTACTAGCCTCATAAATCTGTCTAATTCCCAAAGACTTAAGATTATGCCCTACTAAGCCTTTATCATCTTCATATTCAAATAATTTTAATGCAACTTGATTTACCTTAACTATCTCCTTAGAATCAGCATCTATAATAATAAGAGCATATTGGCAAAACTCACAAAAATGATTATTATTTAGAGGATTGAATCTCTCTAGATCAAACAAATCTTCACCTCCAGCTACATAAGATCATAAATCTCTAAAAGCAATAATCTACTTTGAAATTATCTATACTAGATTTCATTGATGATAATTCCAAAGTTTTCTTCAATGATTATATGGGCTTTTGGATAACTATCCTTTAATTAATATCTTCAAGTTCTAACAAAATACCTCTTGATTCATATTTTCTTCAATTAAGTCTCTCCCTTTATTGCTTAGCCAAAACACCTTTTTCTCACCATCAACATCTCCATCTAATAAACCTAATATCTTGGATCTCTCTAAGGCCTTTAATAGATCAATCTTATTAAAACCCTTTTCCTCAATATCATAAAGACAAACAGG
The DNA here is from genome assembly GCF_000379025.1 of Orenia marismortui DSM 5156. Taxonomy (NCBI): domain Bacteria; kingdom Bacillati; phylum Bacillota; class Clostridia; order Halanaerobiales; family Halobacteroidaceae; genus Orenia; species Orenia marismortui. The sequence continues at coordinate 104,640 of NZ_KB900619.1, forward strand.
AGTTCCAGCTAAATAGATACACTTCAAAATCTCTTTATCATTTAGTTCACTAATTAAATATCTTTTATTTTTCACTTAAACCACCTCTTTGATATTATTTTATAGTTAGAAGATACTCTAAACGTAAAAGCTACTGCCTATCCAAGAGACAACAGAATATCATAAGCTATCCATAAGCCCAAATCTATAGATAAAATACTATCTTATCTGCATTTTAATTTATAGTCATCCTAGCTAAATTAAAATCTAAATCTATCATTTAAGTTATAATCTAAAAATTTTTAACTAATCTCGAATAAAATATTCAAATATTCCCTAACTAGCAGACTCAACTAAAGGGTATTTGAATATTCTGTTATAACCTCACCCTGAGCTTTATTCCTGATAAAATTAAGCTCTCTATAATTGTCATTTACTACTGTTACAATCTCACTATCTAATGCTCCACTTTCTACCATAGAGGTTAATACATCTAAAGCTCTATCTTGGCTCATAGCACTGCGATAAGGTCTAGTTTCTGTAATTGCTGAAAAGACATCAGCAACTCCCATAATCTTACTGCCAGTAGGTAATCTATCTCCTTGCCGATGAAATGGATACCCTCTACCATCTACACGTTCATGATGATATGCTGCCCATTCCTTAATCTCTTCTAAGGGCTTAATTGGATCTAGGATCTCATAAGTATAAAAAGTATGGGTTCTGATAATATTCATCTCTTCTTCTGTCAGCTTAGCTGGCTTTTCTAAAATTTCTTTAGGCATAGCTAACTTACCCAAATCATGAAAATAACCTGCAATCTTCATTCTTCGATAATCATCTTCGAGCCATCCCATTAATTCAGCAATCTTTTGAGCAGTAACTGCCACTCCTTTAGAATGGGTAACAGTAAAGCTACTTCTAAAATCTATTATCTTACTAAATAGCTTGCTGAAATTAAGCAATCCATCCAAATTTAATCTGATCTTTATAGTATTGAACTCTGACATTAACATTCTCTTAATAATATTTGGTCTAACACTCCTAAGCCAAAATTCTTCTCTTTTAGCTAGATTCAAAAAAGCTTCAACAAAAGTTGGATTAAATCTGACCCCAGAATGTTCTTTGATCTTCTCTATTATATTAGTTCTCTGATTTAAGATATCAAACTCTCCATCAATTAAGATTGCTATTCTATCAGCCAAACTTAAAATATGACTTTCAATAGGTACTGGATTTCCGCTATAAAATAGGCCGTGACCATAATTCCATTTCGAATGATGATAGCGGATAATAGGAGCAATATTAGCTAGGGGAGCAAATTCTTTAATCAGTAGATAACCTATTTCTGCATGCTTAGGCTTCTCTCTAATATCAAACTCTAGTATCTCGGCTCTATCCTTATATGAAAAAGCACCAATATCATGAATAGCTGCAGCTAAGACCATATTCTTCCTCTGTTTTTCACTAAAATTTAGCTCTTCAGCTAATCTATAACTAATATATGCTACTTGTTCTTGATGAGTAGTTGAAGTATTATCAATTATATTAATCACATGTGATAAACTTAGAATCATATCAAACAAGGGAATATCAAAGATCTTGTCCATTACTTTCACCTTCCTATTATCACTCTATTTGTAAAGAAAATCTGATAAAATAAAGATTAAAATAATTCCTGATATTCTTTCACAGCATTCTCTTGTGCATCTTTGCGCAAGAGATTTACTTGCTCATAATTATCTATTAAAATAGCAACAATTCTACCATCTAACTTATTATCTTCAACCATAGACTTAATAATCTCCAGCACCTTATCTTTCTCCATTCCCTTACGATAAGGTCGATCCTCACTTAAAGCAGTAAAGACATCAGATACAGCCATAATCCTGCTACCTTCTGACATCTCTTTCTTATCATGACGAAATGGATACCCCTTACCATCTAAACGTTCATGATGAAAAGCTGCCCATTCTTTAATATCACTTAATGATTCGATTGGGTCTAATACATAATAGGTATAAAAGGTATGACTCCTTATAATATTAAACTCTTCTTCAGACAACTTACCAGGCTTCTCCAAGATTTCAGTAGGAACAGCTAATTTCCCTAAATCATGAAAATAACCAGCAATTCTCATCTTTTTGCATTCATAATCTGACCAACCTATTAATTCCGCTAATTTTTCTGCTACTATAGCAACCCCTCGGGAATGAGTTAAGGTAAAAGGACTTCTAAAGTCAATAATTCTACTGAATATCTTACTTAAATCTAATAGCTCATCGATATCTAAGCTAATCCTATTCTGCTTAATCTCTTCAGCCAAAACTCGTTTTATTAAATCTGGTGTAACACTACTTAACCAAAACTCTTCTCTTTCTGCTAATTCTAAGAATACCTTAACCAACTGTGGATTAAACTTTTTAGCTGAATTAATCTTTATCTTCTTTATAATTTCATCTGCTTGATTCAAAATATTCTCTTCACTCTCAATCAAAATAGATATTTTATCTGCTAAATGTAGAATTTGACTACTTAAAGGAAGCTCTATTCCAGCCAGATTAGTATTTTCGCCATGATTCCAATCAAGATGATGGTATTTGATTATCTTTGAAATTCTAGAAAAGAACTTAGATTCTGCTAATAAAGCAGCACCTATCTCTGAATGCTTTAACATTCCACTTGTATCAAAATCCAATACTTCCAACTTGTCTTCAAAAGAAAAGGCCCCAATATCATGAATAATCGCTGCCAAAATTAACTCTTCCCTCTCTTTAGAATTTAATTCAAAGCCCTTAGCTATCCTAAAAGATATATAAGCCACTTGTTCTTGATGAATATTAGCAGAATAATCTAAAATGTTGACTATATTTGCTATCGACGTTACCATCTCGAACAGATTAATATCTATCTTTTGCTTCATATTACTAACCTCCAGACAATCAAATTAACTCATATCTAAAAATGACTTAGGTAAGGCAATATTTAATTTACCCAATTCAAAATCTCCTACTCGAATCGTAGCTTCTACAGTCTTATCATCTAGATAACCTCCAGCTGCTAGCTCTTTAATATTAAATAAAGCTACTGTACCTTGATCACAACTTTCCTTGACATCATTTGCTACCAGACGATTATCTCCATCTCCCTCTCTACGGAATAGTTCAATATCTCCTGACTCTAATACACAGTTATATATCTTCACAGCCAAATAGCCAGGCTGATCTCCACTATCTATTATTTCAAAATTAACTTTTTTAAATTTCTTTTTAGCTTTAAGCTTTTCCATTGCTACACCTCCTCAACATAACCCTTCTATTTCTTTAACTCTAGCTTATTAATTTAATTAAGTGGGAAAGCAAGATAATATATGATACTGATATTCGGGAGGTAAATTCTATTATCTAAGGGGAAGAATGTCGATACCATATATTAATCCTTACTTTCCCATGCTCCAGGATTTATTTAAAAATCTATATCTAAATTATCAATTTCATCTAGATTAATATCTTGCTCCTTAAGAAACTTCTGCTTCTCCTTCTTGCTCATTGATTTCGATTCAGAATCAAACTTATCTTTTAAGAAAGCAATTAACTCTTTATTCTTTTGCTCTTTATCATTAACTTTAAATTTGCTAATGGTCTTAGTCATCTCCATAGCTTTATCATTCAACTCTTCACTGGAGCTAGCTATCTCCTCTACCATTGCTGCATTATCTTGGGTACCTTGATTAATATCCTCCAAAGCATCTTGAGTCTGCTCTATTGCTGCAGCCTGTTCACCAGCAGAGTTAGAGATATTAACAATAGAATTATGAACTTTAGAGCTATTATCAATAATCTTATTTAAAGTGTCACCAGTCTCACCTATCAGTTGATTACCTTCCTCTATCTTCTTAATTATATTAGTTATTAGCTTAGCTATCTCACTAGCTGATTTACCTGTTCTTTCTGCCAAATTCCTAACCTCATCTGCTACTACTGCAAAGCCTTTACCATTCTCATTAGCCCTTGCTGCCTCTACTGCTGCATTCAAAGCCAATAAATTAGTCTGTGAGGCAATCTCATTAACTGTAACTATAATCTCAGAGATCTTCTCACTATATTGATTTACCTCATCCATAGCCTCAATCGTCTCTTCTACAACCTGTGCTCCCTGATCAATGACCTCCATAGTCTCCTCAGATAACTTATTTGCTTCTTCTGAATTATCAGCCACCAGCTGCATTGATGCACTAATCTCTTCTATAGTGGCAGATATCTCTTCTAGTGAGGAGGCATTATTTTGAGTCCTCTGCGATAATTCATCATTACCCTCTGCAATCTCATCAGAAGAGTTAGCTATAATTATAGCTGCTTCCTTAATTCGATTGATCAAAGTACTTAAAGAATCAATCGTTTCATTCAAATCTTCTGCCATTCTTCCAATCTCATCCATACCTCTGCTCTTTACTTTCTCTGTCATATCACCTTTGGCAACCTTGGATAGTACTCGACTTATTCTATTAATTGTCCTTGATACAAAGGTGGTTACTAGAAATACCACTACAAATATAATTATAATCAACATGAAATATCCTTTACTAGATTCAGCTACGAGCCTATCTGAAATACTAAGCATCTCAGATCTAGGAACCGTCAAAGCCAAAGACCAACCTACTCTCTTAATCGGATGATAAAATACATACTTCTCTTCACCCTTAAAAGTATATCTGCCAAATCCTTCTTCACCAGCAATCATTCTTCTACCTATCTCTAATAATCCTTGACTATTACGATCATTATCTAAGATATTTACTCCATTAGAACTTGGATGGGCAAAAATATTCCCTCTCTGATCTACTAAGTAACCGTAGCCAGTTTCACCAACCTTTAAACCTCTTATCTCTGCTGCCAATTTTTCTAAAGGAATAGCCTGTCCCAAAAATCCTATTAGCCTATTATCTTGGTCAGTTAATGGAGTAATCATCACAATTATACTCTGACCATCTAGCCTTGATTTAATTGGATCACTAATTACAAAATTCATCTCTTCTTTAGCATTTTTGAAATACTTTCGATCACTTAAGTTCAAAGTTTTTTCATTATCTAAGCTCCAAGCACTCCCCTTAGTATCTATTAATAAGATAGCATCTTTTGCTTTATCTCCTGCTTTTTGCTGAGTTGTGGTAGCATTATCAACCTTACCTAATCGATTTAGTAAACTATCTATCTCTTCTTGATTTTGATTCCAATTCTTATCCAAATCCAACATCTGAGACATTACAATCAATTCATTCTCTTGAGTATCTAGCCAATTATCGACTAGATTAGAAGTACTTTTTGCTTGCTCCATCCCACTGGACTCTATCATCTCTACTAAATTCCTATTAATCACTTTAGTATTATTATCCATCGTCCAGAATATAACCACTACAGCTGGAAGCAAAATAAAGACTAATAATTTATTACGCAAGGTTATTCTTCTTTTCAAAAATTCTAACATAGTACTAACCACCCCTAATTTGATAATTTTTTTATGAATATAATAATTAAAATTCCTCTTATATAAAATTAATTCAGAATATTAAGAAAATTAAAATTTTATTAAACCATGCATTAGAACTTAAACCTCACCAAAAAAGTACTAGTCTAGTTTCTGATAAGTAGTTATATTAGCAACCCTCCACTTCTTATCAAAACTATCTATAGCAAACATAGTATCAGAGTTCCCCAGAAATAAATAACCCCCTTCTCTTAAAAGCTTATAGAATTTATTACTAATCTTCTTTCTAGTATGGTGGTCAAAATAAATAAATACATTTCTACAAAATATAAAATCTAATTTAGATTTTATAGGATAGTAACTTCCTGGCTTTAGGTTTACTTTTTTAAAGACTATCTTCTCTCTTAAGTTCTTTCTGATTTTAAAATAAACTTTATTATTCTTTTTAATTAACTTGAAATACTTATTAATTATTGCTTCAGAAACACCCTTTAGTTCTTCCTTTGAGTATACACCTTCACAAGCCTTATAAAGCACCTCTTTGTTAATATCAGTAGCCAAGATCTTAAAATCCCAATCTTGCCCATCAAAATATTCACTCAAAACTATAGCTATGCTATAGGCCTCTTCACCACTAGAACATCCAGCACTCCAGCACCTGATTTTTTTTGTATCTTTATTAGCTTCCAGCTCAGGTAAAACCTTAGAGATAAGATAATCAAAATGATGATCTTCTCTAAAAAAACTTGTGACATTGGTAGTAACAAAATTTATTAAGTTATCAAACTCTTCCTTCGAGTTAATTAAAAATTTATAATACTGATCAAAATTCTCTAAATCTAACTCTATCAATCGGCCAATTAATCTAGATTTAAGCATTGCTTTCTTATTCTTCTTCAACTTGATGCCAATAGAATTATAAACTAACTGGCTTATTTTTCTAAAGGTTCTATCACTAATACAATATTCTTTTAGCAAGATACCATCCCCTATTAATTAGCAGGTTATGTGATTTTATAAATCTAGATTAAGATTAGTACTAACTATAATTCATTCTTAACCTTTAAAGCTTCTTCATAGCTTAAATCCTTTATTTGGTCAATAGGCATTAGATCCATTAACTTTATAATTGGAATATCAGCTAAGATCTCTAAAATTTCCAGGGGAATCTCCCCTATCTCTTCTTCCAATTCACTGGCATTGATCTCAAGTCTTTCTTCCTTCCATCTATTTCTATTACTTCTAGTAAAACCAGTAGAAACAATTGTCTTCCATTGATCTAATTCCATCATTCCTTTTTCATAAAAGTGATTATTTCTTAATTTATTTAAGCTATTAGATAATCTATGCTTCATATTCAAATCTACTTTATTCGAAAATAATAGATTCTCATCTGTGACAATCATATCCCCCTGCTTCATTATGGTATCTTCTAACCTTTCTTTAACAAAATTTACTATTGCCATCACCAATAAATCTTCATCAATAAACTCCTCATCCACTAAATATAACATTCTCTCTTCAATTTCTTCTAGAATTTCATCTTCACCATAATTATTAGAATCGTTAATACTTCCTAAACTTAGCAAGATTGATTCTAATAAAGATTTAAAGTCATTAACCTTAGGATCAGCAGTTAACTTATTCCAACTATTTAAAGACTTGATTAGTTCATTAATTTCAGAGACCATTACTATCACCCCTTCTATTTATAATTAAAGATATTAAAATGATCATTTTCATTATTTATTTGACAGCTCTTCATATAGTTTAGTATTTCTTGGTCTAGAGCTCTGCTGATTGCTTGTACATCATCATCTAATAGATTCCCTTTTTTAATAGCAAGGGTTACCATCTTATCCTTTAACAGATCAACCTCTCTTCTAACACTATCTTTTGTAGCCATAAATAAACTTCACCCCTCTTCTTTATATCATCTTAAATTAATGTAGAAATAATAGGAGGGCTATAAAATTTGGCTATTATATATATTTTCAACTCTTAAGCTAAATCTAATAATTAGAAATATTATCTCATCTTTTATTTGAATTACTTGCTTTTCTATCTTTATCATAATTATAGCACCCTATTCTATCTAATTAATCACAATTAACTTACAATTAAGTCACAAAGAATAAAATTCAAAAAATATTCTGATAATAAGTAAATTTAATAGTTAAAACTTATTAAATAAAATATACTTAAATTGCAATATTAAATTGAACTAGTTTCAAACTGTAATAATTTGGTTAATTAGTTATATAGAATTTCTCTTAGTTGATCTTCAAAAGCTTCATCAGGAGTTAGGTATCCTAAAATTTTTCTTGGTAGAGTATTACACCAGTTTTGAACTCTAGCAATAGATTCAATAGAGAATTCACTTATACTTCTGCCTTTAGGTATAAAACGTCTTATGAGACCATTATGACGTTCATTGGTACCTCTTTCCCATGATGAATAGGGATGAGTAAAATATACTTTTGTATCAACTATTTCTTCTATAACACCTAGCTCTGAAAATTCAGAGCCATTATCGCAGGTAAAGCTTTTAAATACATTAGAAAAAAGCTCTCCAGAGTCTTTGATTAGTTTTAATATAGCATTTTGAACAGATTCAGCTGTTTTACCAGGAATTTTACGAATGATTTCTTTACGAGTCATGCGCTCTGTCATAGTGAGTAAAACTTCATCATTTTTATTCTTTTTACCAATAACAGTGTCAATTTCCCAATGCCCAAATTCACTGCGATCATTAATATTTTCAGGGCGTTCATCGATACTTGTGCCAAGTTTCTTTTTATTACGCTTAAGACATTTTGATTTTGAAGAACGTTTAAGCTTCAATGGCAAATCAATATTGCTAATCTGAAGTAGTCCAAGATCTATATAGTTATATAGAGTTTTAGTGCATACCATCTCTGACTTTGAGAATTTGTTATGCAGCTTTGCTGCACCACAAATAGAATCAAGAGATTGTTTATGCTCGCAAAATAACTCTATAACATAATCAATGAATGTTTCACATTCTAAAAGCTTAAATTTCGGTCCGCAATTTTTACGATTAGATTCATAAACTTTTTGACCAGCGTCAGGGAAGTAAATCTCTACAGTTTTATTGCCTTTAATTTGGGAAACTGTACCACGCTTTAACTCGTTTCTAATTGTATTAGAAGCTCTACCTAGACGTTTTGCAATAGCATAAGGCGACATTCCTTCGGAATGTAACAATGCAATTTGACCACGCTCATAAGCATTTAGGTGTTTATTTTTTCGGGATTTTGGTGTATCATTTAAGTAGTCCATAGTGTGCACCCTCCTGTAATTTTTTGTTTTGTGGTGATTCAATTATATTACAGTTTGGTCCACTATGGGCATTTTTTTATTAATTTTTTTATTAGTTCAATTTAATTATACAATCAACCTAAATAAAATATATTAATAAAACTCAGAACTATTGAACTTAATATGGAAAATAAAAAGCACCAAAAGGTGCTTTTTTAAATGATAATTGAATGATAATAATTTTTTATATTACTATTAGGACTAATATTTAAATCTTCTTCTAAAACTTTTTTGCAAACTTGATAGGTCTTAATAGCAAATTCTCTTCTATTAATCTGATCATAACTCTTCATCTTATATAAATAAGCCCGTTCAAAATATTTATCAATCTTCAAAATTCTATTAGCTAAATTAATATTAGCCTTATATTCTTGATTATCATAATAGTAAGCCAATACTTCATCAGCCACTTCTACAAACAAATTCTCTAAGCGTTCTCTCTCCCTTATAATAAAATCACTATAAAGATCACCAGCTAAGAAATCTCCTTGATAAAGGTCAACTGCCTTCTTATAATAATTCATCCTAATTATCTCATCTCTAGCCTTATTACCTCTTTCTATTAATTCTTCAAAAGTTTTAACATCATAAAAATAGGAGAATTGATTAGATAGCCCATAAGATAATCCATTTTTAACAATAAAATAACTATCTGTCCTAGACTTTCTATCTGGCTCTAAAATCTTATTTAAACTATTCAAACTAACATTAAAGCTATGAACTGCAGATTTTTGATCTTTATCTGGCCATAATATATCACAAATTCTATCTCTAGGAATCATCTTATCGTAGTTTACTAGAAATAATTTAAATAATTCCTTAGCATTCTTCCGCTTCCATTCACTTGAATCAACTTTATATTTATCTCGATATAATTCTAATCTTCCAAAAGCCTTAATCTTCAATGAATATCCTGGAGCCCGATCAAAGGAAGCTAAATCAATCTTCTTCAATATTTTATTAATATATTCACTTTCAATATTATTTTTCTTCGCTTCAATTAGCATCGGAATGATTCTATTTGGATCTCTAAAGCCAAGCATAGAAGACTTAATTAGTAATTCCTCACAACCCCCTTCTTTAATGATTTCTAAGCCTTGCTGTAAATATTTATAACAAGATTCTTTATTTTCATCTTTATAATTCACTAATGCCAACAACAATAAGGTTGAAGCCAAATACATTCTATTATTTAAACTCATTAACTTATCTTTAGATTCCTCTAAATAATAAGAGCAACTTTCTCTATCACCTTTAAAGTAACAGCTAGTAGCTATTACCCTTGAAATCATACTACTTAAAAATTTATAGTTTCTCTCCTCTAATAACTTTAAATCTTTTAGACAACTCTCTATACTCTGCCCACCTTCTCCATAAAAAGAATCAGCAAGAAGTGATTTAGCCCTTAATTCAAACTCATGCCAGAAAAGATTGAGTTTTTTGCTATCTAATACAGCTTTGAAGTTAAGATAACTATTCTTCAAATCTTCATATCCTTCTAGCCCTAAGAACTCATAAACATTGCTCAGATAATAGTTGAAAAATTCTTCTATCAGCTCACCTCGATTTGAGTTTTTATTCCAAATATACTCTAAAGCCTCATACTTCTCTCCCCTGATTAGTCTAATCACTACTGGCAAAGTGATAGTATAAAATAATCTACAATCAAAAAAGCTCTTTCCTTCTAGCTCTAGACTGTCAATTAATTCTTGGCACTGTCTGAAGTTCCCCTTAATAAGACAGATATATGCCTTTAACTCCTTATAGAGTTCTTCTTCAACTTGACTATCTGCTAGTCTCTTCTCTGCTTCTTTTAAGTTAGAATCTATAATATTCTCTATAATCTCTAAATATAAGAGCTCTCTTCTTTCCTCCACAGAAAAAGATTCTTTAAATTTATTTAGCTTATCTATATATACTAGCAAATTCCTAGACATTAAAAAGGAATATATCTTAGCAATTTTAAATAAGACCTTGATCATAAGTTCATCCTCTTCATTCACTAACATATCTTCAGCCTGCAAATAGATTCTAAGTGCATTATCAATTTCATCCTTCTTAAGATAAAGGTCTCCTTGGTAGATGAGCAATCTAGGATTTGAAGCTATCTTATCCTCTGGAAGATGATCTAAACACTTCTCTAATAGATTAAATTCTTCATTTGCTAACCATCTATCGGAATTTTTATTGATTAAATTTATTATTTCTTTATCTTCTTCTGTATCTAAAACATGATAGGCTAAATCCTCATAAAAGTTTAGATCTTCATATACCTCTCTTACTTTCTGTTGTGAAAATTTCATATCATAGAGGTTATTGGCCTCTTCTCTTAAAAATGATTGAAAGATATTATGATATCGAAATATATTCTTTTCTTCTCTATAGATAAATACTCCTCGATTGATCAGTTCTTGAATTATCTCTTGACTATTATCTATCTCTAATAATTTATTACATATATCAGTATTAAGGTTTCTTAAAATTGATGTCTTTAAAAGAAATTCTTTTAAAGTTGGATCACCTGATAATTTGTCCAAAACCTCATACTTTAAATAAGTAAATATCACCTTAAAACTGGCTTTATCATTCAAAATTTTCTCTAACCCAACTCCCTCTTTAATCCTCCTAGCAATCAAATCAACAACTAAAATCCAACCTTCACTAATCTCTTTGATCTGTCTAATCTCACTTTTTGAAAGGCACAACTTATACTCTGATAAAAATAACTCTTCAATCTGATAACTATCTAGTATAAATTCTCTATCTTCAATTTTCATTGCCTTAGCCATTAATTCCCAATAATCAAACTTTGGATAATTAATATAGCCTTGATTGATAATTATTAAATGAAAATTCTTTTCTAACATATCTATAAATAATTCGAAATAGCAGCAAAAATCATCACTTAAAGAAATTAACTCAAAATTATCAACTATTAAAAATATATCTTTTTTAAGTTCTGCTAATACTTTAATTAAAGATTCTATAAACTCTTCTCCCTGAATTTCACCAGCTTTAAATTGAGTTATGATCTTTTTAGCTCTTTCAAATTTATCCGCATAATCAAACTCTAAAAATGATACTATATTTTCCCAAAATTCAAAAATACCCGTTTTACTCTTTAAACTATACCAATAACTACTCTTAGGGTAATTCTTGTGGAAAAATTTAGCTACCTGCTTTGTCTTTCCATAACCCGACTTACCCTCAATTAGGGTTAATGAATATCTTGGAATCTTCTTTAAATTTTCTATTATCTTCTTATTTTCCCAATGATTATTTCCTCCTGGCAAATAAAGCTCTGCTCTGTTTATCATATTAACCCTCCCCACTACTTTCTCTAACAATCAATCCTAATAAAAACACAATTTACATATATAACCATCAAATTTCTACATTTATCTACTTTTATTATAACAAAGATTGCTTTCATAACTATTACATATCACTTACAAAAGCTTTACAAAATTGAATTTAAAGAGAACTGTCATAAAGAAACATAAGTCGACAAAATACTCCTAACACAAAAAAACCACCCTTTCAGGTGGTTTAATAAACATATTTAATTCAAAAAATATTCTTCTACCTCTTTAGCACTTACTGGTTTAGAAAAGAGATATCCTTGACCTATATTACAACTATTATTTCTCAAAAAAGATAATTGTTCTCTAGTTTCAATACCTTCAGCTATGATACTAAAGTTTAAATTATTCCCCATATTAATAATAGTCTTAGCTAAAACCTGCTTTTTAGCTTTAGTTACTAGACCATCAATAAAGGACTTATCGATCTTGAGACTATCAATCGGTAGATCACTTATAATATTCAATGATGAATATCCTGTTCCAAAATCATCAATTGAAACAGTTACACCTATCTCTTTTAATGCAATTAATTTATGATTTAGGTCACTTACATTTCTCATTATATTCTCTGTTATCTCTATCTCCAAAAATTCCGGTTTTAGAGATGTTTCTTCAATTACTTTTTTTACACTATCAACAAAATCATCTTCTTGCAACTGTCTAATCGATACATTAACAGCTACACGAATAGGATCAAAACCAGCATCTTGCCATCTTTTATTCTGTTCACAAACTGTACGCAGTATCCATTTACCCATAGGAACAATTAATCCTGTCTCTTCTGCTATTGGTATAAACTCAACTGGAGATATCATTCCTTTCCTAGGGTGCTTCCATCTAATCAAGGCTTCAATTCCAGTTAATTTCTCTGTACTTAAATCAAATTGGGGCTGATAGATCATAAATAGTTCATCATTTCTGATGGCTTTTTTCAGATCATTCTCCAACTCTATCTTATTATAATATCTCTTCTCTATTTCACTATTATAAAACTTATAATTTCCTCCTACTCTCTTTTTAGCTTCATACATGGCTATATCAGCATGTTTTAGTAAATCTTCTAAATCCTCTCCCCCTTCTGGATAGCTACTAATCCCTATACTAGCAGAAGTAGCTATGCTATTTCCTCCTACCATAAAGGGATAAGAAATCTTGTCAATTATTCTTTGCGATACTTTTTTTATTATAGCTTTAGATTCTTCTTCCATTAGAATAATAAATTCATCTCCACCTAATCGTGCTACAATATCCTTCTTTCTAACTGAACTCTTTAACCGTTTTGCTACTTGCTCAAGAAAGATATCGCCTGTATTATGGCCTAGAGTATCATTGATTAATTTAAATCTATCTAAATCAATAAATAAAATATTAAAGTTCTTTATCTCAGCTTTAGATATCAACTCTTCAATATAATTATAGATATAATATCTATTGGGCAATCCAGTTAACTGGTCATGATTTGCAATATACTCAATCTTATCCTTCATATCTTTCTCTTCTGTAATATCCTTGGCTATACCGTAAACACCCACTAGCTCATTATTAGCTTTCATAGGAAAGACCTTCACAGCTAAATCTAAACTTTTATTCTCCTTATTTAAAATACGACATTCAAAACTTTGTGCTTCTCCATTAAGGGCTTTCTGATAATAGCCCCATACTTCCTTACATTCCTCTTCAAAGACTAAATCTTCAAAACTCATCTTTAATAGTTCTTCTTGATTATATCCAGTTAACTTTTGTGAAGCAGAGTTAACTGAGGTAAATTACCATCAGAATCAGAGGCAAATACTGAATCAGGATTATATTCAAATAAAGATTGAAAACGTTCTTTATTCTCTTTAATACTATTCTCTATCTCTTTTCTTTCTGTAATATCTTTAAATACTGTAATAATCACTTCATCACCTGAAATATTAGTAATTTGACAAGCTAACTCTACTAATGCCTTATCACCATCAGCTCTATCAATCTCTATCTCGTGCCAATCTAAATCCCCATCATCATATACCTCATTTATCCTATCTATTAGCACTTGATTATAATCTGCTGATATAAAATCAAATACCGACCTACAAATTATATCTTCTAAAGATTTGACTCCCAAAGTATCTAGAGCTAATTTATTAGCATATAGAATTTTCTTCTTTTGGTGAATTAAGATTGGTTGAGGAATTGATGCTATTAAATCTCTGTAAGTCATATTTTCCTGCCTTAAAAAAAGGATACATTCTCTCATATTACTTATACTTCTAAACTTCTTATCCTTCTTCATCAGATCCCACCTCTTTCTCGTGTGCAAATATTATAATTTTAATCTATATTAATACCATAAAATTTCTGATATTTAAATTCAACCTTTAACTCAACCATTGTTTTCAATGTGATTTTAAACCATATTGACCAGATTATTCTAAACCATATTGTCAAAATAAAAATAAGGCCCAGGAAAAATCCTAGACCTTATCTTCCATAAATACTAGTTCATAGATTATTAGATGTAAACTAAATTTGATAATCTTATTTTAATTCAAATCTTTTTAAATATGCTGATTGATAAGTTTTCCTAAATATTCCTACACACATACTTAAGCAATTTCTCCTATAATGAAAAATCTTCATTAACTTCAATTTTTGTTAAATCTCTACTTTAATAATAAGTAAATATTTTGATGCTTAAAATATCAAATATTAAATTTTATCCCTGTTAAATCTATTAAAATATTCCTTCTATAGCTCTTTTTATAATCACTAGTACTAAAAATTTTATTAGTAGGGAGGTTTAGTCAACTAATCTAATATAAATTATAGATTGGAAGACTATTTAAATTGGAATCCAAACGATAATAGTTATCGTTCTTGATTAAATTATACTACTACTTTCCATCATTGTCAAGATTATTTATGTATTTCTTGTCGAATTTTGAGTTTTTCTTCTTTGCTTATTTTTTTTAGTGTCAACTTTTACTCCTAAAGATCATATATTAGCTAAAGATTAGTAGACTTCATTAAATAATGATCATGGATAAGTAAGGAGTAAATAAGTTAACTAGTTATTCCTTACTGCAACTTTACACCCAAATTAAAACTTTTTATTTACAAAATAACAAAAAGAGCCTATTCAGGCTCTTTTAGAGTGTTATCTCTTGATAGTATCCTTCTATCTCTTGATTAGGTGATATATTCAATTCCTCTGCTAAAATTTCTTTACATCTTTGATAAGTCTTAATTGCATAGCTACGAAGATTAAGTTGATTATAAGACTTCATCTTATATAAATAAGCAGCTTCATAGTACTTATCCAACTCTAAAGCTCTATCTGCTAATTCTATAGATTCATTATAATCACCATTCTGATAATAATAAGCAATGAGATCATAACTTATCTCCAAATACATCTGTTGTAACTTCTTTCTCTCTTTAATTATCTCTTGATCATATAAATCTCCAACAATAAAGTCCCCTTCATAAATATCTAGAGCCTGTTGATAGTATTTTATCTTTATTAACTTACTATCAGCTTGCTTACCTCTCTCAATTAATTCCCCAAATATGTCTACATCAGATCGATAAGTAAAATTATTAACCAAGCCATAATTATCTCTATCTTTTATAATAAAGTAAGGTTTCTCTCCAGCTTCTCTATTTGGATTTAAAACCTTATTTAAACAAGATAGATTAACTGAAAAACTCCGATAAGCATCTGCTTGCTCAAGATCTGGATATAATATCTGACAGATCTGATCCTTAGAAAGAAAATCACCACGATGAACCAAAAAGAGTTTGAATAAATCTTTAGATTTTTTACGAACCCATTTACTCTCATCAATTAACTGATTTCCTCTATAGATCTTAAGCCGTCCAAAGGCTTTAATCTTTAATGAATATCCTGGGGCCTGATCTAGCTCACTTAGATCAACTTGATCTAGGAGTCGGTTGATATAATCAACCTCCACACCTTGCTTTCTGGCTTCAAGTAATAAGGGAATAAACTCATTTGCATCCTTTGGCAGTAAATAATTTGAGCTTATAAATAAAAAGTCGTACTTTTCTTCTTTAGCAATGCTTAAGCTCTTATTAATATAATTAATAAAATTATTATTTTCCCCTTTCGCATAATAAACTGCTGAAATTAATAATAATGAATGAGCTACTAGAAAGTCATTATCAGCAACATCAAAATTTTCAATAGAAACTTTAAATAACTTTAAAGATCTTTCTAAATCCCTTTCATAATAATATTTCATTGCAATATCTTGATTGAATAATCCTATATAAAGCTTATCTTTTCTCTTTTCAGCAAATTCTAAACCTAACTCACTATACTCTAGTACCTTCTCTAAGCTACCATAAGAGACTTCACAAGAGACTATAGTTTTTAATAGTTCCACTCTATACCAAGATGCTTGATAAGGACAACTATCAATCCTACTTAATTTATTCAAATAGAATTCTTTTAATTCTTCTCTTGGCTCAATATAGAAGAACTCAGATACCTGTGCCAAATAATACTCAGCAAATAATTTAATTATATAATTGTCCTTTTCTAGCTGCTTTAAAATATATTCTTGAACTTCATAAAAATTCCCTAAAAAGAAATTTAGAAAAATAGGTATTAATAAAGTAGTATAAGTATATAGCTCTTCAATAGGTTTATCAATCTGATTTAACACTTTTTTAGCACTTCTAAATTTACCCTTAGTAAATAATAAATTAGCTAATAATTCATTATAATACTTACTACCTTCCAACTTAGCAATTAACTCTGTTGCCTTCTTATTATCTCCCCTAATAATATTTGAGATTACTCTTAAATAAATCAACTTTTCTCCTTCAAATTCTGATAGTTGACCTTCAAATTCCATTAACTCTTCTACATAATCTAAAAGCTTATTGGAATTAAAAAAAGCATAAACTTTAGCAACTTTAAAAAGAGCTCTCTTTAAATGCTTTCTATCTCCACTTCTGCGAAATAAATCTTCTGCTTGCTGATATTTAGCTAAAGATTGATATGGATCATTTTTTGACAAGTATAAATTACCTTGATAGAGGTAGAGAATAGGGTTATCATCAAAATCTTCTTCATCCAAATAAGTAAAAACTTCTCTTAAGACTCTATATTCTTTGTAGATTAATTTTTCTTCATTTTTTGCCATAATATCAAATAATTTATCTTTATGATTAGCTTCACAGCAATAATAAATCGCTTCTTTAATCATCCCTAATTCTAAATAAGTATCTATTAAATCACTATAATCAAATTCACTATAAAGCTGTTTAAATTTATCCTTTAAGAAATCTCTAAACAAACTATAATAACGATAGCTTTCTTGATCTATCTTCTTTACTAGCCCAAACTTATCATTGATAAAATTTATAATCTCTTGACTATTATCTATCTTCAAGAAATGATTACAAATCTCAATATCCAATTCTCTTAACAGAGAGGTCCTCAATAAAAACTCAATTAAACTTTTATCATCTAATTTTCCAAGTACTTGATAACTAAAATAAGTATCTAATACTTCAAAGTTACTATAGTCATTAAGAAATTCTTCTATATTATCTCCATCATAAGCCTTCGCAATAATATCAACTGCTAACAGCCAGCCTTCACTCTTATTATATATCTGCTCTAGCTCAGATTTTGAGAAATCTAAATTATACTCTAACAATAATAACTCCTTTAACTCTCCTTGATCTAGAATAAATTCATCCTCTTTAATAAACTGCGCTCGCCCTATAACATTCCATCTATCTAATTGTGGAAAACAGAGGTCTTCTCTTGAGATCAGTACTAAATGAAAAGAACTAGGCATTAAATTTATAAAATAACTCAAACTATTAATTATCTCTTGATTATCAGCAATTATTTCAAAGTTATCAATTACTAATAATAGATCATTGTTAAAGTTATTAAAGATTACTTCTACTAAATCATTGATTATATCCCTAATATTTAATTGACCTTGCTCACAGTCATTTATAATCTCTTCCATATCTCCTTCTAAATTATCATTATAAAAAATAGTTGCTTTAATGATCAATTTCCAGAAGAGCTTAGTATTTAATTCAATGTCATCACTCAAATTAAGCCAAATAAATTCCTTACTAAAATTATTGGTTATAAAATTAGACAAACTACTTGACTTCCCAGTTCCAATTCCTCCTTTAATAATCGTCAAAGGATAACTCTTGATCTTAGTATATTTATTATGTAAATCTTTATCATACCATTTATTAAAGTGATAATTAGGCCTTATAAAATACTTATTTGTATTATTCATTACTCCCTCCAATAGTATAAAACAATAATACTGCTCCTTTATTAATAGTTCTAAAAATCATTATATTTCTAATTAATATTATCATAGCTATAGAAAATTTTATAATAATCTCATTTATATAATAATATATCTTACTTACATAATAATTACAAAAATAATTTTATAGCTACAAATAAAGAAGAAGAGCTATATAGCCCTTCTTAATTACTTTATTAATTTATAATATTCTTCTATTTCAGAATTTGGTTTGATACTTAGGCAATTTAACAGATTATCTTTACATTCTTCATAAACTTCAATCGCTAAACTAATTAATCCTAACTGCTTATATGATTTCATCTTATATAAGTAAGCACTCTCATAAAGGGAATTTACCGCTAAAATCTTATTAGCAATAGTAATACTAATACCATAGTTTTCTCTTTTATACTCATATTCCATAACCTGATGGCATATCTCTAGATATAGTCTCTTCAACCTCTTTCTCTCTTTAATTATTTTAAAATTATCCTGATCCTCATTTAGAAAATCATCTTGATATAGATTTATAGCTTGTTTGTAATAGTTTATTCTTATTACTTCCGCTTTAGATTCTTTTGCTTTATCAATTAGTTCTTCAAAAAAAGAAACATCATATAAAGTAGAAAAAGTATTAGAAATTCCATATAAGTTGCCATCTTTTCTAATAAAGAAAGGTAATTCTCCTCTCTTTCGATTTGGTTCTAATACTTTATTCAAACTACTTAATGTTACTGAAAAATTAAGCTTAACCTTATCTTCACCCTTGTCAGGCCATAATTCAGTACAGATTAATTCTCTAGATAATAGCTTACCATAATTAAGCAAGAATATCTTAAGCAGCTCTTTGGCCTTCTTCCTCTTCCACTCTTGCTCCTTAATTTCTTCATTACCACGATAAACCTTAAATCCTCCTAAAGCCTCTATCTTAATTACATATCCCGGTGCATGATCTATTTCTCCTATATTCATCTTAGAGAATAATTTATCAATATACTCCACCTCTATTCCTGCTGCTTTTGCCTTTAATAGTATTGGCAGAAATAGATTAGGGTCTGCAGTTAACGTAAAATTTTTCTGTAAGAATAGAAAGTCAAACTTCTTTCTTCTACATATTTTGAATAATTCTCTTGCTGTATCTTTAAACAGATCATTATTGCCTTTCTTATAATTAATCAATGATAACCAAGCTAAAGGCCTACATAAGAACAAATTGTTATTTAATTCAGAGAACTCATCTCTGATATCTATCAATAGCCTTTCAGCTTTATCTATATTGCCATTGAAATAATAAGAAATAGCTGTGTAATACTTAAATATACTGATAAAAAATAGATCATTTCGTTTCCTAGCATGTTCTAAACCTTCCTTTGAATATGAGATAGCTAATTTAATATCTCCATTAAATAAATCCCAAACTATTAAATACATCAGTGAATGAAATCTATGAAAAGAATTTCCCACAAATAAATTTTCATTATTTTCTTTTAATAATTCCATATACATTTTTTTTAGATCTATTTTAATAAAAGGAGCTAATAGAAAGGACTGTATCAAATAGAAATCTCCAAATTTATCAACAAAAATATTAGCTTTTATAAAACCATTTAATATATAATTTTGTAACTTGTACATATTACCTTTAAGTATATTAATTAATGCTGAGAAAACAATCGTATTATAGAAATGATAATCAATAATTTTTCTTCTATTATCCTGATCTAAGTATAATTCTATTTTATGCAAATCACCTCTAATAAAAGATATATGGGCCTTTATCTCTTGAAGAACATTACTCTCTACATCAATATCTAGCGCTTCTTCCTCTACTTCTATTAGATCACTTGTAATTACTTTAATTAAAATATTAAACTTTTTATACTGTTGTCGATCAGCTTGAGAAAAGAAAGTCTTATACTTATCTAAATCCTTCATATAATCTATAGATTTATTAGAATTAGTAAATATCAATAACTTGATCATCTTCTGCAAAGCCTTAATTATACCTTCTATATCTTGACCTTCTCTAAAAATATCTAGTCCATATTGATAATTGCACATTGCTTTCTTTATATTTAAATTATTGAAATTCAAGCAACCCTTGACCAAAAACAAATATGGATTCTTCAATAAGGTATCCTTAGATACCTTATTCTTAAATAAATTTCTTAAAAGATCACTTTCCTTCTCTATTAAATAATCAGAATTGTCAACTATTAAATCAAAAACCTCTTGTTTATTAAAGTTAGAGGTGTGATAAAACATTCCTTGAATATCATCAAACTCAGCATAAGCATTTCTAGCTTCTTTTTCTAAAGCTTCATAATCATAAAGATCTTTGGCCATTGATTTTAAAAAGCTCCTTAATATATTATTATATTTATATCTCCCTTCAGAAATTTCTTTAACAAAGCTACATTCAGAATTTAATCTTTCTAAAAGTTCCTGGCTATTACTTATGCCTAGCATTAAATTACATATTTTTAAGTCTAACTCATCTAAGATCGATGTCTTAATTAAAAATTCTACTAACAAAGGATTATCCGCTGCAAAGTCTCCAGATAACTCTTCTTCAAAATAATCAAATATAACCTTAAATACATCTCTACCTTCAATAATTAAATCTAAATTCTTCTTAGTTTGGAGATTCTTAGCCAATAAATCTACTGCCAATAGCCACCCTTCAGTCTTTAGATAAAACTCCTTTAAATTTGATGGAGAAAGTGAAAGATTATACTCCCTTATCAATAACTTATCTAACTGTTTCTGATCTAAAGCGAAATTCTCTTCATCAATTACTTGTACCTTATCTTTAATAATTCCAATTGATACTTTAGGCCAATTAATAACCTTTCTAGTAATAAACACTAAATGAATATTATCAGGAATCCATTCCACAAATAAATTCAATGATTCTATAATAACTTTATTATTTAGCAAATCTAAATAATCAAAAACAATAAAGATATCATCAGCTAAACAATCAACAAAAGCATTACTTAACTTTTGGATAAATACTTTAATATCTAAATTATTTTTAGATAACTCAGCTAATAGTTTCTTCTTTCTCTTAATAAAGTTATTATCTACTTTGATAGCATTAATAAAATCTATCCAAAAAGAATGTAAATTAGTTTTATTATCTATCAAATACCAGCTTACTCTCTCTATACCTTTTTTTTGAAAGTAAGTTAATAGACACTTCCTCTTTCCAGAACCGACTTTAGCTTGAATAACTGTAAGAGGATAGTCTTCAATCCCATTATATTTATTATAGATATCACTATTATGCCATTCACTAAAAGTAAATTTTGATAACTCTGATTTAAAATCAATGCTTAGCCCATTCACTTAACCACCACCATTATAGCTATATTAAAGCCTTTTACATTAATTTGTAATTAATTTGTAATAATCCTCTATTCTTTTATCTATCGTAATATTTAATTCATTGCTTATAATATCTTTATATTCTCTATAAGTTTCAATTGCAAAATTCCTTAAACCCAATTTATAGTAAGACTTAATCTTATGAAAATATGCATCTTCATAATAATTATCAATATCTAAGATCTTATCTGCAATTTTAATAGTCTTTCTATACTTATCCCCTTTACAATAGTAAAGCAATAACTCACTACAGATATTCAAAAATAATATCTTTAACCTATCTCTTTCTTGATTTACGAAATCAAGGTGCAAACAATCCCTAATATAATCTCCTTTATAAAGGTCAATAGCCCTTTGATAATAACTAATCCTAACTATCTCCTCTTTGCAAGATCTTCCCCTGCTTATAAATTCTTCAAATAATTCAACATCATAACTATACCTAAAACTATTATTTAATCCATAATAACTACCATTACTTTCAATAAAATAACTATCTTGATCCGATTCTCTCTCTGGTTCTAAGACCTTATTTAGTGAATTTAAGGTAACATAAAAGATATTTTCAGCATCTTCTTGAGCCTTATTAGGCCAGAGTAAAGAAGAGATCTGATTACGATGGATCATCGAGTTTGAATTAACTAACAATAATTCAAACAATTCCTTGGCTTTTTTTCTTTTCCATTGACTTTCTTTAACCTCTTCTCTTCCACGATATAATTTTAAACCACCAAAGGATTCTATCTTTAATCCATAGCCAGGAGATTCTTCTATACCTTTGGCATCAATCTTTTCTAATAATTGATTAATATAATCTACCTCTAAATTAAACTTTCTTCCTGCTAATAATAGTGGAAGTAATAAGTTAGGATCTCTAACCCCAAATAAAGTAGCTCTCAAAAAGATGTTATCATAGCCTTCTTCTTTTGCAAGCTTAAGAGCTTTTTGAAAAACATCTTTAAAAACTTTAATATTATCACTTTTATACTCTGATAAAGCTGACCATAATAAAGCATAGAAGAGATGAATTTTACTATTTATAATTTTAGCAACATTAATACTCTTCTTAAAAAATATCTTTGCTTTCTTAAAATCATTCTTGAAATATAAATTAACTCCCATACATCTCAAAAATGTACACTTCCCTAAATTATTATTATTATCAAAACTGTCCTTTAAACCTTTAGCAGCATATTTTAAACCATCTTCTATAATACCATAAAATGCTTCCCATAAACTTAATTTATATAATAACTGAAATCTAAACCAAGGAATACCGAAAGATAATTTATCTAATTTTTCTATTAAAGATAAATACTTATTCTTTACTATATTTAAATCATAAAAATCTAAAAATTCACTAATATTTAATAGAAAATAATCTTTTAAACTCTTAATAACTAAATTATCTGATCTTATACCCTCTAAAATATACTTTTCTGCTTTTAATATCTCTCCTGTTGATAAAAAATAAAATATAGGAACAAAATAAGTATATAAGAAAACACAGCTAAAATCATCTATTTCTAAGTCTAGAAAAGCAGTGTCTAAAGCGATAAATTTTCCTTTAATTGCATTGAGATGTATCTTAGCTTCAAAGTGAAAACTATGATCATGATCTAATGATTTTAATACTTCCTTTGCTTTGTTGACCTTGCCATTATAAATATAATAACCAGCCTTATAAGAAAGAAATTTCTTCTCCTGAGACTGGCTAAAGTGATCTTTATAATTATCTAGTTTATCTAAATATCCTTTTAACTTATTTGATGTAAAGAATATATAATATTTAGCCAGCCTAAATATTATTTCAATTCTTTCTTCAAGCTCAACAGAGTTATTTTCTGCTTTTTGATAACTTTTTAAAGCAAGCTTAATTCTTCCTTTATTAAATAATAAATCACCTTTATAAATGTATAGGATAGGATACTTATTAAAAATATCTTCAGATAAAAATTCTAAAACTTTCTCTAGAAAATCTAATTTTTGCTTAAAGAATTCTTCTTTAACTTGCAATAACTCAACAAGGTCCTCTTCTCGCTCTAATCTCATACTATGATAGATTAATTTCTCTAAATTATCTTCCTTAAGATAAATATCCTTAGCCTTAATATGTAGATCTTGCTCGTTATAACTATTAACAAAGTAATTTTCTAAAAAAGAATGAAAAATATTATGATATCGATATTCTCCTTGCTCTATTCTTTCAATAAAACAACCCTTATCAATTAACTCTTCTAATAATTGTTGACTATTATTTATTTCTAAAAGTTGATTGCATATTCTAACATCCAAGTCTTTTAAAACCCTAGTCTTACTTAAAAAATCATTGTAGACAGCTTCTTCCTCTAAATCATCTACTAAGTCATATTGAAAATAATCAAAAATTAATTTTGAGGTGTTCTTATTAAAGCAGTCTTCAAAATCCTCACCTTTCTTAAGCCTTCTTGCTACTAAATCTATTGCTGCTATCCAACCTTCTGCCCACTTATTTAGCTTTTTTAGCTTATTGGCCGATAAAAGAAGATTATAGGTACTAGCCAAAAAATTCTCTACTTCTTGATTATTTAATAGAAAATCTTCTTCTTTAACCTCAAATAACTTTCCAACTACCTTCCAATAACTCAATTTAGCTAAAGGAACCTTCTTTCTACTCACCACTACTAGATGAAAAGATGCTGGTAAAGCTTCTATAAATTTACCTAATAATTTTAATATATTTTCATTTGCCGAAACTTTATCAAAATTATCAATCACAAAAATACTTTGATCAATAAATTCTTTATCAATCAAAGTATTTAATAATTTAAGTAATCTATCTAAGCTAAGCTTTTCTTTGTTAAATTTTTGAATCAGATTATTTAGTTTCTCTCTTTGATGACTATTATTATATTTTAAGCACTCTAAGATATTAAGACAAAAATTAATTTCATCTACATTATCTTCTTTAATACTATAATAATAAAGTTCTTGATCCCAATTCTTTTCTAAATAATCCAATAAAGTAGTTGTCTTTCCAGTACCTAATCTCCCTCTAATAATTGTAATTGGAAATTCTTTAATAAAGCTATACTTCAACCATAGTTTTTTATTCTTCCATACCTTATTCTTAATCTTAGGTAATATATATTGTGACTTCAAAATTAATTTATTGTCTATCAAATTATACCTCCTACTTTTATTAGCAAATTATATCTTTAACCAGACACAATTCTATCAGCTTAGAATAAATATATTAATTACGTTAGTAAGCCATTAACTATCAAAGCTTTATAATATCATATCTAATAGTTCTTTAATATTAACTTCTAGAGCACTAGCAATTAATTTTAAAGAATTTATTGTGGGATTACGTTGGTCTTTTTCTAGAGAACTAATATAGGATTGTGATAAATTTGATCTTTCAGCCAAGTCTTTCTGAGTCAAAGCATTTTCTTTCCTTAATAATCTGATTTTACTACCAATACTTCTATATCTTGAAATTTTTTCCTTGATATCTTCTTCAATCTCTATACTGTCAAAATTATTTATAATATCTGTAATATCCATGGCAGCAGTTGTGGCACCAATTATTTCGCCTTGATTATTAATAATTGGGTCTGCTATTATTTTGTAAGAAATATCTCCCCTACTTAACGGAAATTTAATAACTGCTATCTCTCTAGTTCCAGTTTCAATAACTCTTCTCTTCAACTCTTGTAATTTAAAGCTTCCTGGATTAGGATCAATCTCATAATCAGTCTTCCCTATTACCTCCTTTGCAGAAAAATCTGGATAGGGATTGAAAATCCATGTATATCTAAGTTCTTTATCGACTCTGGCTAAGATAATTTCTTTATTTTTCAATATTTCTTTATAACTCATATTATTCCTTTAACTCCTTCTACATTATTATTAAATCATTTGTTGTATCTCTTAATAAATTTTATACTTTCTATTCTTATTAGTTATTTATTAGTTACTATAAAGGAGCAACTTTCAAACCACTTAATGTAAATGATTAATTTTAAATTATTCTATACTGATGATGTAGATATCCAACCTTCGCACCCCAAGAATATTTCCTCGGAAAAATCATCCGCGGGGCATGGTAAAAATAAGATTTTAATTTACTTTTTAGAGTTGTTTATATACATGTCTTAAATACACAAGAATATTAACCTGCATGAACAGCCTAATTATAGGATTTATAAATTAATGTAATCATTTTTGCTCATTTATAGTTAGTTATCTATTTTTTATCTATTCTTAATTTATTTTATATTTTCCTTCTAATATTACTATTGTGGTATGTTTAATTCTTTTTTATTCTTATATTAAATTAAAGCTTAGCTTTAATTTATACTTCTCTAACTATAAATAATCAATCTAATATCATTAATATGATGTCTTCTGCTAGTAAAAGAAATGGTACAATAGATAGATATTGCGACAGTTTCGGCGCTAGGAGATAGGCGATAGGTATTAGGAAAAACTAACGCCCAACCCCTATGACCTATCACCTAAAAGTATCGCAATATACCCATAAAAAGACACTGTTTATATTAAGATTTAACTAGCACAATGCGCTAATATAAATAAAACCAAAGAATGAATTCTTCTATATAACACAAATATTAATTTTTTTCTTTTTAATATTGATAATTATTACTATTAATGTTATAATTAAATTAGAAAAGGAAACAAATCACTTATAATCAAATAAATAACTTTTACATCCCTCCCTAAAAATAAATTTAAATTAATCCTAAAAAGGGGGTATAAATAATGAAAGCAACTGGTATCGTGCGTAAAATTGATGATTTGGGTAGAATAGTTATTCCAATTGAACTTAGAAGGACTTTAAATATTGATGTGAAAGATCCTTTAGAGATTTATGTAGATAATGAAAAGGTGATCTTTAAGAAATATGAACCAGCTTGTACCTTCTGTGGTAACGCTGATAATACTATTAATTTTAAAGACAAAATTGTCTGCCATGAATGTCTAGCTAAGATTCATAATCAAGTTGGTTAATATCTAAAAGCCAAAAAGAGAAGTAGATTGTATTAATACAATCTACTTCTCTTTTTATTTTAAATTATATTATTGATCAAATAATCGCAAAAAGGAATCTACTAACTTAGGATCAAAAAAAGCTCCTCTTCTTTAATTCACATAAGATATAACTCAACAAAATAATAGTTATTGCTATAATAAATAGCATTATTAACTCCTCCCCATAAGATTATAGCCACTTATAACAATAAAAAATCATAACTAATTTTAAGCTACTGCCACCCTATTTCTACCATTTTTCTTTGCTTGATATAAAGCTTTATCAGCTCTTTCAATTATTGTCTCTAAGTCTAAATTACCTTTTGTATAACTGACACCTAGCGCTACTGTTAGCCTGCTATTAGGCTGCGGTTCTTCACCTTCAAATCTATAGTTTTCTACCTAATAACCAATAAGGTATCAGATAAAATTAGAGTATATTATGAAATAAATTAATTATCATTCTATCAGCTTCAAGATTATAAATTTTAGACAATATTCTATATTTGGAGCATTAGCTCTGAACTCTTAACTTCCATTAATTCTCTGGGATAAGGATTAAAAAATCGCTGTTTCTTTAAATGACTAACCTGATAGTTATTAATCCAAGAACTTATCATATATTGAAGTATACTTAAAGGTGCTTGATTTAGCTGATATTCCTCTAAAGATTTTAAAAAGATATCCTTTTCTGTTGGCAATAAATATTTGGAAAAGAATCTAAAGCAATTTAATAAAATACTTATACTATTGGCAACATTAATCTCTGATGATAAGGCTTGATATAGTTTTAATTCATATTTTCTTAACACCCTTGCTAAACTATCCCTTGAGGAAGTTGATATTAAATCATTTAGTTCTTCTATATATTTACTACCATAAGCAAATATAAGTAATTTGTTCCCTTGATGAAAATTAAGTAAACTATCTAAAGAACTAGATTTTTGAACTCTACGAAATCTAGCCCATAAAAATATCTTTCTCAAAAATTCTTCTCTAATACTAATATCATCAATTCTACTATGACTTTCTATTATTGACTTAGAGTTTAGTAAGCTTATTGCTTTAATAAATAGTCCTATCTCTTTACCAAGATAAAGATCACCATAGGACTTATAAAATTTACAGTTCATACTATTACAAGAAGATAGCTCACCTTTTAATATAAATCCATCTATTTCTGACAGAAGATCAACTAAATCTTCATTAAGTACTTTTATTTCTTCTATCAGTTTATTTTGATTGTATAAATTATTCTTCTTTATCAATATCTCTTTTAATTCAGTCAAATTAAGATCTGCTTCAGGGCAGATAGTAATGATTTCAAGATAGTCTTCTAATTTTTCAAAAAAAGTATCATTATGTTTATTGCAATTACTACAATCATAAGCTAAACATTTACTAATAACTAATTTGGGCTTTACAAATTTATTCACTCCTATCTCCCCCTTTCAACTAAACTATTTGGTAGATTTATTATAAATCTCTCCCTTTACCTGAATCCTTTATCTCGATCAGTTTAATTATCTAATCTACTTCAAATTCATGAACTAAATTTTTAACCTTGTTAGCTACTTCTGATAATTCCTCTGCAGACTCAGTAATTTCATCAATAGCTTGAATAATATCTTTAGTAATAACTTTTATCTCACTATTTTCATCATTTAATTTCTTCATAGAAATATTAACATTTTGAAAATCATTATTTGTATCTGTAATAGCTTGGTTAATCTGCTCAAATAACTCTCCTGCTTGATCAATAATTTCTTTCCCTTTGTTCACCGCTTGATTTGCATCTTTTGAAGACTCTATAGCTTGATCAGATGTTAATTTAATATCTTCTATTAGCTTTGATATTTTAGCAGTAGACTGACTGGCATCTTCAGATAAATTTCTAATCTCATTGGCTACAACATCAAAACCTCTACCACTTTCACCTGCCCTAGCTGCTTCTATAGAAGCATTTAAAGATAATAGATTGGTCTGTTCTGTTATCTCCTTCATTAACTCTACTACATTCTCTATCTCTTCTAATCTTTTGTGTAAGAGATCTATTTTTTTATTTGAAGATTCTACTTTTTCTTTTATAACATCTGTCTCAACAATCACTTCATTAATGGTCTCTCTACCTTCATCACTAATAGCACTTACTTCTTCTGAAGCAGAACTTACTGTAGCAAAATTATTATATAGACCTTCCAACCTGCTACTCATACTATTAATAGTCTCAACAACATCTTGAATAGTAGCATTAGACTCTTCTGCTGATGATGCTAATTCTTCACTATTAGAACTTAAAAAGTCTATAACTTCTATAAGTTCCTTGATTAATTCACTCAAATTAATTATTGTATTATTAAAAGAATCTGCCAAATCACCAAATTCATCTTCAGATTGCTTTTCAATTCTGATCTCCAAGTTTCCTTCACTTAATTTCTTCATCTTATCCTTTAAATTATTTATATTCCCTATTATTCTTCCACTTACTAAGCTGGAAACAAAGATTGCTAACAAAATACCCAAAAATATTATTGTCAAATCAAAGTAGAGTTGCCTTTTTAATTTATCTTTAATTATATTTTTATTTGAAACCACCTGTAAGATAACATCATTATTTATACTAGCTAATTTAATCATATTATAAGTATATTTCTTCAAAACTCCATTCTGATTTTCTTCTTCAATTACTAACTTTGAATCTGACTCTAATTTATTATTAATCATATCTCTATGACCTTTAGGAAGATTATAATCAACCTCACCTAAACTTCTTAAATCTGCTTTATCAAAAATTCTAACCTTATCAATTATCTCTCCCTTTTGGATATCCTTTATTATACTTTTAAAGTTAGAATCTTTAATAATATCATTGAAATCTTCAGCATACCATGCAATTTCTAAGATATAATCACTATTAGCAATAGGTTGATAGCTAAACTTCTTCAATCGATTTGTACCTACCTCTAAGCTCATCTTCTCTGTAACAAACTTCCCATCTTCTCTTACCTGCTTCAAAAAATATTTAAATTCACCACCAATAGCTTCAATTAAATTCAATCCTAAGTTTTCTTCTACCGTTGACTTAACTAAAGTGCCTTCTCTATCAATCAAATATATATCAGATACTCCATAGTTACTACTTAAATGTTCTAAATCTCCATTAGAAATATCACCATTAAGCTGTTTATACTCTTCAATTAAATTATTAGATATTTCCTCCATCTTATAGTTCATATTAGCATCTATAATCTCATAGCTTAGATCTAATAATTGTATAGACTGTTCTACTTTAGCTATAGTCTTTCTCTCAGTTGCCACATACTCCTCGATTAAATTATTTCTACTAATATAAATATCAAAAATATTAGTTATCGACAAAATAACAACAACCATCAAAACAAGCTGCAACATTAACTTATTTCTATAAGAATATTTAATATTAAATATTTTCATAATTATCAACTCCATTCTAGGTAGTGACAATAAATATAATAATTTATAAGCATTATAGGGGATCTTACTCCCTCCTATGATAAGACCCCCAATAATACTTACAAAAAAATTTATAAATGAGAAAGTTGTAAATTATCTTTACAACTTTCTCTAAAAGATTATTCTTTACTCTTTCCACAAGCCATGTATATTACAAAACTCTCTTACCTCTATAATATCTTCTTTAACCACATTAAACTCTGCTATCGGTTCTTGATCTGCTTCTAACTCGGCACGAAGAACTTTATCTTCAGTTAATACTTCAATAAATTTAATTAGATGATCTTCTACCATTGGATGCAAAGTACTTCCAACAGTAACCTTGACTCCACCATCAATTTCTTCTAATACTGGAACATGCTTTTCAGTACTGTAGTCAGCTGTCTGTGCCTCTAATTCTTCCATTTCCTCACCACAACAAACTATAGCTACTCCTCCAGATTGTAATAACTCTACTACATTACCACAATGATTACATTTATAAATATTTCTAACTTCCACAGCAATCCCTCCTAGTTATTATAATCAGATAACAGTCTAGCTTTTAGCTATAAAAGCAAACTAATAATTATTCTTCTTCAAACATATCCTTTCCTACTCCACATAATGGGCATTCCCAATCATCTGGAATATCTTCAAAAGCAGTACCTGCTTCAATTCCACTATCTGGATCCCCCTGTTCAGGATCATATACATAGCCACATACTGTACAAACATATCTTTTCATCGTTAACTCCCCCTTTTATAGATTACTTTTACTTTTCTATATCATATCATGGCTTTATATCTAGTAATTAACAAATCAATTACAAATTAATCACAACAGCATTTATTTGAACATAATTATAAATTTCTTTATACTTTTGGCTCTAAATTCAAAAGCAAGGAGGAAATCAGAAGTAACTCTAGAAAGATATCATTATGAATTCAACTAAATTTATAGCTAAAGGAGGAATAAACCTATGATTATAAAGTGGAGTGATGACCTAAATATTGGTATTGAAAAAATCGACAAACAGCATAAAGAAATTTTTACTCAAAGTAATTACTTTTTAAAAAAAATAAAAGAAGATAAAGATAATCCCACTGAGTTAAAATCAAATATAGAAGATTTATTCTATTTTTTAACTGATTATTTTATAACTCATTTCAATGATGAAGAGAGATTACAACAAAAATATAATTATCCTAGATATGAACAACACAAGAAGGTTCACAAAAATTTTAT
Organism: Orenia marismortui DSM 5156; assembly: GCF_000379025.1. Classification (NCBI taxonomy): domain Bacteria; kingdom Bacillati; phylum Bacillota; class Clostridia; order Halanaerobiales; family Halobacteroidaceae; genus Orenia; species Orenia marismortui. The sequence goes on from NZ_KB900619.1 coordinate 136,262, forward strand.
TGAAAGAATCAATCAAATAAAATATAGTTTCTGGAATGAAGATCATGATATAGATTATCTTAAACATGAAATTAAAGATGAAATATTAGTTTGGCTAAAGGATCATATCATTAAAGAAGATAGATTAATTAGCGAGTATATTAAGGAACAGTAAAATATATATTTATTAAAAATCTAATTTCAAATCTATCACATATAAAAAACACCAGCAATCTAATAGATTGCTGGTGTTTTTTATATTTTTAAAGAGTCCTTGATAAAATCATAATTATCATCATCTTTTATTAAATAAGATATAACAGATATTTCAGCTTCAATCCTTTCACTACTACTAAGCTTAATATCTGTGTTATTAACTAAAAACTCAACTTTATTAGCTATCACCTCTAAATCACCTTGATAAATATCATCTATTAAGATTATAAATCTACCCTCTGTATAATGGATAGAAGTATCAATAAAAGCTAAATTATTTTTTAATGTATTTGCTATTGCTTTCAATAGCTCATTACTTAATATCGAACTATAATTTGCGACTATATTAAATAAATTTATTACTTCTATAACTATAATACCTGCAGAAATACCAAATTCATTTACTAGCTCAACCTTCTTATTGATCTCTTCTTTTAAAAGATTCTTCTTCCGTTCAATAATATTATAATAATCCTTTTCTTCAGTATTATCTAGTTTAGAACCACTATCATATCTAAAGATCTCTACTGCTCCAATAATCTCTTCCTCTTCATCTCTAAGAGGTAACATTCTTAATAAGATCGGAATTCTATATCCATCTTTATGGCGCAAATAAACACTCTTTTCTAACTTCTTTCCCTCTTTTATTGTAGCTAATAATGGACAATAATCTTTACATAACTTGAGTCCATCCTCATCTATATATTCTAACATATCAGTAAAACAATGTTTATTTAATACTTGTTTAGACTTATAACCGGTAATTTCCTCTGCTGATCTATTCCAATGAGTTATTCTTCTATTATTATCTATGACAGCAATCCCATCAAATAGATCATCACTAATTAATTCAAAGTAATTATTCATTATCTTCACCTCCACTTTCATTCATTAAATCTACAAATATATTCACAATTTTTGGATCAAATAAAACACCAGAAAGATCTTTAATTTCCTCTATAGCTTCTTCTTTGGAAAGTGAACCTTCATAATAATATTTTGAATTAATGGTATGATAACTTCTATGAGTAATTGCATCATAAATATCTATTAAATGCATGATACGAGCTAATAATGGAATATCCTCTTCTTTTAATCCCTCTGGATAGCCTTCTCCATTCCAGTCTTCATGATGATAAAGTATTTCATTAGCAATAACCCTTAATTCTGGAAAGCTCTTAGCAATATTGTAACCCACTTCACTATGCTTCTTTAAATTTTCAAATTCATCTTTATCAAATAATCCTTCTTTTTTAAATACATCTTTAGAAAGGGCAAGTTTACCTATATCATGATATTTAGCCAATAAAATTAATCTCTCTATCTCTCTGTCAGATAGCTCTAATTTCTGTCCAATCTTTTCAGATAATTCTATTAATCGAAAAGTATGGCCTATACCTTCATAATTAGATGACTGTAGTTTATCTGTTAAAGATTTTAATAATGGGTTATCTTGACTATCCTTTTTATCCTTCTTATCTTCATACATCATCTTTTCAGCTTTATTAAAGGTATCCTCTATCTTCTGCCTTTCATCTGTTTTACTAGCAACTCCCAAGGCAATTTGAGGAGGTAAAGGTTCAAAATTAGAATTTTTAAATTTATCTTCAATTCTTTTAATAACCTTTTTGGCCTCTTTATTAGCAGTTCTAGGCAGAATGATACCAAACTCATCTCCACCCCAACGAGCTATAATATCCTCTTTTCTTGTAGCATCTTCTAATATATTCGAAATTTCTTTTAATAAATTATCCCCTGCTTCATGGCCAAAGACATCATTTGTTAACTTAAGTCCATTGGCATCTCCTATAATTATACTCAATGGCAATTGACGCCGAGTATCCAATCGATGCAATTCCTCCTCAAAAAACTTACGATTATAAAGGCCAGTTAAAGAATCATGATAACTTAAAAATCTCATCTGTTCTTCTAACTCTTTACGATCACTAATATCAATAACTGATACAATACTTCGATTAGTCCTAGGTATCAATTTAACCTGTAAGATAACAGTCTTAATATTTGATGATTTATCCTTTAGCTGCAATTCATATTTTTTAGGAGCACCAATACAATGATCTCTTCTCTGTTGATGATAAGATAATATCTTATACAGATCACCTTCATTAATAACTAACTCAGTACTGCTCATCTTTCCTTCTATCTCTTCTTTCTCATAACCCAACAAATCAACAAACTCCTGATTAACTAATGAAATTGTAGTATCCTCTTCAATTATACACTTGGCAGTCCCTGTATTTTCAAATAATACTCTATACTTCTCTTCACTTGCTTTAAGCCGATCTTCAGCAATCTTCCGCTTTAAAATATTCATAACCAGAATAAATATCACAAAACACAAAGCAATAATAACTATACTTACAATCCAAATCTTCTTCTTATGAGTTCTGTAAAAGGAATAGGGCTGATTAACCACCTTACTATTTGAAGGTAATTCAGTTCTATTAATTCCCATCCTCTGCAATTGCTGATAATCAAATATAAAATGATTAGGAGCAACTTTTATCTCTGATTCTTTTCCTTTAAACAGATCTAAGGAAATTTCTGCTGCCATCTTCCCTTGAGTATAGCCACTACTTAGTTTTCCACCTACAATACCATGACCAATATAAAAATCCCAAAAACTATATATAGGTAAGTCACTATGTTCAACAATCTTACTAGATACCCTTTCTACCACAATATTATCCCCAGAATTATCCTTTAGAGAAGAACTTAAAATTATAACACTATTATCAGATATATTCTCTAAAATATCATCTATTTGATTGATACTATTAGGCTGATATATAGTTAAACTTATAGGATCGGGGATATTTGATATTGCATTTTTAATCAGTAGCTTAAGATCCTTACCAGTAGTAGTACGATCTAAGATAGCCGCAATATTAGTAGTTTGGGGATGTAACTTTAATATAAGATTAATCGTAGCTTGGATATCAATATCCTCTATAATCCCTGTATATGATTCTTTGTTGGCCCAATTATACTTATCAATATTAGAAACACCAGTAAAAACTACCGGAGTATTAGGAAACAGCTCTTTCCCATATCTAAATAGAAATTCTAATGCATCATTATCAGAGACAATAATCATATCAAAATTAGTATCTTCATACTTATATTTGAAAAAATCATATATTTTTTTAAAATAACTAGGTTTTAATATTCTTTTGGTAGATAAATACTCTGTCTCTATATCAATTGTTAGATTTGAATTATCAAAAGTTTCCCGAATCCCCTTATCAATATCATCAGTCCAAGTAAAGCCTCTATTATAAGAGTGAATAAGTAAAACATTCTTCCTTTCATAACCTTGAGCCTTAGAATTATAGGAAGAAATAATCAAGAACAGAATCAATAATATAGAAGAAACAACTATATATTTAAATCTATTTTTCAATTTAACATCCCTCCTTTCTAATCATCATAGTTAATATTATCAAAAGCTTAGGAAGGCTAAACAAAATTTAAAATACTTTAAATTAAGCTAACACAAATTATAAATTATAGCTAAAATAAAAAATTAATAGTAGCTATTAGCTAAGATTAATATGACTTATATTTTATAAGAATAATCGGGTAAATCAACCACCCCAAAAGAAGAAAACTGATCGTTCCACCAATATTAACCCTGATTATTTTATAATTTTTGACTAAATTAAATATAAAAACTAAAAGGTTAAAAATTACACCTGATAAGTATATCCATTTCATTTTCTTCACCTCTTTTACTAAGAATAGTAGGTTAAAACTTCTTGTTAGAAATGATAACTATTATTAATTATATTATAGTTATTTTGAAATATTTTGTCAACTTATCTTTTTCCAAAAACTTAACAAAACATTTCTAAATCAAAGTTTAATACCACCTTACTACTTAGACAAATCAAAGGGTTGATCTATAATTTATTAAATTTAATCAACTCTTCTTTATAACAGGATTGATATTTATTTTGCTCCTGGTCCAATTTTTCAGGAATAATTCTGCTATGTTTCTTTATTGAATGCTCTTCAAAACAATTTTTACAAATTATATACTTTAAGTTAGAAAAGACAGTATGTATTAACACATCATTAGAACCACATTTAGGACAATACATTTTATTCCCCCTAAAATTATAAAGATATAGTCATAGCTAGGTTATTCAAATACAAAAGTATATTGATTTATCCAAAATATTTATCAGCAATAAAAGTACTAATTAGTACTTTTATTGCTGATAAATATTAATTAACATCTACTTTTCCTTTCTAATAATCTTCTAAATGGTTAAATTCTGCACTCTCAACCCATTGATCTGGCTTTTCTAAATGTTCTACAATATTATCCATAATTATCTCATGGCGTTTCTCCTCTTTAGCTAATTTCAAAAATACTTCTTTTACTTCTACTTCACTTATACTTTCTGCCTTATCTCTATAAAAATTATAACTGCTTCTTTCCATTTCTACTGCTTTTCTATAAACATTTATATCTTCTCTTGTTGGTTGCTCACTATTAACAGAAATATCATTAGCTATTTCTTCAAAAACTTCTTTTGCCTTTGGTAAAATATCAGATTCAATATCAAATACCTCTTCTTTTCTAGATAATGATCTAACAATCTCTTCATGCCTTCTTTCTTCCGCAGCCAAATAATTAAAGATTCTCTTTAAATTCTTATCCTGAGTTCTTTTAGCACATTCTTCGTAATAATCTTTATTTATCATCTCGAAATCAATTGCAAATTCATAGATATTCATTTAACTCCTCCTTTTATTTCTTTTTCTATATAATAACATTTAATACTACCGAAATAATAACAGTTCAATTACAATTCTCTAACAAACAATATTTAATTAATAACTATAGCTTTATTTATTCTGCTCTATATATTTTCACAATAAAAAAACCTCCCATAACAGGAGGCCACTTAAATTCTACATCATACCCATATTTTCTATATACATATGAATTAAATAACTCCCCTAATCCCTTCTTAGCAGTATCTACTTTATCAGTATACTTCACCTCTCCTATCATAATTTCTTCAATTTCTCCATTACCCTTATCAACTACTTCCAATAAGATATCTGCTCTACCTTGCCAGTAAATATTATTTATACCTGTAGCAAAAATTTTATCACTTAAATCTTGACTTCTCTTTTGAGATCTTAGCCTTCTATTCAAATATTCACTATCACTGCCTTCAACTTCTTCTAAACTAACCTGCCAAGATAATTTATTAGAACCATTAGAATCATGATAGATATTATATTTCCTCTTTCCTTCTTCCCAACTAGCTATCCAATTGCCACTTCCATCTATTAGATTAAAGTTAGCTTCACTTGTATGCTCTTTAATAACATATCTAAATCACGATAGTCTAGCTCCTTGCTATTAGCATTAGTTAAAGCTCTAACTGTTTCTCTTAGCAATTCATAACTACCATCATATTCATCTGGGATTATCTCAGTCTCTCTCTTTAAACTCTCTATAATTTCATTCTTATTCATGACTTCACCCCTCTACTATACCTTTTGTAATCTCTTACCTTTCGTAGCATTAACAAGATAAAGATATCCTTTCACTTCCTCCTGACCACTTATCTCTTTCACCGCTTTTTGATATATCTTGATTTGCTCTCTATACTTTTCTATTATATCTTCTGTCTGAATAATTCTATTAGTCTTCCAATCAACTACTGCTAAGCTTCCATCCTCATCTTTAAAGATTAAATCGATAGTTCCTCTAATCTTCTTAGCTTCAGTTTCTAAGTAAAAAGGCACTTCTGCCCTGTACTTAGCTTCAATTACCCTCTTAAATTGATCACACTCTTCTAGTCTCGAAATTATCTTAATTATCTCATCCTTTAAATTTGCATACTCTTGATGTTGAGGATACAAGTTAAAGAGATAATCTAAATCTACTTCTAAACCTTTAACCATCAACTCAATAGCTTTATGAACAATACTACCTTTTAAACTACCATAATTAGTAGTTGATAATGATAAGCTAAGTGATTGATTAGCTTTAACTTTATCTTTCTTTTTTAATAATTGAGAAGGTGTTACTACCTCTTTACCATAATTAAAGTCCTTGGCCAGATCTAAGTTAATATCTTCTTTAGAATCTACATCTTTAGCATCTTCACCCAAATCTAGCTCCTTCTCACCTTTAGTAATCTTTATAAACAACTCTCGATCTTTTATCTTAATTCCAATCCTATCACTATCCTCTTCACCTTCCAAAAACTCTGCTAAATTATACTTTAACCCAACCTCTATTAGCCACTTAAAGCTATTATAGATCTTAGGCTTATCTTGATCGACTACCCCTGATAAGAATAACATCTCTTCTGCCCTAGTAACTGCTACATAGAAGATCCGTTTTTCCTCCATCAATTCTTTATCTTCAATCTCTTTTCTTAAGATACCATAACTAAAGTTCTCTTCTCGTTCTAAGCGATCATTATAATATCTCAAACCTAGATAATCCTTATTCTCTACCTCATCACAGATAATTGCTGATCTAGTTCCCCTTGCTCTACTATTCATATTGGCCATAAATACTACAGGAAACTCCTTACCTTTAGAAGCATGGATAGTCATCAATTTAACCTTACCTCTCTCACTTCTATCTTTGATCTCTCCTGTTCCTTCCTTCTCCTCAGTACTGATAAGTAGCTCTAACTCTTTAACAAATTTATATAAATCACCTTCACTACGATAACTAAAGTCAGCAGCCTCTGCTAATAACTTCTCTATATTAGCTAGACGCTGTTCACCCTTAGCCCCTGCCAAATAGCTCCCATACAACCCACAATCTATTAAGATAGTATTGATTAAACGGTCTATACTCAACTTATTCTTTAATTCTAACCACTTATTAAAGCTCTTTTCAATCTCTGGTTTTATTTTAAATACTCGCTCTAATAAGCTCTCATCTGTAAATCCATAGTCTTTACTATCAACAGTCAAGCTAAATAGTAAGTCATCACTTAAAGCAAATAAGGGACTTCTCATCAGTCCAAAGCTATTTAGATCATCTTGAGGAAAGACTAAACTCTTTAAGGCTAAGTAGATATCATAAATTTCCTGTTGTTGATAAAATCCTAAGCCACCTACTGTTTGATAAGGAATTCCATACTCTTCTAAAGCCCCTTCATACTCCTTTAACCTACTTCTACTTCTCATTAAAATAGCTATATCTCCATAAATCACTGGAACTTGTCCTTCTTTTGTAGCTATTTTCTTGCCCGAACTATTGACTAACCACTTTATCTTTTTAGCGATATTCTCTCCTTCTAGCTCTGCATTACTATAATCATCATCACTATCAGCTTTGTTAGTAAGCAATATCTCTAAATGAGACTCTAAGTTATCCCTAATCTCCTCAGAAAATATAACTCCTCGACCATATTTAAGGTCTTCATAGGAAACATCATAGTCATTCTCTTCTATCATTATCTCTTTAAAAACAGTATTTACAAAATCAATAATTCCTTGGTTAGAACGGAAATTATCCTTAAGGTTAATAATCTCATCCTCGGCTCTATCTGGTGAAATCTGATCTAAGACTTGATTAAAGATTCTAACATCAGCCCTTCTAAAACCATAAATTGATTGCTTAGGATCTCCTACTACAAATAGTTTATTTTTACCTAGTTGCTGATAATCAGAATCCCTAGTGACTAAAGGACTGATAATCTTCCACTGTAGTGGGTTGGTATCTTGAAATTCATCGACCATAATAAAGTTAAGCTCATCTCTTAACTCTTCTACTAAATCATAATTTTCTTCAAATAATTGTACAGTCTTCTCTTCTAAATCCAAGTAGTCTAAATAGCCTTTACTATCCTTTAAACTCTGATACTCTTCTTTAATCAACTGATAAATCTCTAAAAGTGACTCTAAAATTTCAGGATCTACTAAGTTATCATCATCTTCATTAACTATAATTGGACTTCCACTATTTTTAGGCATCAAGCTTAAAATAATATCTCTTAATTCTTTATGTAGCTTATTAACAGCCTTTTTACTATCATTACCACCTTCCCAATCTCCTGCTTTCATCTTCCCCCAAATACTAAGGCCTTTATCTTGCTGAAAATCATAACAACATTTAATCAATTCAAAGTACAATTCTAATAACTCTACCTTATTCTCAATGTTTTGATCCTTAGAGTACTTACTTAGCTTCTTAGCTATCTTAGGATATAAGTCAAGTATCTGATTAACTACTATAACACCTTCTGATTCTTTTTTGGGATAATAGTCACCTAAAGCCTTAAATATCCCGTTAATTTCTTCATTTCCTAGATACTCTCTTATTACCCTCAGATTAATATCATAAAGCAACTCTTTTAAATCACCATTTATCTTAGCAATACCTCTACTGCTCAAGACCCCATCCAGCCTATCTCTAATCCTTAGCATACTCTTAAAAATATTAACTAGCCTAGACTTACCATATATAAAGGTCAAATCCCAGAGTTTTTGATAAATTTCTTGATCTGATGAATTTCTAATCTTCTCTATAATATTGATAATTGCTTCATCTTCTAAATTTTTCTCTTCTATCCCCTCTAAGACTTTAAAATCCGATCTCACCTTGGCCTTAAAGAAATATCTTCTTAAAATTTCACTACAAAAGGAATGAATTGTAGAGATTCTACCCTGATTCAAATTATCTAAAATATAAAAGATCCATTCTGACTCTTTTGTACTTAAATTATCTCTATTTTCACTTAGATACTTCTCAAATCTCTCTCTAACTCTATCCTTCATCTCTCCTGCAGCTTTTCTAGTAAAGGTAATGGCGATAACCTTATTTAAAGCATCCTTCTGATACATCAAACCACCTTCTTCAACTGGCCGGAGAAGTATCTCTAAATAACGTTCTGTTAAAACTCTAGTCTTACCACTTCCTGCCCCTGCATTAATTGCTAAATTCCTATCTAAAGTAAGTACTGCCTGTGCCTGCTGATCAGTAAAGACCATACCTCGAATTTCTTTACCCATTTAAAACTCCTCCCTTCTACAGATCATCTGACTTTGGCAATAGCTACAAGTACTCTGCTGATCTCTAACGGAATAATTACCACCTTTTATCCCTTGAATACAAGCTTTGATTAACTCTTTAGTCTCCTCTAATTTTAACCTAAACTCTTCATTCTTCTTATCTTGATTACTCTTTTGCATTACTCCACTTTTGATTACATTTTTATAACCGATCTGATCATCAGGTTTTAGCCCATAATAGCTACCAAAGGCGACCTCTTTCCCGAAGTGTTTCTCTACTGCTAGAATATAAAGAGGAATTTGAATCGGATTAGTAGTTAGAGTCTTATTAGAAACTTTTCCACTCTTATAATCGATTACACCATAGACATCCTTATCTTCACTATGGTCTATCCTGTCAACTCTTCCTGTGAATTTATAGTTTTTAATCAATTCTAAGTCTTCGAATTTCCATTCTGCTCGTTCAAAGTTAAAGTCATCAATCTTTGTTCTACCTAACTTTGCTTTCTTCTCTGCTGTTAAAAACTCTTCAAAGACTGGTCCTAATTCTTGGTTCTGCAAATAACGGTGGCCTTCTGTCTGCCAATAAAAATTATCCTTAAATAATGGATAAGAACTGATAACTTCATGGGCTACCTTAAGTAGTGTTTCTTGAGCTTTCTTGTAATTATCATCATTGACCCTTTCACCTAGATCATCATAGAATTTCTCTACTATCTTATGTAAAATGGACCCTCTTTCTATAGGGTGTAGCTCTTCATCATATTCAACCTCACCTAATTTAAAGAGATAATCAAAAAGGAAGGCAAAGGAGCAACTTCCATAACTCTCTAATAAATGAGCTGAATAATTAAAGTCTTTATCAAATTTATCCTCTAACCACTTTAGATTATCTTCATCTTTAAGTAGTCCTCGATAATTGCTAAATTCCTCACTATTCCTCTTTTTATTTAATTCAAAGCTATTCTTTAAATTTTCAAACCATTGATACTCTTTTGCTAATTTAACTTTATCCTCTTGATCCAATCTGTTTCCTATAGTTTTTTGGGCTTCCTTAATAGAATAAAAGACTTTATTACCTGTCTCAGCTTTGATCAGAAGTTCTTGACTGTCTACTACTCTAAATAGTTCCTGTAAATATGATGTTAATAAAGAATTTTCCTCATCTTGGGCAGGTGAATAGGTAATCACTACCTCTTTCTTAGCTGATAAGATATTATTAAAAAGAGTATATCTCTCTTTAACCTGCTTATCCTCTAAGTGAATATCTAGCAAGTCTAAATATCGCTGTAATGGATTTTGGCTTAAAGTAGGGTATTGACTATGGCTCATTCCAATTAAAAAGATATAATCAAAGTCACCTGCCCTTAACTCTAGATTACCTGTAACTTTAATTCCTTGCTTAGCTCCTAACTTGTATTTTCCTTCTAATATAGCCACCTTTAATAGTTTAATCCATGCTCTTAGTTCTTTTTGTTCCGCTGTAAAGACCTTATTTAAACTTTCGATTACCCCTTCTATCCCTTTGCAAGCTGCTAATAAATCATCCTCTTCTGCTAAGTCAACTTCGACCCCAAAATTTAAAGAGGTTAATAATTCACTTAACTTCTGAACAAATTTACTAAAATTAGCCTTCTCTTTTAAATCCCACTCTAGCAACTTTCTAAATAGTTTTAAGATCTCTTTTATTTCTCCCTGTTCAAGTTTTTCACTTTCCGCCTGCATTTTGTTAATTAAAGTCCAACCTTTAACCTCAAACCTTAACCTCTTTAGTATCAGCTCTAACTCATCAATAAATGATCTTGCTAAGCCAAAATCTATAAAAGAGTTATCTACTACCGCCAATAACTCATCATTATCAAAGTTACCATCTAAAATCTCCAATAAAGACAAGACTGATTTTGCCAGTGGCGAAGATAATAGGGGAAGAGAAATTCCATTAGTATAGGGAAGGTGATAATCATTAAAAACCCGAGGTAAATCTGGTAGATAATCTTCAGGACTGGAAAAGGACACTCCAATCCTATCAAGAGCTACACCTTCTCTAGCCAATTCTCTGATTTCTTTAGCTACAAAGTTCAACTCATCTATCCTATTTTTACTCTCTACTATCTTAAGCTTATTTTCCATATGTTCTTTCCAGTTATATTTTTTCTCTTTAATCTGATTGGAAAATATATCTGCTAGCAATTGATTATCTTGATTAATTTTATTATCTAAAAGAAACCCTTCTGCTTTTAACCTATCTACTACATTATCTAGATTAGCAAAGAGTTTTTTCTTCTCTTGATGATAATCTATTAAAACCACAAAGTCTTCCATATAATCTGCTACCTTCAAAATTAACTCTAGCTCTACTCTTCTAATCACATAAAATCTATCTAAAAATATCCTCTTAATCTCAGGATAAAGATAGCTAAAGTCTTCTACTGTTAATCTAGCTAAAAGTAATTGATAAGCCTGCCATTTGCTAATAAAGCCTTTCTTCTGTAGTTTCTCTTTGAATAGATGGTAAATCTCTATTATCTCTCTTAAAACGAAATCCTCAACTTTATACTCTGATAAGTCTATCATTTCTGCATCAAGATTATTGATAAAATCCAAGAGATACTTAGTAGAATTCTGATCAAAATAAATATAATCTTCTTCTACTAATACTTCTTCCAATATATATTTAAGCTCACTATCCCTCAAGATCTGATAACTGCCATCAACTTTAAAATACAACTCTCTAAATAAATGATCTATAGAAACGATATCCTTAACTTCTATCCCTTTACTAACATCATTTCTTAAGACCTTTTCATTGATCGTATCCTCCATCTCATAATAAGGTACTACATATAACAAATTATCTTCTCTCAAATAGTAATCTAAGCCCAAATCTTGCAATGGATTAACATCACTATAAATTAATTTTTTAGTCAAATACATCACCCTCTTATAGTTTTTCTAGGAATATTATCTTATCTAACTCTCTATATTCTATACTTTTAATCTTCACCTACCCAAAAACTGAGTGATAATCAAAAGGCATCTCATATTCTTTAAAGATAGTAGATATTTCTGATATATACTGCATACCTTAAGCTCCCTTCTACTTGTTCCTGAAAAAATCATCCCTTGTTTATCGTGTAAACTAGCTATTTTATAAAACTTTCTGTAAAATCTTCTCTTTAAGTTCTTTTAATACTCTCTTCCTACCAATCTCTATCTTTTCTTCTTGCTTTTTCAATCTTAATCTTATTCCTTCAAAATCTAATTGATAATTTACTAAAAAAATTCAAAATCTTTTTTGACGCAGACTAAAATCTGATTAATTTTTGATTTAAAACATTTAATAATTTTATCTTTTATATTTTAGTCCGCTCTTATCACCCCAAGAGTACTTCCTCAATCGACAAAGAGCATCTCTTTCAGGGCGCTGTATAAATCTGTGTCTTATGAAAGTTTAAAGTCCAGAAATATAATATGAAATATTTACTGCTTTCTATATAGTTGAATTTTCTTCTTGAAATAGTTGATTTCCTGCTGATGACTAGAAAAAGCCATGAGATAATCTCATGGCTTTTAAACTACTACAATGATATTTAATTACTTATTAAATCACCTTAAATTATAATTGTACCTCAAATTTAATAATCTAAATTATAACAAACTTATCCTAAAACTAATCTTCTCATATATTTTATTCTCTTCCTCATCAACTAGCACCAAGTAATAATCCTTATCTCTTTGATAATCTAAATCTTGCAAAGTAAACTTCTCTTTAAAACTTCTCTCCTTAGAACTTTCAGAATCACTATCAGCAATAATAATATTTTCATTAGAAATTCTATTACCCATTTCATCTTCAAAGTACAACCTTACTCGCCTCGGAATTAATTTCTCCTTAATCTTTTCACTTTGAAAAAAGTTGAGATAGAATATATTATTAGTAATCTTTTTAGAAATACTAGTTAACTTAATATCTACTTTCTTCACTTCATTTTCACTATTTTGACTCCTATCATTCTTAAACTTAATTACTGGAATAACTATTTCCTGTAATGAAGCTCCTCCATGAACATAATTCTGGCCAGCTCCCTGCTTCTTAAATCGATTAACTCCCCGTGGTACAATAGTAGTTAATCCACTATTATCTCCAAATATATAATCTAAATTAACCCTTAAAGTCCCTTCTATATCCACTTTATCTCTGCTAATTATAAATCTTCGCTTTTCTTCTAAAGCATCTATCTTTACACTATCTGTCTTATCACTCTCTTCTAATGGTCTACGCCGATAAATAAAACCATGATCGGCAGTAATATAAATATTAGCTGCACTCAATCCATGCTTCAAGGTTCTCACAATCAAATCTAACTCTTCATAACTCTCTTCTACAGCTTCAAAAACCTCTAGTTCTGTTGCAGCATGATCCCCTTTGGCATCAATTTTATTATGATAAATATAAACTAGCTTCGTCCCCTTCACTACATCACGTAAATCGCTTCTACTCATTTGAACTACATCTTCATACCTTAAAGCTACAGATTCTTCTTCAGTTCCCTTTAATATCTTCTCCCTATTCTTTAATCCTTGAGAATTTATCCCATTTACAATAACATCGCCCTTATCATTGATATCTAACTTTTGATGGGGCAGCAGACTGGCCATTCCTAACTTTGTATAAGAAGGAAGGGTCCCTTGCATAGCATAAAGCTCCGTTGCTCCCTTTACTTCTGCATTGAGTAATTGACTAAATTCTGCTGCAGCTTCATATCGTAAAGCATCAGAGATAACCACATAAACCCTTTCTCCATCTTCTACAGTTTCTTTAATAAACTCTCTATAGAAATCCTTCTGCTGTTTGATTCCAGAAATCTGCCAATCATCTATCAATTCTTCTTCAATTACATTAGACCATTTTGTAGATACTTCTTGTAAGTACCAGTTAGTATATAGATTTTCAACTCTATCCTTCAACTCTATGATTAATTCCTTATCTTCTATTTGATCATAAGCTAAATAAAATTTACGATATGCTTTATCAATTAAGTAGTAATCTTCTAAATAGGTCTTAAAGAAATCATAAGACTTTTCTTGTCTAATGATTTTATTATACTTCTTCTGATACTTAAATAGTTCTATTGCTTGATAGATAGCTTCATACACTTCCTCGAACTTCTCATACCAATGTTTAGTCCTTCTAGCAATAATAATCTCCTGGTACCTATCAAATTCATCTAAATCATCTAATAAATTAGCCTTCAATCTATCAATAATAGCCAAATCAAAATCTTCAAAACTATCACAATCTAGATAATTATCTACCTTCCAATTAAAGATATATTCCTTAAGATTGATCTCTTTTGCAATCTCCCTAGATAAGTCCTCATAACTTCTAGCATGATCACTATGGCTCATCCAGTGATCAAGAAATACTATAGAATTATTTTCCCTTTCTGCTACATATCCTTCCCACTCTTTAGGAAAATCCTCTTTCAAATTATGATGTAAATTAGTAGTAATAAGAAATCTCATTAATCCTTTAAGACTCTTATCTTTAGCTATGTAAGCATAATTATCTTCTATCAGTCTCCAAAAACTATTCTCATCACCAAATTTTTTAATATCCACAAAATATCTATTATCTTCCTCATTAAAACCTTCCATTAATATCTTTTTAACTGCATTCTCTAAACTAGGCATCTTTAACATGGATAATGCAGATATAATTGCTATATCAAAGTTCTCTTCTCGATAATCATTAAGATTATATTTCTTTAATCTCTTACGTCGCTTTTTACTATCAAAAAACTTCTTATATTTACTAAAAAGATACCTCAAAGAATAATCCTCTACACCAAACTCTTGCATAATTAAAGTAATTTGATTTGCGGTGAAAATATCAGAATACTTCTGAATATCCAATAACCAATTCTCCCGTTTAGCAGGTTCTGGCTTATCAGAATAGATTAGATAATTAGATTCCTGGTCTACAACCTCTAGTTGATACTTTGTTTCAAAATTATTATTTCCTGTTAACTTCCATAGTTTAGCATTATTTAAATTCAGTTCTTCTATATCTTCAACAAATTCTTTATCTTCATCATACCAAAAAATAATATGTCTTTTCTTAGCATCACTAAGCTCTCTTGTAAATTTTTCTTCTAGTGTTTTTTCAATTTTATCTAACTCCATAACTTCACCCACCCTTATATTAAAACCAGATAATAGTTTTTTAGATATTAGATAATAGATATTAAAACCTACAACCTATTGTTAAGTAAATAACTATCTGTTATCTGTTATCTGTTATCTGATTTTATAAATACTCTGGATACTGCTCTGGTGATTCTCCTTTTTTCTCAATCATCTCTGCTTCTACTACTTTCTTTTCTTGAGTATTAAGCTTTTCTAACCTAACATTAAACCGCCATTCATCACCATAATCAAATAAATAAAGTATTTGTTGACCTTCTTCTAATCCTAATTCTCCAATTTGAACTTCATTAACTGGAATACCATCATAATCTTGTGGAGCTGTAAATTTGGGTTCAGTCCAGGGCTGACCCGTCATAAAGAAAGCATATAAATGATCATTATTAAAATCAAAAGCATTTTGAATAATTTGATGTAAATCAAGTAGAGTATGGGTAGAAGATATTTTGATTTTTCTCCATAATCCTCTCGCTAAAGATACCTTGAAAATATAATTACCTTCTATAAAACCTTTACTTTGCCCTTTACTAATAGTCTTTTGCAATTCTCCTTCATCAAAGAGTTCTTTTAAAGGTTCAAGGAATTCTTCCTCCTGCCATTCCTCTACTTCAGGTTCTTCTATCTCTTCCTTTTCTGCAGCATTTATAAAACCTTCTGTACCAAAGATACGCATCAATTCATCAATTGGATCTTGTTCTATCTCACATATTGGTGAACCAGGTACTACATTCCACTCTCCCATAGCTTCTCTATAAGGCAAATTCCATCTTTCTAAGTGTCGTTCTTCTTTTAATATCTTCGCCATCTCAATCCCAAACTTTGTAGGTATTAGTATCTCAGCAAATACTGCTCTTTTAGAAGATAGACGTTTAGTGGCTGTCTCATCAATTACTACCTGCCAAAAACCAAACAATTCAAAATAAAGCAAATAATATTCCCAATCCCACATCATTCGTCGCAGTTCGCCATGTACAGTATCTTTCAGTTCTATCTTTTGACCAGCATATGATTGAGATAAAAACTTCATCACAGGAGTAACAGTATATACATCAGCCTTAGCAAATGTTCCTCCTTGAAGTTCCCTCCAATCAGCATCAACCCAGAAGGATTCAAAAATAAAAAAGTACTTTTCTGTTATAGTCAATTCTCTATATTTTTTCAAATTTTCTGTTGGTTTTAATAAAATTTTAGTCTTACCCTTAAACTCCTTTTTATATAGCTTCCCCGCTAAACTCAAACAATAAAATAAATGTAATTGTGGATATCTCTCTTGAGGAGTTCTAGAAGTTACATCCTTAACTATATTAGTCATTAAGTGATTTAATTTAAATAAATCTTTTCCACGTAAATACTGTTTAGTCTTGGTCAAAGTAATTTTATTCTTCTCTAAATAGTTAATAAAAATAGTAAAATCACGCACTAATGAAGTTGGACTATCTTCAGATATTTTTAATTTTTTCATTTTACATTCTCCCCGCTTTAAGAGCAGATATTAGATTATAGATACTTTTTGTTAAATAAAGAACAAATATTATCTATTATCTATTATCTATTATCTATTATCTATTATCTATTATCTATTATCTATTATCTGCCCTCTAAATTTTAGCTAATAACTTCTTAAATTTCGGATAATTCTTCTTAACTCCATCATCTAAATCAATTTCGATCTGCTGATTAGCTACATGATTTAATTCCTGATCATACTCTAATATCTCCTGTAAATCACTCTCGATTTCACTTAACTTCTTCTTAGCCTTACTCTTCTCTCGACTAGACATCTCTGAATCAATAATTCCTTCTAGTCGTTGCTTTTCTGCTTCTAATTTTTTCTGTAATTTATGAAGATAATCTATTCTAATCTTAGATACCATTCCTTTATCATAGCGGTGCATATAAATTAAAACATTAAAGGCCTTACCTCTACTATCGCTTTGGAATAACCAATAAATTGGACATTTATTATATCTTCTCGTATGATCACGATAGAATTTAGACTTGGTAATAAAATATTTTCTTAAAGTTTCTCGAGAGTTACTATTACGCTTACTCAAAGTTTCAGAAATAAAGTTCAAATTCTCTTCTAAATTCTTTTCACCGAAGGTAACCCTAACAAATTCTACAAACTTAGCTACTATATCATCATCAAAGTATTCGTCCTTAGTAATTGGAATAATTCCATCTTCATCAACAGGGAATGTCTGATACTTACTTGTATCAAATTCTCCTCCTGCATAAGCTAGTCCCTCTACATCCAATGAATAACGTCCTAGCATACAACCAATAGCATAAGAGATAAAGCTTTTGATATCCCGTTCTCTATCTGCTTTTCTAACTGTTATATCCTTCTCATCAACCTCTGGACTTAGTTCATCTTCTAATCCATAGATGTCAATGAAGATACGGTTTAACTCTTCTTCGTTTTCTTTAAGTTGGTAGAATTGTTCTTCTGCAAATTTTGACCAATTATTGAAGGCATCTTCGATTGTTTGTGCATTGTCTTTGTGTGTTAGCAATGGGTGTTGCTTGAAATCCCATGATGTTTCGAAAGAGTCCCAGTCGGTTTTGGATATTTGAATACACTTTGCTACTAATTCGCTAATTATCTTTTCATTACTTTTATTTTCTGGAAAAATCACTGGAATTTTAGCTATATCACCGGGTTGATAATTTAAAGTAGGGTTACTTATTGACAAGGACAATTGTGCTATTTTAGTACTTAAAAGGCCTTGTATATATTTTAATATACTTTTATCTAAAAATATTGAAGAACCTCCTGAATCAAACAAATAACCTTCCTCAACTATTCTTGAAGAAAATTTATAAGATGTTACCGAAGACCATGTAATACATGGTGAAAAATATTTATCTTGACTTCTTACTGAAGCTTTTTTTCTTCCACTTTTAGTTTTATTATTTTTTATTTCAAATCCATCATTTTCCCAATTAATAACATATTCATTAAATCCTTTCCACTTTCTATAACCTCCTCCTTTACTATAAGGAAACCATTTTAATCTACTTTCTTTTGCTTTTTCTCTATTTTTAAAGTTAAAACCTATCTTATTAAAATTAACTTCATTCCACAATCTTAAAAATCTATTGTTATCACCAGTAGTCATTCCAGTCTTGGGTTTCGAAATTTCTCCCAAAGATGTCCCTTCATTAAATATTTTTTTAACTTTGTCACTTATCCAATAAGCAATTGGTTTGCCAGAAATAATTTCAAACTCAATAATATTTGCAGAATATTCATTCTGATTTTTGAAATATTGATTCCTTTTTTCTTCAGCATTGTTATAATCAACTAACCTTAAATATTTAGCATTGTACTCTTTATTAGAATAATTCTTAATTACAAAAGATGTAGTTTGGACTATCTCTCCTCCTATTTCTTCAAAAGCTTTTGTTCCTAAATGTAACATTGTGTCAATTGTAGTGTTGTCAAGTAAATCTTCTCTTAAACCTTCAAAACTAGATAAAAACATCCACGAATGCATAGTTATCATAGCTATGTAACCATATTCAACACTATAATCTATACCTTTTTCCATAAATACAGCAAATAAATCTCTATAGCTATTCTTAAATTTTTTCCTTAAATATTTCTTTAATTTAGAATTCATACTTCTATTACCCATATAAGGTGGATTAGTACAAACCACCTCATACTTCTGCCCCATTATTTTAGCCTGTTTAATTAAAGCCAATAATATATCTTCAACTCTATCATAAAATAACCCTAACTTATCCTTTAACATCTCTAATTCTGCTTCTATAGCCTCTTCATCAATTGCCTCAACTTCTAAAATAGAACCATATTCTTTAGCATCCTCAAAAACTTCAATTAAATAATTTATATTCTTAGCTCCACTATCTTTAATTATCTTTAATTCAGCTTCACCGATACTATTACTCTCTTGAATTGCCGTAATATTCAACTCTAGTGGTTTTCTAAAGATACGGCGATTCTTCTCTCTAGCCTTCATCATTACTGCGAAGTAAGCCAATTGTGCTGCTCGATCATCTATATCCAATCCATAAAGATTATTCTCTAAAATTAATTTTGGTATATCCCGACTAGAATAACCTACTGATTGATAAATCTCATATAAAACATCAAAGGCATAAACCAAGATATGGCCACTACCACAAGCAGGGTCTAATACCTTAATCTCTTCTGGTCGAATATCCTTAGCTCTGATCTTCTCTAATTCTTCTGCCACCTCTGGCTCCTGTTCTGCTTCTTCCAGATAATACTCCCACTCTTTCTTTAAGTGCTCCTTTAAGTCATCATTTAAGTTACCCGATTCTAACCATAGTTTACCCAAAGAATTCTCAACCATATACTTAACTATCCAATCTGGAGTAAATAACTGAGTTGCAGCAGGTATCTCTTCCTTTTTTATCTTCTTCTTACTAGCAAAGACCTCATCCTTCTTTTCAGAGATATAGAACTGATACAACCACCCAATTATCTCTACTCCCTCTTGCCAATCTTCCTCTTCAATTTCACTTACTAGCTTAGTAATTACCGATTTCTCTGCCAATAAATTATCTGGTAATAGTATCTCAGTATAATCAGCAATCTCTTCAAAGATAAAAGGCATAATCTGATTTAATTCATTACATTGCTGAATTAATAAATACTTATATAACTCATCAGTCTTGTTCTCATCTTGGTATTGATAAACCTTCTCCCGATCAATATCCAAGCCAAGATGTAATGCCTCCCGAATAATATCTGGCTCTGCCTTGCTACCTTCAATTGAAGATAAGACCCTAACCCCTGTCGGTAGATAATTATTAACCTCCATATAGCGTAAAGCCACAAAACGATTAAACCAGGTATAAGCAACCTCTTCCATTACCTGCTCATAACCTTTATTCTTTATCTCTTTAATTAACTCTTCTCTCTCTCCAACCTCTTTAGGACTTAACTCTCTTTTGGAAGACTTAAAAGCTAAATAACCTTCTCCTCTATCTTCCCCATCTTTAATTCCATCTTTGCTAATCCCAATCTGATATGCTTTCTGCTTTACCTGTTCAATTAGTATATTTCTAGCATCAACTGCAAAATTCTTAATTGCCGTCTTATCCAAAACACAAAACCCCCTTTAAAAGCAGATAATAGTTTTTTAGATAATAGATTATAGATATTTTTAGAACCGACAACAGATTGATAATCATTATCAATCTGTTATCTAATATCTGTTATCTAATATCTGTTATCTAATATCTGTTATCTAATATCTGTTATCTAATATCTGTTATCTAATATCTGTTATCTAATATCTGTTATCTATCATCTGTTATCTATCATCTGTTATCTATCATCTATTATCTATTATCTATCATCTATTATCTATTATCTATTATCTATTATCTATTATCTGCTATAAATAACTACCCCTTCTTCTTCAATATTCTTAATTAATCCTTCTTTAGTTAAGCTCTTGACATCTACTAAATCAATCTTATATATAATATCTAACTGTTCTAAACTATCTCTTAATAAATTCAATTCCATATCACTAATATCTTCAGCATAAACGGCTATATCTATGTCAGAGCTTCTACTGTAATCTCCTCTAGCTCTAGAACCGAAGATAACAGCCTCTTCTATTTTATCAACTTTTTTTATCTTATTGACTATTGCCTCTAATTCTTTATTCTTTAAGCCAAATTTCATTATTCTACTTCCTCATCTTTTAGTTTTTCATAGACAGATTTTAAATTATCAAAATGTTTCTGCTTAATCTTATCATAGATTCTTTTGGCTCGTTCTTCATCATAAGTATGGGAAGTTAAATTTCTATCCTTAAGCATATCAATCCAATCATCACCATTCTCTATTAAACCAAAAGAAAAAGCTTCTCTAAAGGTAGTTCGAGGACTCTTCGCCCCTTCAATTCCTTGATATTCTAAAAAGAATTTCATCACCTTCCAAGCTAATTCATAATTAAACTCAAACCGTTGGATAACTCCATCAATCATCAATGGATTAATAGACTCTTCTTTCAACCCCTCTTCTAATCTATCTAAAGCCTGTTTAAAATCACTAAGTTTCTCCTCCCAACGCAATTGCTTCACCAAACCACCCCTTATCTATTTATCTATTATCTATTTATCTATTATCTATTTATCTATTATCTATTTATCTATTTATCTTTTATCTATTATCTTTTATCTATTATCTTTTATCTATTATCTATTATCTTTTATCTTTTATCTTTTATCTTTTATCTATTATCTATTATCTATTATCTATTATCTGTTATCTATTATCTATTATCTGTTATCTGTTATCTGCTCTCTAAACTAATTTTATTCGTTTATCTGCATCAAGTTCCCTCTGTAATTTCTTTCTGATTACATCAAGCACCTCTTCAATATCATCTTTCTCTTCAATAATCTGTGCCCCATGTAAAATGTATGCTAAGCTAATTACTTCTGTCTCTTTAACCTTATAATCATCTTTTTCTGGAGTTTCCTTGACAGAACTCTTATTATCCTTATTCTTCTCTTCCTCTTGCTTATATTTAAGCTCTAATTCTCTAACTTTCTTCCTAATATCCTCAATAGAACGTATCTTTAAACGGTCACTCTCTTCTTTCATTGCAATTACTTGATACAAATTATTAGCCCTATCAAGCCTATCCAATAAATTAATAAATCCTCTTTTAATCTTTTCTTCAAAGACCTCTGGCAACTCTTTCTCAGCCAACTCATCTTTAACTATCTCATAATCATTCTTAATTACATTCTTAACAGGTTTACTCTCTTCATCCAATAAATCAGCGAATTTATCATTAAATTTATTTCTTAATTCTGGTATTCTATAAATCTCAGAATAAGGTTCTTCCATGGCTAATATATTCTGTAATTCTTCTATTAAATTGATTATATCTTTCTCCAATACATAGGACTGATTATCTTTATAAACCTCTATTGTATCCCAAGCCTTATCATAGTATTTCTTCTGATCACCAGTTAAGAAGTTCTTAAGCAACTCTGCATCCTCTTCATAATCTAATAATTCATCTTCATTCTCAGCCAAAGCACTATAGAACTCAAAAGCATCTCTGATTTCTAGAATAGACTCCATAGCCCTCTTACCTCTTTTTAAGATATCTTCACCTGGATAATCTTTATCTCTATTTTCATTATAAATATTCAATAAATCATTAATTCCAGTATCTCTAGCTTCTATCTCAACCCTCATTTCTTCTTTAATAGCTTCCATCAATCCATCTTCATCATTAGGAAATGCTGTCTTGGCAAAAAGATCTCTGGCTAGATTTCTGGCCAAATTAATTAATCTTTGTTCTACTTTAACTCTCTTAGTGATTATTAACCCTTCCATATAATTATTTCGAGTTAAATAATCAATTAATCTTCTATTATCCTTCTCAATACTTTCTCCTTTATACTGCAACTTAATCTCTTGAGCCTTAAACAATTCAACTACTACTGCTGCAATATCTAACTCTTTCCAACCATAAGGAGCACTCTGAAAATCTTCCATTACCTTCTTTAAGCTTGTCTTCAGATTTCTTTCATTTCTTCTACTAATATATCTTCTGATCTCATCAATAGCTAAATGATTAGCTATCTGATCATCAAAGTTAAGCTGATTATTATTACTGTTAATCTTCTTTAATAATTGACTCTTATCTTTGGTAAACTCTTCAATATAATTTAACTTCTTATAAATAGTTTCAATCAGGAATTTAAAGCCTTCATTAATTCTCTTGACTGGATCACTAGATTTAACTTCTAATCTTTCACTCTTAACATAAATCTCTGCCTCACCTAAATCCTGAATCAATATCTCTTTAATTCTAGAATTTCTCTCATTAGATTCTCGTCTTTTGGCACTCATGATTCTCTCTATCTCTTCAGTCTTGGCCATACCACCTTTTTTTCTTAAGTACTTATCTAATTTTAAGGACTCTTCTAACTCATCCATTAAATTTCCTTCTGGTAACTTAAAAATAATATTATTATTGGCTGAAGAAGCCAATCTTAATTCTTCTTCACTATCAAGACAAAATGGAGTTACTATTCTAACACCTACTTCCCCATTTGGACGACCTCGATGTTGCTTATCTATAATTTTATTAAAAGGGAAATTATATTCTGTAGAATAGGCATATTTTCTATCGGGATAAATATCTTCAAATACATATTCACCAATCTTATCTATAACCATATCAGGATCTATCTTTGTACTCTTTATTTCCCGATTAATGTCCTGTTCTTCATTAGTCAAAAACATATATTCTGGACCATTCTTTTGAATTAATGTTTCTTTGACCAATCTTTTTAATGAGTTTTCTATCTTTTCTTTTAAATCTATCTTATCTTCATCAATATCACTGATCATTAGTGTGGTAATATTCTCAAGATTAGCAGGTACTTCATCAATATATTTGATCATAAATAAAACCTTTAACACTTCTACATCCTGCTCTTCTAGCTTAGAATTACTGTCTTCTGCCCTTTCTTGAGCTTTCTTAATCACTCTACTTACACTTGCATCTAAGAAGTCTTTAATTGATTCATAAAAGGCTGAAAAAGGTACTAGCTTACCTAACTCATTATCAACATAAATCAATGCTGATTCTTGGAAAGCACTAAGTAATGACCGCTCACCTTCTGATAAATGCTTCCCAGAAGCACCATGTAATCTAATCGACTCAAAAACCTTCTGCAATAAATCAAATTGATAAGGAATAAAAGGATAAATATTAGCAAAGTTATCTTCATCAACATAATTCTTCATCTCGGCTGTATCAGCAGAAAAAGTAATTAAATTCTTTAAAATTGAACTCTTATTACCGTAAAGTAATCTCAAAGTATCCTTTACCTCATCTTTTTTATCTAATATCCGCTTTTGTATAACCTCATCTACATTAGCACTAGATAAACTTAATCTCGTATCAAATCTTCCTTGTATTTTGGAGAAATCTCCGCCTTGTACCTTAGTTATTGAATCAATATCCTGCTGTGAAGTTACTAATACCCAGGCTTTACCTCCACAATATGTACCTAAATCTTCAGCTACCGTCTGTAAGTTCAACATTAACTGTGTATCGTCACCAATATATTGGCCAATTTCATCAACTAAAAATACTAGATGATGATTATTGCTTTTAGCCTCAATATATTCTTGCACCAATTTTGCAAACTTCTCTACACTTAAACTATAGTTATTCTCTGCACTATAATACCAGTTCCTTGCTGTTTCTTCACTCATTTTCGTAGTATTAACTAGTGCTTCTATAATTGCATCCTCTTCATAATAAAAATCATGCCTTCTATCTTCCCATTCATCGCCTATGATTTTTTTAAATTCTGCTTTAAAATCTTCATATGTACTATCTCTATCCATAGTTCTTTCTAAATCAGCCAACCATGGAATATCTCCACAATAGCCCAAATAATCATTAAAAACCTTCATAAACACTTTAACTATTGCATCTTTTTCTGATTTACTATCAGCATCACTTTTAGAATCAATATTAAACAATATTACATCCGTTTCTATTTCTCCTGACTGCTCAATAGCCTCTAATAATTTATCATTCTTAAATTTATCTTCAAAAAAATCAATGGCTGCCTTTTCTTCTATTTCTTTATTTTCTAACAA
Organism: Orenia marismortui DSM 5156; assembly: GCF_000379025.1. Lineage (NCBI taxonomy): Bacteria > Bacillati > Bacillota > Clostridia > Halanaerobiales > Halobacteroidaceae > Orenia > Orenia marismortui. The sequence continues at coordinate 161,346 of NZ_KB900619.1, forward strand.
ATAAGATAATATTTTAATAAAATGGGATTTACCAGAACCGAAGAATCCAGAAACCCACACACCCATCTTATCAGTTAAACCATCTATTCCTTTCTTATATGCATCATAAAACCTTTCAAAATACTCTTCTAATTCATGAGTTACAACATACTCCTCAAGCTCTTGCTTTATATTTTCTTCATCACTCTGTCCTACTTTAATAACTCCTTTTATATCACGAGTAATATCCTTCTTAAACATCTGTTTAAGTTTCATTGCCTTATCCCTCCTCTTGATTATCCCCTTACTAATAAATTTATTACTTTTCAACTAGCCTAAAGGCACGATAGTAATTATCGTCTTTAAACTCACCAAACAACTTTAAAGTAGCCCCATCATAAAGCCCTGGAAAGAACATTACTACAGGAACTTCATCCAAAGCAGCATGAAGATTATTTAATACAGTATGAGATCTAATTATAGGCCATGCCTTCCCTACTCCAGTTAAAAAGACAATATGATTATCTTTGACTTTCTTTGTAATATACTTTACTAACAAATTATTATCATCCAATAATCTAAGTGTTCTCTTAGTTCCTTTTAATACTCGATCACTTCCTCCGCGTTTTTCCATCTTTATTGTCTTTTCTAAATACCCTTTATCTTTTAATATATTTAACATTATTTGATATAAATCAAACTCAATTATCTTAATCTTTAAATTACCATTGTTAATTTTATCTTTAACAAATTTTATATGTTCCCTTAGCAACAATTCATCTTTAGGTTCATAATCAAAGACATAATACCCAATCTCATTACCTAAACCTCTACCTTCTATAAAACTATCTTCTTTTATCTTTGGTAATATCTGATCTAACCTTTCACGAATATTACTCATCTTTACCTCCATTTTTCAATATTTTCCTATTATCTATTATCTATTATCTATTATCTATTATCTATTATCTATTATCTATTATCTATTATCTATTATCTATTATCTGCCCTTCATCCCAGCATTGATTCAAGATATTCTTCTTCATTCTTATCTATAAGATGCTGCTTTAAATTCTGATTAATAATTGGCCTAACAATCTCGCGTTCATCTTGATCTTTAATAAAACCAGCTTCAAACAATATCCTAATAAAAACTTGTTTTAATTTATAATAAGTATAATCCTTCCATCCAGCTACCTTTTCACTCTGTTCTGCCTTCTTTTCAAAGAAAATATTAAAATCCTTGTCATGTAAATAAGGATCTTTTATTAAATATTTCTCTCTATATACTTCTTTCATAAACTCAAAAAAGAGTCTATCATTTTTTAGAATTGAATATAATGCTATTTGCTTACTAGTATCAATAGTACCATTTAATAATTGATCAATTAAGTACTCATCTAATACATTAATTCTTTTAATTGTGGCTCTAGCAATCGTCTTCCTCCTAGTTAATGTATTGACCTGAAAAATATTATCATCTACTGCTTGTCTTCTTATTTCTTTATCTGTTATATCTGATTCTCTAACCTTTAATTTAGCAATTTTCTTTAATTCCAAATATAAAAAAGGAGTGGATTTAATTCCTGTGCTATACTTATTTTTTTTCTTCATCTATCTCTTCACTTCCTTCTAAATTTAATATTTCATGGCCACATTATCACAATATATAAACTTATACACAACCTCCAATAATCCTTTAAATATCAATCACTAAATTAATTTTTATACTCAAATTATATCTTTATACTTTACAGCAAACCACTACTTTATACTCTCAAATTCAGTCTTCTTAATTTTTAAATATAAGCAAAAAATACCTGCCAAGGATTTCTCCTCAGGAGTCAATAGAACTAAAATCATATTAAATTAAATTTAATTATATACTTACTCTTATCAAAACTCCCTATGATAGCTAATCCTATATTCCCCATCACCAAACTCTAACCTTAATTCATCTCCCCTCTTAACCTTAGCGTTAAGTCTCTTCTCAACCTTATAACCAGCCTAATCCAAATCACTTAACACTTTATCCAATAAATGATTAATACTATTCAACGATTCATTCTGAGGAAACTCCAACAAAATACCATCAATCATATAATTAACCTCAGCCAAAATAAAAGCTCCTGTCTTAAAATAAGGATCCAAGCCTGGCTTCCACTTCCTCAACCCCAAAATCAAAATACTCAACAATGACAACCAGCCTATAACCTTACTTACAACATCAATAACAATCTCACTCATTTCAATTCCTCCATATTCTTAGTAAAGTTAATAATTGTTCGTCTTTTCTTATCCCTAGTAAGATATTCTCTTATAACTGCTCAACAACTCTTCAAACCCATCTGATACTGCTGCTATTTCACTTTGATCCTCATACCAATAAGCAACCAACAATTTAATCACCTGCCGAATATCCTCAGGCACATCCTCTGCACTATCTCCATAACCACTCTTATATTCAACATATATATAATCAGCAGGCAGATTCTCAGCCTCAACCTTAAACCCTAACAGCTGATAAGCCTCACTAATCTCATGTACAGTTCGCTCAAGTAGAACCCAAGGTAGCTTAGGCTTTAAAAATAACTGCATCCATCTTTGTGTAATCAATGACCGCCCAGTTATATTTTCAACCGCTTTAGTAGCTGCCTTAATATATGAATCCAGTAAACTATCCTCACTATTATTATCAATCTGTAAATGCTTCTTAACCTCATCTACACGCTGGTCCTGCTAATAAATCTAAAGGCATACTAATCTATCTCCTCTTCAGTAATTAGCTCAATTAATTCTTCTTTATCAATAGTAGCTAGATCACTAATCCCTCTTTTTAAAATTTCTTCACTAACTTTCTTAAGTAATTCATCTTTATTTAAACCACTATAACCACTCATCTCTAATAATTTCGCTACTTCTTCCAAATCAGCTACCTTGTATTTCTCTTTATCTAATAAAACCCTCAACACCTTTCAAAGTGCTAAGGGCTTTCATCTTAACCATAATAGTTACCTCCTCTATTTTCAATTATTATATTAAGTTAAACTCATTATTTTCATAAAGAATATAATTGAAACCCCTTTTTGAAACCACGAATCTACATAAACGTACACGAATTCAAAAAAATCTTAATTAATATTTAAATATCTTTAATCTTCTACTTCTATCCATAATCAGTATTAAATAAAAATATTAAAACCCATAATATCATTTTACTAATTAAAACTACATAAATTTAATCATTTTATTGTTCTTTATTTAATGTTTTTATTCGTGATCATTCGTGATCATTCGTGCTTATTCGTGGTTCCAATAGATCTTGGATTTTATGTTTGTGATTCAGTTGACTTACTATACTCATTAATCACCCCATCCTTCATCAGAATCTTTACATCTTTACCTAAGCTTGTGTCACTAATTTGCCCCTTAACAAATAAACCTTTTTTATCCTCTCTCATCTCAATTGATTTCCCAATAGGATTATAGGGATCATGTTGCCAACAGATCTTTACTCTACCCTTATTTTCTTCTAATGTCTTTGCAAAAGCACCTGATTCAATTAAATCTCCAGCAGCATAACCAGTAAAGACACCTGTCTCTTCATCGAAATCTTTAAGCTCAAAGGGAATTCTTTTCGTTTTATACTTCATATAAAAACACCTCCTAATGTAAAAAAGCACCCAGATAACATCTGAGTGCTTTTTCTAAATATGTAGTTTTTCTATTTTAAATTATATCAGTTATGCCTTTATTATAACTATCATTTTTATATCAATATTAATTCAATATAATTATAGATCTATAATCATCATAAACTAGTTCAAATAAAAATATTCATCTATTAAAACTTAAACTCCATAATATTCTTTTCTATTCATATACTTCACTTCACTATTTTCATGCACTATTATCCATCCTTCTCTCTTTTTAGCCTTTTCTCTTTCTACCTCTTTTTTCTTTTCAGATTCTTGTGCATACATTTTTCTCTTTTTTTCTTCTTCTGCTTCTCGTTGCTTTCTCTCCTCTTCACGTTGCTTTTTCTCTTCAGATTCTTTTTTAGCTTCTTCTTTCTTTTTATCTTCTTCTGTCATAAAACTTTCAAAAAATTCATGACTCTTTTTAGTATCAGGGCAATTAAATTGTTTCGGCTTAAAGTTTGCTATCAGTCTCCTTTTACGATCTAGGTTTGTTAAATCCTTATTATTATCTTTCTTATATGCAATCTGCTTATATCCTCCCAGTTTATTAATTACCTCCTCTAAAGTTTCTTTGCATCTATTTATAAGTTGGTGAATTGCATTCTTTTTATCTTCATCTCTTGCTTTCTCCTTTTCTTTTTCCATACTTACTACTAACCTATCCATTAAAGGAAATATCAGTACATCATTATGTTCTTGAATCTTAGTTATACTGTTATAGATCGGTTTTTCCTTATCTAAAACTAATCCATATTTTTGATTATACTCTTTTAGAAATTCCTCACTTACATTATCTAAAAACCTACCTTTTTCCTTTGCTTCTGCTTTTATCTCTTCTACTGGCTTGCTGTCTGTTTCTTTAGATTTATTCTCCAAATCCTTCTTTATATCTTCTATCCCCTTTATCTTCTCATCTAATACATTCTTTTCATTAGGAATAGCCACTATATTAGCTTCAAAGTATTTAGCTATTTCATAGATACTCTTTATTTCTTTATTATTATTCTTTTTATCAGTTTTTTTAACAGCCTTATCTTCAAAAGCTTCTAAAATCCATTTTGCCTCTTTAGAAGTAATATTATCCTCATATAAGCCAAACAAATCTCCTTCATTATACCTTCTTCTAGCCAATCCTCTTCTGGTACTTTCTCTATTCCAAGCCTCTTTACAACTATTATATCTTAATTCATACCATGCTCTAGTTCTGGCTTTAATTGCTTTTTCTTTATCACTATCTACTTCACTATCTTTATTTTTTACATATTCACGTATCTTCTTAGGAGAAGTATAACCATCTTTAAATAATCCATTTGCACCAGCATTATAGGTCATAGAAAAGACGGCACCTTTTTGATATTTGCTTAATTTAGAAAAATAATCCCCATAACTTCTATCTATCGCTGTCTTAGCAGAATCATATTTACTCTCTGCTATCTCTTTAAATAATTTATCAGCATAATCGGTATCAGGGAGTTTAAAGGTGATTAAATGGCGTATTATATTGTAGTATATTTTCCTTATTTTATTGTATGTAGCTGTGTTTTGGTCTAGATTATTATATAATTTTTCATTAATTTCAAATTCATTAGGAAAACTAAAACTTTTATTGCTTACTCTTAATGATTTCAATGTCTTTTGCAACCAAATTAAAACCTTCTTTTCTTCCTTACTTAATTGTTTAACCTCTATCTTATAATCAGTAACTAAATCTTCGAAAGACAGACTACTATCCTCTTCTTCTGTTCCACTACCATTTTCATTCTTTAACACCTTAAAAGTCTTCTTAGCATTATAATTAAAGTCATTAGTTACTACATCATTTACTTTATCAATCCAACCTTTGATTGTAGTCCAATTGTTAACATACAAGTCTAATCCATAACCTATAGCATAATTCTCTTTACCATCAAAATGGACTGACAGAGCAAAACCTTTTTTCCAGTCAGAATAAGTTGTTCCTTCCTCTAATTTGAATAATAAATCATTTTCAAAACTCTTGATTAAATTTAAACTCTCACTAGCTAAGTTATCTATCTTTTTACTCATCTTTGTCCTCCTCTATAAAATTTAAATATTCTATATCCCAAAGATATTCAGGATATTTAGCAAAAACGATACCGTCAAATACTTTTCTATCTATGTTTAGCTCAGTTAATTCCAAATTTTTTATAAATTCTAATCCTTCAATTGTTAGTGGATTTCCACCTACATATAAAAATAAATGTTTAGCATTTAACCCTTTAAGATTTTTCAATCTATTATTAGTTAAATATAAATGAATTAATTCATTCATATTTGATAAAGGATTTAAATTAACTATTTGATTATTTCTTAAACTTAATTTTCTTAAATTAATCAAATGATTTATAGGAGCTAAATTCTTGATTCGATTATTACTTAATGTTAAATATTCAATTTTATTAGTAATATGTTTCAAAAAGTCTATACTTTCTAAATTATTATTTTGTAAATTTAAATTATTTAATTCTTTCAAGTATTTTAAATTAGAGTAATCTTTAATATTTTTATTTCCTTCTAAATTAATATAAGTTACATTTAAAAACATTTTAAAATTATCTAAATTTCTTATATTAGAATTAGGTACAGATATGGCATCCAATAACAAAGCATTTTGTAAAGATACTTCTTTTATATCCAAGTTATTAGTATCTTTTAACCTTTTAAGAACCCATTTTTTTAAACTAGATTCTTTAAATTTAATAAAATATTGCCCGTCTTTCTGATACAAATTCCCCTTTTGTAATTCTCCCTTTAGATTAATCCCCACTTTTTTATATTTTTCTACTACATTTGAATTCTGATCTACTGAATCAATTGGTTGTCCACTTGTAGCTACACAAACATTATTAAATAAAAATATCAAACTTAATAAACTGGCCAAAATTAATAGCTTTATCTTCATATATATTCTCCTCTCTATTGTTATATGATCAATACTGCCTTAGTAATCATTTCGCTCAAATAGTATCTTAACGATATATATATTGCTATTACCTAATATATATTACTAAACAAAGTATATTGTTATATCTTATATAATTCAATTATTTACCTCTTCTTTCTTTCTACATAAGGAAATATATACCTCTATAAATATCCATAATTTATAGATATATCCTTCGCAATAATAAAAATAATATATTTAATTAAATACTAATGAATGGGATTGTCAAAGCAGCACAACCACCTGCTATCACAATCCCTAAAAGCAGACGCCCAGTTCCATTCCTTCCAAGCAAGATAGCTACAACCTGTTAGCACCCTGCGAGTCTTATCAGACTCTTCGTGAAAAACAAATCCGGTCTCGTATCTATCTTGCTTTCCAGTCATTACACTAGGCTAGAGCATCTCCCTCCAGCAAGCCCATTGTTTCCCTCATTCCCTTTCCCCCAAACCCCCTATCCCTTTCCTTCAAGTCTTAACAGACTTTTCGTACTATCGTCACTCCCTTCCCAAACAGGCTCGACAGACCACTTCGCCAATAAGGTTGCATTAAAATGGGGGACAGGGAAGATTGAGGGACACGATTTGAGGCGATGAGAAATGACGCATCAGTTTCTCATCTGTCCTCAGCTTGCTTCCGGGAGATAAAAGATTAAAGATCAATATAAATAGAGTGTTAGTTTATGTTATTACTGCAACATAGTTCTCCATTACATTACGAACTATATAGCAGCCCCATCTATCTAAATAGAGCAAGGTTGGGGAATTAAGCATCATGACTATGACTTAATATCTCTGTAATAAAATGAATATAAGCTAGTATAAAGTAATTAGTAACTATCTGCCAATATAACCGTCATAGCCATCATGCTTGGTTCTCTCTAAAAACAGTTCCCCATCACACCATCCTGCTAATTACATGCTTCCAATCGAAAACATTAAGGACTACTCATACTTGTATTCCTCCTTGACCTTTTCTCCTTACAGCATTAAAAGAAATTGCTGGTGTGTGAGGATAATATGTTTGGAAATAACTTATGTCATATACCTAGTATTTTTCATCATTTATTGAAACTCTGTATATTTTTAGCATAAAACAGACATACTAGTAGTATACAAATAACTTAATTAAGGCGGTGGTTTTATGCAGAAACATCAACAATTATCATTAGATATTCTCCCTACAAAATCAGACTATATCCAGCTGGAAACTTCGAAAGAATTCCACTCTTCTTTGAAAAAGAAGATTATTACGAATCAAACAAAGAATAGAGCGAAAAGGGATTTATAATTAGCTCCCCCTCGCTCCATTTAAAATCTTACACATATTTTACTAATTATTACATCTTCTCTATCCCTTAATATCCTCTTCTTTATCTTCTATAGATAAAATATATAAACCATCAAGCATAATTTCAAAGATAAATCTATAGCCTACCAATCCCAATAATAATCCACAGCCTAACTTCCAAATCCACTCTCCGAATAAATCAACTACAGACCAAGTAATAAATATCCAACCCCTAACCATACTAAACAGAGTAAAATTTCTTTGATTTATTTTTAATCACTTTACTACTTCACCTCAATTCACTAGATAATTAATGATAAAATAAAAAAGCACATCCCCTTTTATGAGATATGCCCTAATATCCATTAATTCTTAATCCAATTTATCCCTTATTTCTTCTAAGATAGCCTTTATTTCAACAATAGCATCTAAAGCAGCAAATAATTTTTTAATAAACTTAAAACCAAGATAAATTATCCCTATCAACAATAATAAATTAACTATTTGAAACAAAATTGTTATTATATCAAATTCCAAAATGATAATCCCTCCTTTTTAAATAACAACATAACAGGAGGCCACTTAAATTTTACATCATACCCATATTTTCCATATACATATGAATTAAATATAATTCACGGACTGCATGCTGCATTTCATCGTGCATTGCATTGAAGAATATATCTCTTAAATAAGGGTTATTAGTCATTAAATAATAGCTTTTATACTTCTTATAATCTGCAGTTTCATCTATAACCCTCTTTTCTAAATATTCCTGATAATCTTGTGCATCTAATTCAAACTCATATTCATATTGAGAAAGAAATTTATCACCTGTCAATCTTTCGTAAGCTTTTTGTAACTGATAAGCATGCTCTCTTTCATCTTTAGCAAACTCATTAATCATCTCAGCAGCAAATTCATTTGGAGCTATATCTGCTAAAGCTCTATAATAAGCAGAATCTCTCAATTCATTTTCAATTGATAGATACATCTCCTGTAATAAAAAGGATAAATCTTCTCCATTAACTTCTCTAACATTTTCCTTTCTCATTTTCATCAATTCTCTAGTTATCTCTAATATATCTTTTTGGGTTAAGTTATTAAATTTCATACTTCTCCCTCCTTTCTTAATAACATTATATTCCATTAATCAAAATCAGTGTATAATACATTGTCAGAATCTAAGTAATCTTCTCCTGCTTCACTTTCCCCTTTGGAATTATAGAGTGAAGTAGATAGTATATAAATTAAAATAAAAAGCACTATTATAACAACTATAATTACTATAGTGAAAAAGATACTAATTGCAAGAAAACTTTGATTAGAACTTTCTTCTTGATCAGGATAACCCTCTTGGTCTACATTTTTTGAAAAAGGAGGTAAAACTGGACCTTCATCATCTTCTTCCTTTAATAAGTCTCCATATGCCAAAATATCTGCTATAAATCCTAAAGCTGTAGTAATTACACCAAGAGTATCTGCAAAAGTTACTCCTGATAGCCTAGTCTCTTGCTGTTGTAGAGTCTGGTTTGTATTATTTAATAGAATATTTTCTATCAATTTCATAAACATAAACTCACCTCCCTTTACTTACTAGTCTATTTAGATTCTAATAATTTGGTGAAATAAAAAAAGATTAGAACAATCTAAAAAAGAAAAAACTCTCTGCAATAAGCAGAGAGTTAGACTATAGATTCCATTTAATCACTTTCTTTTCCAACCAAACTATCAAATAATATAACAATCCTGCAACTACACAAAGAATAATCACACTGGTCATAACTAAATTTAATTTAAAGACCTGACCTCCATAAACTATTAGATAACCTAATCCCGCTTTGGAGACTAAAAATTCACCTACTATAGTTCCTACTAAAGATAATCCTATATTAACCTTCAAGGCTGAAAAGATCGTCGGTAAATTTTCCATCAAAACTACCTTTTTAAAGATTTGAAATTTATTAGCTCCTAAAGTACGTAATAACTTAACCTTATTCTGGTCAGTCTCTTTAAATCCATTATAAACCATCATAATGGTTACTATCACAGATATTAGTAATGCCATTCCAATAATAGCTGTAACACCATTTCCTAACCAAATAATTAAGATAGGTCCTAAAGCCATCTTAGGTAATGAATTTAATAGTACAATAAAGGGATCAAAGACCTTTGATAAATAATCTGACCACCACAAAGTCACTGCTACTATCAAACCTATGATTGCTCCTAAGCCAAAACCAATTAAGGTTTCATAAACTGTAGTCCAAGTATGTTTGATCAACTCTCCATTTAATGCCATCTGATAGATAGTCTTAAGAATTTGTGAAGGATAACTGGTAATAAAAGGATCAATCAACTTATACTTAGCTGCTAATTCCCAAACTAATGTAATAACTACTAAAATAGATAATTGAGATAACTTAACACCTATCTGCTTTAATCTAAGCTGTTTTAAATATTTAGCATGTTCTGAAGTTACTGCACCATTAGTTAAGAAATTATTATAATATTCTCTGATTTTTTTAAACATAGATATCAAGCTCCTCCCACATAGAATTAAAATAACTACTAAACTCTGTTGACTCTCTTGCCTTAAAGGTTGAAAAGTTTCCATCTATGCTTAAATCAATTTTATACTCTCTTTTAATCCTTCCTGGCCTTCCTGTAAAAACAAGTACTCTATCAGACATAGCAATTGCTTCTGCTATATCATGGGTTACTAAAATTACGGTCTTCTTCTCTTCTCTTAAAATTTGGGCTACTTCATCTTCTAAAGCTAGCTTAGTATGATAATCTAAGGCTGAAAATGGTTCATCCAATAATAATATATCTGGTTCAATAGCTAGGGTTCTAGCCAAAGCCACCCTCTGTCTCATACCACCAGATAATTGCTCTGGATAATGACCTTCAAAATCATCTAAGCCATAATCCTTAAGTAGCTGTTTAGCTTTATTTCTAGTTTTTGAATTAAGCTCTCCTTTAATCTCTAATCCTAATAAAACATTATCCAAAATACTTCTCCAGGGAAAGAGATAATCTTCCTGTAACATATAACCTACTCTTTTATTAATTCCTTCTATTTCTTGGCCATCAATAATAACTTTACCTTCAGTAGGAGATAGAAGTCCTGATAGTAATGATAAAGTAGTACTTTTTCCACAACCACTCGGTCCAATTAAACTAATAAATTCATTCTCCTCTACAGCAAAGGATAAATCTTTCAAGGCCTCGGTTTCACCATCTAAGGTATGATATTTCATCCCCACCCCCTTGAACTCTACTTTTGACATGATTATCCCCCCTTAATCTACCAACCAAATTACCGATTTTGCAAATTTAGTATTAACAAGTAGGTTATAATCAATCTTTTCATCTAATTCCCCTGCTTCAATAATGATATCTTGCCAATGATCAAAATCTTTTCTGTGTAAAATAGGATTGTGAGCCCAAGTCTCTTGTGATTTATATCTATCAACTACTTTAACTAAAATATCAAAATCTATATTAGGAAATGATGGCCTAATTACTTCAGCAATCTCTTCAGCAGAATGAGTATAAACCCATTTTTGTGCTTGATAAATAGCCTTTGTAAATTTTAATATTGTTAATGGATTATCCTCAATATACTTCTTTCTAGCCATATAACAAGTATAAGGTACCTTACTGCCAAGTTCACCAAAGGATGCTACTACATGTCCAGCACCCATTGCTTCTAACTGTGATGCTTTAGGTTCAAATAACTGAACAAAATCTCCTAATCCATTCTTAAAAGCTGGAGCATTTGCTGTAAAGTCTAAGTTAGTTACAATCTCCACATCTTCAAAAGGCTCTATCCCATTATGGCGTAAAGTATACTCCATCACCATCTCTGGTGCTCCACCAGGTCTATTACCAACAATCTTTTTACCTCTGACATCCTCTAGACTAAAATCAGGCATTTCTTCTCTAGCCAATAAAAAAGAACCTGCAGTCTGAGTTAATTGAGCAAAATTGAGCAAATAATTATCTGCTCCTTCTTTAAGAACATAAATAGTAGTTTCAGGTCCAATTAAAGCGATATCAGCATGATTAGATAATAAGGTTGTAGCAGCCTTGTCACCACCCCATGCAGTAGACAATTCAATCTCTAATCCTTCTTCTTCAAAAAAACCTTTATGTAATGCTACATATTGAGGTGCATAAAAAATAGAATGTACAACCTCACTTAATCTGACTTGTGTTTGAGCAAATACAGCTGAACTAATACTCAAAATCAAGAGAATTATCATTGAAAAAGTTAATATTTTCTTCACCAAATCACCTCCAATTTAAATTACACCATATCTTATTCTAAATAGAATAAATCTGTGCATAGAAAAAGGCTAAGTTCTAATTAGAACTTAGCCTTTTTAGTATTTGATTTCAAATCAAGAATTATCATCATCTAAAAATAAATCTGCTGCTTTTCTACCTCTACCTACATGATATAAAGCTTTGAATATATTTCCTGTTTTATAGTAATTAGCTCCTAACAAGAAATGTGTATATTCATTATCATCTAACTCTAATGACTTCATTAATGATTGATGTGCTTTATCATACTCTTTTAATTTATGCTGTACCACTGCCCTATAATTATAACCCCATATGTTCTTTGGATCTAAATCGATAATCAGATCAAACTTATCTTCTGACTTCTCATAATCTTTGCTAATATAATAAGCAAAAGCTAAATAATTAGCAGCTATTATAGGTGGGGATTCTTTCTCTAGAGCAGCCTCATATTTGGGTATCATCTCCTGTAAAACTTCAATTTGTACTTCTTCTTCTTTCAAATCTCTAAATATCTTTGTCGCTTCTTCAATTTCTCCTAAATTAGCATAGGCTACTGCCAACTCATATTCAGTAACTAACTTCGACCTACCTTGTTGAACAAGTATAAATTTCTTTTGAGCAATACTTTCCCATTCATCATAAAATTTACTAACTGCTAAAGAATTTGTTGAAAAGATTAACAAATAGATAAGTAATAATATCACTATCTTTCTTCTCATTTAAATTCCCCCTTGCTTGTCAAACAAGATAGAGTAATACTATAAATATTCAACATTCACTTAAGAAATACCTTCTTTGATATATGTAAAATAACGGTAATTTAGAATGATTTGATGTAATAATAAAAACTCAAAGTAATTACTTTGAGTTTACAACTTAGGAATTTTAACTTTGCTAATCATTAAATAAGACAGAAATATTATTAAAACTATCCATATCTCAATTGGAATCAGATACTTTAAAGCAAAAAAGGAGATAAAGGCCAAAATACTCCCTGCCACTGTAATTGGAACTCCTACATAAGCACCATCAAAATCACTAATATTATATCTGGCTAACCTCAAAGCACCTGCTATCGGAAAAACTAAAACAAGTAAAAGACCTAAACCTCCTAAATCTAATAAAGCAACATTCCATACCAATATAGCAGGAGCAATACCGAAAGAAATAATATCTGATAAAGAATCTAATTCCTTTCCTAAATCACTTACTACATCTAAACTTCTAGCAACTCTACCATCTAAGACATCAAATAGTCCAGCTAATAATACAAAAAATGGAGCTAGCTGAAATTCCCCCTTGATTATAGCCAATAAAGCAAATATTCCACAGGACAAATTACACATGGTGATCATACAAGGAACCCATTTTAAATCAACTGTTTCTCTATCAATTCTTTCTTTGAAAAATTCTCTAATCATTATTTAATACCTCCCCAATAATTGACTTACCTCCCTTTACTTTATCCCCAGGCTTAACCTTTAATTCTACATTAGAAGGTACAATAATCTCTGTACAAGAACCAAATTTAATCAACCCAAACCTATCTCCTTGTTTAATAGTATCTTCTTGATTTACCCAACAGACAATCCTCCTAGCTATAAAACCTGTTACTTGGTTTACTAAGACCTTAACTTTATTATTTTCAATTCCTACATAATTTTTTTCATTAATTTCTGAGGCATGGCTCTTAAAAGCAGGTAAAAACTTTCCTGCGCGATAATCTCTATACTTGATCTCACCATCTATTGGGCTCCGATTAATATGAACATTGAAGATAGATAAAAAGATATTCACTTGCTTGGCTTTGCCCTTTATAAATCTAGGCTCATCTATCTCTTTGATCTCCATAATCCTTCCATCTGCTGGTGATAGCAATAGCTTATCATTTATTATCACCTTTCTTTCTGGATCACGAAAAAAGAAGATAATAAATACTAACAAAAAAGCAGGAATTATACTTAAAATAGGCAAGAAGATGTAAAATAGTATCATGAATATAGTTAATACTATAATATAGGGAATGCTCTCTTTTGCTACAGGCATTCTAAACAATTTATTCACTCCCTTCTCATTTAATTTTAAAGTTATAACTACTATAAATTCAACTTTATAAAGTAATATCCTGCTTATAAAATAAATTTATTATTCCTAAATTAATATAATATATTCATTGGCTTAAAAACTTTATTACAGTCTATATTGAAAATCTAAATCAAAAATTCCTCCCAGATAGAATCCGGTAAAATTTATATTAGCAACTATCAAGAATTATCATCAGATTAAATACTATTAGTCTATCCATAAGTATTTCTTAATAGTATTTTAGAATTTGACTTGTAGATTTAACGATAGACTAAAATTTAAATTAACAATCAACTTCAAAAAGTAAAGAGAGTAGGCCAGATTGACCTACTCTCTTTACTAATTAATATTATATTCTATAATTTCCATTCCCCTACAAATACTTCAGTAGCTGGGCCACTCATATAAACACGGTTATTATCTTCAGACCATTCAATTACTAAATCTCCACCTGCTAAATGAACTGTGACCTTACGCTCTGTAAGTTCATTTAAAATAGATGCTACTGTTGAAGCACAGGCTCCAGTTCCACACGCTAATGTAACTCCTGCTCCACGCTCCCAAACCCTCATTTCAATCTCATCTTGATTTAAAACTTCAATAAACTCTACATTAATATCTTCTGGGAATAGTTCATGAGTCTCAATTTGAGGTCCCCAATTAGTTAATTCAATCTTCTCTATATCCTCTACAAAGATAACACAATGAGGATTACCCATTGATACAGTAGTTATTTCAAAGGTCTCTGTACCTACTCGTAACTCTTCTTTGATTACTTGCTCTTGCTCTTCACCTAACATTGGGATTTCATTTCTTCTTAAAATAGGTTCTCCCATATCAACTGTGACTAATTTTACTACTCCCTCTTCTAAGATTATTTCAGGCTTAATCATTCCTGCTAAGGTCTCTATCTTAAGTTGAGTCTTGTCTGTTAATTCTCTTTCATATAAATATTTTGCAAAACATCTAATAGCATTTCCACACATCTGTGGCTCACTACCATCTGGATTGAAGATTCTCATTCTATAATCAGCCTCAGCTAAATCTGATGGTAGAATTAATACCAAACCATCTGCTCCAATTCCAAAGTTTCTATCACACATCTCTTTGGCTAATTGAGATGGATTCTCCACTTCCTTCTCCAGACAATCAATTAATACAAAATCATTACCTAAACCATGCATCTTTGTAAATTTCATCTCTACTCTCCTCCTTAATGTATTCATATAATTATATGTGTTATTCTTTAAGTTGACATTGTATGTAAGCTATATTATCTATTTTACTAGGCTTTGTACTTGAAATCAAGGAAGAATTTATTTTCGATATTAATTATCATTATTAATATTCGATCTTATTCTCCCTTTAAAAATCAAAGTTATCTCTTACTTGCTCTAATACTTTCAAGACTCTCTTATTATTATCATAAGTACTATAATCCTCTAAGATTCTATTATACCATTCTAAAACTACTTCATCCTCTTTTAGATCTGATAAGATATCAAAGACTAATTTAATCGCAGCTGGACTCCATCTGCTCTTAGAGTTATTATAAGCTTTCTCAATTGAGTTAAAAGCTTCTCTATAATCATCAAGTTGGTATAAGATCTTAGCCTGAATATATAATATATCTTCATTTTCAGGATATAAGCTGAGAACCTGTTCATAGTAATATTGAGCTTCTTCTAAATTCTCATTACTTAAATTAATATCACCCCTTAAACAATCTACAGCTCCTGGAGATACTATAAATAATATTACTAAAGATAAAACAAGTACTATGCTACCACCTAAAATAAGATATAACTGTTTAAAGATATTCTTATAATAAAGCCAATAACTATTGCTAGTCTTATAACTGCGTCTAAAAATAATCATTATAAAATAAATTTTCATAATCGCCTCTATAGTGGTTGAACCCCACCAAGTAAATAGATAGTTCTCAATAAAATAGGATCCAGAGATAAGAATAAAGAAGGTTAATACATTAATAAGTATAATACTAACCTCTGCCTTAGCCTCTTTAGGCTTTGCCTTTAACATATCAAATATTTTCGAATCAATTGTAGCCTGAGTTGAATTTTTCACTAAGTACTTCACAAAATCACTATATATCTCTTTACTTTGGGCTTTTAGTGATAAAGATCTCTTTTTCCCCCTAGAGTCATGATAGATTATCTTAATATTAGCATAACCAGCTAAGCAGATTCCTTTGAATTTTATCTTTTTTACATCTTGCCAAGGAATACTTCTTTGCTTAAAGATAATACCTCTTTCATTTAAACGATATTTATTATATCTTATCTCTCTTCTTTTCTTAGACAATTTGAGTAATTCAGTCATCTTCTCTTCACTAAGATCAGGAATTTTCTGATTAATAACTTCTATAAACTCATCTGCTTGAGCAAGCAAATGCATATTTAGCGAAACCTGAGCTAGATCTTTATTATTAAAGATAAGACTTAGTATTCTATTATCCTTCTTAAACCTAAAAAATCTAAAAAGTGGTCTCTTCTCTTCTACTATATATCCTGCTAGCTCTGACCAAGAAAACTCCTTCGTTTTACTGAGACAGCAATGATTATTAATAATTATAGTTTTTTCATCGATAATAACTATCGCTCTTCTTACTATCTTTAAGAACAACTTAACAATTGCTATCATTATTAGAGTAAAGATTACTACTATACCTATTACAACTAAATGTAAAGTACGTTGGTAACTATGATCAGGTCGCAAAAATAAAAGATAGATAAAAGGGATATAAAGTAATAGAAACATAAAATAGATTAATATTTTTTTATTCTTTAATTTCTGAGCTGCCTTAGAATAATATTCTTCTCTCATCTTTTAACTGATTATAAAAGACTAATTATTATTAAACTAGTACTTTATAATCTAATCCCACCCCCAATTAAAATCTTAACTATAAAAATTATGTTCGATAATTTATATGTGGATATTTTCATCCTCATCTAATTAATTCTATATTATTTAAAATATTACCTTTGATAATTTTGATTTATTTCTATAAAAGCATATAATTGAATATAAATCAATTTTGGCTATTAGTATTAAATTTAACTATCCCAAGAAAAAACAGCCCTAGATTTAGGGCTGTTTAGGTAAATTTTATCTTATAGCTTTTTAATTGATAGATAGATTTAATATTTGCCTATCTATTCTTTAGTTTCTACATAAGGCTTGTTACTGGGTCCAAACAGCCCATTCATTACCAGAAGCACGAAGGTTCCAACCTGAACCTGGACTCCAATTACCAGGGCCAATTTTTACCGCTAAGCTATTATTAACTATCGCAGCATACTTACTACTATCTGCTGCTTGAATACTTACAGAACTTGTAGAAGTAATACCTTTCTCTTTTCTAAGGCTAATTAGAGTTTTGATCGTATTCTGTAAGTCACTACCCCAATCAAAATAATGTGGCCAATATACACAAGGTGTTCCTGGATGGGTTAAAATATAAGCATATCCTTTTCCTAAATGGCTACTTTCAAAAGGCCAATGCTCTTGTCCTCCATTTGGTGAAGGCCCTGTATCATGATTATCAAGAAAAGTCACTGACATTTGAGGCCACCATCCAATTGCTCCAATTGGCCCCCCACTAGAATCTTGCAATCTCCAATACTCACTACGGGAGGTTGCAAGCATCAATTGCCATTTGGTAGTAAAGTCAAAAGCAGTTGATTTCCCACCTGTAGCATCAATCCAATCCATCAACTTCTGTCTATGATAATTGACATTATCTCCTGAAGCATAATAATCACCAGTTATATCTGGCCAGAACTCCCCTACCGAGAAGTAAGGTGTTGTAGAGTCATTGTAAAGTCCATTATAATATCCAGAATATCCTTTGACATAGTCATAACGCCAACCTTTAAATCCTACATCATTTTTTAACCAGTTCATCCAATATTGAATCTCTGTTTGCACATCATAATAGGTGTGATCAAGATCACGTCCAGCACTATAACCATCACCTGTATCATAGTTTCCAGTTCCATAACCCCATTCATCATCACTAGTTACTGCATCACTATTATCATCAAAGGCAGGATTAGAAAAGTCTGCCCAATCTGTTGTTCCAACTCTATGGTTGATAACAATATCTGCAATAGCTTTTATCCCTCTATTATTTAATGCACTTACTGCTGCTCTGAGTTCTGATTCACTACCATGATTTGAATTGAGGTTGTACCATTGATTAGGTAAGTAACCACAATCATCTGTAGCAGCTGAGGCAGGTGGGAACCAGACCATAGTAAATCCTGCATTATCTATGTCATTAGCATGATTGGTGATACTGTTCCAAGTTCCATATTGCCAAGAATTCCAATGAAATCCTTGTAGCATTATATCAGATCCTGATCCAGAATAAGCAGCTTCTACCGGCATAACTATTCCCAAACACAACAGAACAAAACTAAGCCCCAATGTTAATAACCAGTTTCTCATTCTGATTCTCATCATTCTATCCTCTCCCCTTTTTAATTTGAAGCGACTAAAACCAGACCAGGCCTGTCCATCTTTAGAACAGAATATTTAATCAGCTACAACATAAAGATCACCTCCTAATAAAATAAAAAATACCCTCTTTAAATTATTCATAAGTATGAATAATTTTTATTTAGGGGTATTATGCTTATATACTTATATGAAATTATCAATTTTATTAACCACACCATAATACTATAAACTAAGGTCTAGGCTCCTATTATCTTTAAAACTTATTCTTATAAGCTTTTTATTTGTAAGCTAACATAGCTTTTATACTACTTACTATTATATAAACCTTCTGAATGAAATCTTAATTAAAAGGAATCTATCTCAAGAAATATTTCAGCTATCTAGTGAAGGAAGTATCTTGAAGAATATAGTGGAATGAGCTAACAATTAATTCGACTTGTGAGTAGTATCTTTAATATTATTTTACATATTATGTAACATTATGTCAAGATTATTTTCTTTATTTTCTGAAAATTTATTTGGATATCAGCTATTGTTGTTTTAAAGTAATATCTATAAGAGTACTTAGTATTATGATATATCTGCAATATACAGATTCTGACTCTGCCCAGTATACTTATAGTTTTTGTTAGCAATCATTTTTAACTTCAATCTGATTCAGTCTTGCTAAGTCTCCACCGAAAGGCAAGCAATCCTGATTCATGCCAACTTTAGTACTGGTACTATAGATAAAGTTGACTTCTTTAACACTACCATCATGAGTATGTTCGATAGTCTTAATTTGCTTATCATCTCCATCATAAGACATTGACCATCGCCTTGATTAGATTTTTGAATTCACCTTTATCAACAGGTTTATATCCTTTGAATACTGGAAGCAATCCTTCATAAAATGCTTCGTCAGAGTTCTCCCAATCATCGAACTTACTGTGAATTTTAATATACTTGGCTGAGATAGGCTCAGGAATGATTAGAGTGATATTACCTCGATAATCTTTAGCAAATCTCCAACTATCTGGATCTAATTTACTATAATCTGAGTTCTTATCACTATAGTAGATATCAAAGCTTCTCTTAGTCAATCTATGATTCTCTATTCCGATAGTCTTTAATTCAATCTTACTGATATTATCTACTATATTGCTAAATTGAATCCCTACACTTCCAGCAGAATAATCTAGGCTAATCTCTATATCGCCAGTATCTACTGGAGTATCATAGCCATCTATTATCTCTAATCCCTCCTGACCAAGATGATCATTCAATACATTACCTGGCATACCTGGATTACTTAAATAAAAGTCTCCTTCTACTAAAAAAAGACAACCCTTTTACAGGTTGCCTGACAAATGCATCTTTAAATGCTATCTTTTACTTTTTCTATCTGTCTTTTAGATAATCCAGTCACTTCACTTACCTTTTCTATATTCATTCCCATCTTCAATAAATTAGTAGCAATCTCTATCTTGCCTTTTTCCATACCTTTTCTCTCAGCTTTTTTCAATGCCATCTCTTCATCTCTTAACCATTTCAACCTAGCTTCATAAGCTTCTCTCTCTTCTTTAGTCAAACCTATAGTATCTAATACATTGATTGCTTTTTTGATGCTTTCTAATTCTGCTAATTGGGTAGGGATTTTATCTTTATCATATTTATCTGCTCTCTTTAAGAACTCTGTCCATCTATCTAAAGCAGTCTGAACTTCGCTTAAGTCCTTATTATACTTCTCTAGCTCAATAAAGTGAATCTCTAAGTGGTCTATTAACTCTTCTTTTGATTCACGATTCAATAATTGATAGATATTATGATATTCTTTCTCTTCTAAACAGTTAAAATTAAGTACATTAATTACTATTGTCTTTTCTAGCTTATCATAATTAACCCCTGATTCTAACTGTCCTGTATATAATCTTGCCCAGTAATATAATGCCCTTTTATCATAATAATCTTGGTCTGTAATCTGCATCTCGATATTATACCAAACGCCTTTCTCATCAACTGCTTTGAAATCAAGAATCGATAGTTTATCATTTTTGAAGTTTTTGGAATTATATGGGTTCTTTAGGATTAAATCTTTAATTGGCTCATCTTTGTCTAAGACTGAATTGATAAAGGAAATTAGAATATCTTTATTCTCTTCAGTACCGAATAATTTTTTAAAGGCAAAGTCTACCCTTGGATTTAATCTGCACATTTTAGTTAAACCTCCTCTGTCAGCATAGTAGTTTAATTATATCATAAGGATTGGAGGAAATGAAGATGAGTTTAATCTTGAATGATGGCTATGAAGAGTTTGATTTCTGTGGCTGATCCAACGATAACTATCCTATCTCAGAATCATAATATCTCACACCATAGTAATACAGTCCAATGCTCACAACTTGCTTCTGTCCTGTATACTTATAGTTTTCCTCATTATCATTCTGTATCTCAATCTGATTCAGTCTTGCTAAGTCTCCACCAAAGGGCAAGTAATCCTGATCCATGAGAACTTTAGTACTGGCATCAGTCATTAGTCTTGTTGAGCCTAGATTATCTTGGTGGAAGTATGTTATATCAGTGCTAACTCCGACGATCCCGTTAACCTTGGTATATTGCTTGTTTAGTGCGAAGATATATGAGGTATAGTCTCCACTTTCATCTTCAAAGATCACCTTGCCACTGACACTATAGACAAAGTTGGTCTCTCTCTTACTGCTATCGTAGCTATGTTCTAAAAATTAGTAACGGATAACTAGTGACAAATGACGAGTAAATTCTAAAATAAAAAAACAAGTGAATAATGTAAGTAATATACATTTACCACTCACTACCCACTTGTTTATACCTCCTTACCTACTACTTACTAAGCATTACTATTTTATTGCTCTTATTTATTTTGATTAGAATCTTTATCTCTTTTCTTAAACATACTATTATAGATTTTCCCTGCTCCAATCAAAGCTGCAATTAATTCGAATATCTTTAAAAATATTAAAGTTCCTATTATCATTAAACCATATTCTAATAAAAACCTTAAAAAATCACTAAATGTTCTAACATTTGAAATTAATGAACCAAAACCAATTATAAAAAAACCAATACCAAACATAATTAAAAATGGTTTCATAAATCTCTTGAATTTTAATATATCAAAAAACTTTTTAAATTTATTATTCATCGCTAACTCCTTTCCAAAAGACTAACAAGCAAATTTTATTTTTTTGAAGTTTCCTTAGTGTTTTGAGAATAAATATCCACATTGATATTAATACCAAAAAACTTTTCAAAAACACCTGTAGCTTCTAAATAATGATAAGTTCCCTCACTATCTTTGTAGTTTGCTCCGGCATGTCCATATGCCCCTGCTCCTAATGCTGTTCCATATAATCTAAATTTCACATTAAAATTACTAATTCGACCATGAGCATTTATGCCACCTTCCCATGTTGTTGCATAAGCTCCTGCTGAACTATGAAAACCTCTGTCTATGAGATTTAAATTCTTATGGCCTTCCGTTACTTCTATTCCAAGTCCATATTCAGCAACTCCTGTTTCTGTATCTAAACGAAATTCACCTTCAAACAAACTATCAGAATCACCCCATTTAAGTGTCTTGAAGTTAGTATCAATACCTGCTATTCGTCCTCTTCCTCCAACATCATAATACTCCATTTCACCTTTACCCATATTCATCTGTACAACACCATTGGGATTATCTTTATTATTATCTGTTCCTAAAGCTGTTTTAGAATACTTTGTACTTACATCTAAATTATTGCTGAATAAAGTTTTAAATGTATCCTTGACCGTATTCATGCTATTTTCCCAGAAATTATTTACCCCATATTCCCATCCATTTTTCATAGGTTCAATGACTTCTTCATTCCATATTCCTTCAAATATATTCTCATATTCAAATACATCAGATGAGACATTACCTGTCGGGTCTGTATACCTCAACGGATTATTCATTACATAAATATACACATTCTGACTCTGTGGCTTATCCAACTCACCACGATAACTATCCTCAGTAATAAATCTACCTATACTTGGATCATAGTATCTCGCTCCATAGTAATACAATCCAATACTCGCTACCTGTTTCTGTCCTGTATACTTATAGCTCTCACCACTATCATTCTGTACTTCAATTTGATTTGGTCTCGCTAAGTCTCCACCAAAGGGCATATAATCCTGATCCATGACAATTTTATCACTACTATCAGTCATTAGTCTCGTTGAGCCTAGGTTATCTTGGTGGAAATAAGTTTTCTCTGCAATCTATACTCCTATTTTATTAATTTTAATATTAAAAATAATAAAGAACCTTAACAGAACATCTTGTTTTCTATCAAGGTTCTTTATTTCTTGTTTTATTAAATCTCTTTTATTACTGAACTAAAAACATATAAAGTTAATCCCTTCCATTATTATAATTTGATGTAAATTTTTATTACAACTATATCAACCCTTTATATCTTAATAATTTAATTAACTCATTATAAAAATAATCACATGCATCTTCCTCAAATTCGAATGTTCTTAATCCCGTTTTATTTCCTCTTTCACTATAATACACTTCCCATATACCATTATTTTCATTTAAAGAAAATTTTTCATTTGGTAGCCCCCCATTTAAATTATAAAAATGTTTCGGTATCTGCTTATTCAAAAGTTTTTGCTTTAATTCACATTTTTTCATACTAAGGTCCTACCTCCTTTAAATATCCATCATTTAACAAATCAAGTATTTTTCGATCGAATTTATATTGCATCCCCATTCCAGGTTCATTAAACCAAGGAACTGCTCTTCCTGCATAAACATTTTCAATTGGTTTTAATGTTTCATAAATATAATATGGTGCATTAGTTGTTGTTCCTGGTGCCAACGCACGAGCCCAATCTGGAGTACCTTCTTGAGCAACAAAACTTCCAAATTCATTACCATACCTATCAATTCTAAATCCTTTTGGTAACGTTATATTTTGTTTGCTTAAAAATCCATTATTACTTGGCCATATTATATTTCCATTTTTATCAGTAAACATTTTTCTTGTATTAAAATCATCTGCCCAATCCATTAGTTCCTTAAAAAATCTTGCCCCACCATCAGCATCATCAACTAATTTACTCGCTTTATACTCAGAATAAGCTGCTGTTCCCATCTGTACAAAACTTATAAACTCTAATGCTGTTTTTGCATCTTTAGCCACTTGTAAATCAGCAGCAACAGGATCAGTTAATTTCCATTCAAAGTATTCATCAGTTTGTCTATATCTATTTATTAACCAATCACTTTCGTTCATTTCTTTGCCACTTAAATATGCCATTTTATAATAATTTAACGAATTAGCTGTCTGCTCATTTAATGTTCCAGTAGGTTCTAAATTTGCACTTGCTTGAAAATCTGCTATATATGAAGAGGCATCATTAGAATTAGCCATTTGCCAATATGTTTCTAATGATTGTTGACCTATTAAATCTTCTTGAGTATCAAACCATGTAAAAGGATTATACCATTTAGATTCTTCATTCCAATGCCCAGTCGGATCAATATATCTGAGAGGATTTGCTAATACATAAATATACACATTCTGACTCTGCGGATCATCCAGCTCACCCTTATACGTATCCTCTCTAGTAAACCTACCAATCTCAGGGTCATAGTATCTTGCTCCGTAAAAATACAAACCTATCGATACAACTTGCTTCTGTCCTGTATACTTATAGTTTTCACCACTATCATTCTTTACCTCAATCTGATTCGGTCTCGCTAAATCTCCACCAAAGGGCAGATAATCTTGATCCATGATAACTTTGCCATTAGCATTAGTCATCAATCTTGTGGAACCTAGGTTATCTTGGTGGAAGTATGTTATATCAGTGCTAACTCCGACGATCCCGTTAACCTTGGCATATTGCTTGTTTAGTGCGAAGATATATGAGGTATAGTCTCCACTTTCATCTTCAAAGATCACATTGCCACTGACACTATAGACGAAGTTAGTCTCCTTAACACTCCCATCATGAGTGTGTTCTATAGTTTTTATTCGCTTATCATCAGCATCATAGCTAAACTCTGCGATTAACTCTTCATTCTTGTAGACTTTAGCTAATCTACCTTGTAGATTATACTTGTATTCCCAGTACTCTACACCATCACCACTTATTTCAGTGAAGTTTACTATTTCACCTTCTATACTATATTTATTCCCTTTTTTGATTAGATTTCCTGCAGGGTCATAGACATAGGCATACTTATTCTTACTATCTATACTATAGGATTTCAAGCGATTTGTACCTTTGTAATAATTATAGACTGTATTCTCTACTCCTGCTGGATCGATTATCTTCTTACTGATTCGATTGCCGACACTATCATAATCATAGACTATGTTAACCTTGGTCTCGCGGCGATAGACCTTGACCATAGCTTTTAGATATTGTATTTTTATACAAAAAATAAAAAAATCCCCAGCTATTTCAACCAGGGAATCTTAACTATTTTATTCCACACTATCCATCTCTTTATCTACTTTATCTAACATTTCTTGCTTATATCCCTCTACATCTAAATTCTCTTCATCTAAAACATGGGGAGTAATATAAATAACCATCTCAGTCTCTTGATAATCTATAGACTCATCTCTAAATAGCCTTCCCAGTAAGGGAATACTACCCAAAATAGGTACTCTAGATTCAGTCTTTATACCTTCATTTCTAATCAATCCACCTAAGACAATCGTCTCTCCACTTTTAACTCTGACAGTAGTTGAGATATCCCTACGGTTAATATTTGGTGGTCCTTCTTCACTGGTTCTAGTACTAGGGTTACTGACAGTTGGCTTTAATTTTAAAGTAATCTCTTCAGAACTACTAACCCAAGGAGTAACTTCTAAGGTAACTCCTGTATTAATACTCTCATACTCTACAGTCTCTTCATCATTATCATTATCTCTACGAACTACTTCATAATACTGAACAGTCTCTACATTAATCTTAGCCTCTTGTCCATTCAAAGTAGTAATATTAGGCTTAGCCTTTACTGTAACCTGACCTTGTTTGACAAGAGATTGTAAGGTTAAATTAAAATCCTCAGGCAAGGTTAAAATAGATTTATAATTTAATAACCCATTCACACTATCCAATAAGGTTGTCCCATCCTTATCCTCATAATTAATCCCTAATTCAGCCCTAGGGCTTTTACCTGCGGTATGAGATATATCTATAATCAAGGCTTCAACTACAATTTGAGGAATCTTCTTGTCGATTTTAGCCATATAGTCCTTTAGTTTAAGAAGATCTCTTTCTGTTCC
Source organism: Orenia marismortui DSM 5156 (assembly GCF_000379025.1). NCBI lineage: Bacteria > Bacillati > Bacillota > Clostridia > Halanaerobiales > Halobacteroidaceae > Orenia > Orenia marismortui. The sequence goes on from NZ_KB900619.1 coordinate 187,472, forward strand.
TGTAGCCATAATAGCATTCTGTTCCTTTAAAACTTTGATATTAGAACCAGAAAAATTATTTGTCAATAGCTTAGGTACCTGTTCAGCTTCTAAGTATTGTAAAGGAATTAACTCAGTAGTAGTTAACAAAGACGCAGCTGGACTATTAATATTCTTGTCTCCAATCAAATAAATTCCATCTATCTTACGATAAGTACAGCGAGTTCCAGATAGTATAAGTTCAATCGCATCTTCTATTGGAATTTCATCTAACTTTAAATCAACCCTTTGTCGTACTCCATCAAATAAAACCATATTAATCTTACCTAATTTAGCGATAGTTCTCAATACTTCTGCCATATCTGCCTGTTCTACATTAATAGATACTTTTCCATCAAAGACTGATATAGCCATATTGGTTTTTTTATTTCTACCATCAAGCTTAAAGACCCTATAAACACCATTATCTTCAGTTATAGAAAATCCATTTACCTCTAAAAAATTCCTTAATCCATGTTTTAGAGGAACCTTATCTAAATCTATTGAAAATTTTCCTCTTACAGAGTCCTCCATAATTATATTTATTCCTGCTTCTTCTCCAATTTTATTTAGAATACTCTTAATATCCCGCTCCACTACATGGAGGGTTAATAGTTTATCAACAACCTTAACTACCATAGACTTGCTAAAAGAATTTTTACTAACTAAAAAAGTATTCTCTTTAATCTTTTCAAATTTATATCCATAGGCAACTGTTAGTATATTTAGAGCATCTTCTAAATTTACATTATTTAAATTTAAAGTAACCTTTCCTTTGACAGTATTATCAGGAACCATATTAATCCCACTCTGCTCTGTCAACATCACTAGAACATCCTCAATATCAGCCTGTCTAACAGTTAAAGTAACTAATTTATCCTCAGCATTTATTGCCAAGGAAGTAAAAATCAAAAATAAGACCACAATAAACTGAATCTTAACTGCTCTCTCTCTAGCTCTACTCATTAATTTCACCTTCTCTATTAATCGCTTTAATTGTCAATTCAATTGACAATTGACTCTCCCTTGAATCAGCATTTATATCTAAATAATCTACCGCTAACAACTTCTCATTCTCTGTTAATTTTGATAAAAACAAAATCAAATTTTTTAAGCTTCCTTCTAACTTTAGCTTATAATTAATCATAGATAATTCCTTAATAATAGCTTTTTCCTGTGGACTAAGATCACTATAAGATAAATCATACTTAGTCAAATCCTCTAGATTTACACTCTTATCCTTAATCTTAAGGCTACTCTCTTTTAAGTATTGATCTATAATTTTTAATACTTGCAATTTAATCTTAGCTTTTTGACCATGAAAGTAGGTTTTATTTAAAGCAGCTAATTCACCCTTAATTGATTTCAACTTATTATTGTACTTCTCAGCATCCCTTAAGATAAACCTTCCTTTTTTTAGCTTATTCTCTGCCAAACTCAACTTAGTATCAATACTTTGATAATCATTCCAAATTGGAATCAAAATCCACTTTAATAATGATCCTCCTCCAATTATGATCAATGCTATAATCAGCATCCTTCTTTCTCTCTTATTTAATTGCATCTGCTAAATCACCTGCAATTCTAAATTCTTCTCTATCCTCTTTACTCACAATACTTCCTTCAAAGTGTAAGTTCTTAAAATAATCTGATTCTTCTAATAAACTCATAACTTTGGTAGCAGAGGTGGCTTCTCCAGCTAATAGAACTAATTTTTCTTCTTTAAAAATAACTTTATCAACCTTTACATCTTCAGATAATATTAAACTCAACTCTTTTAACCAAGGTAGATAGCTATAATTTCTTCTAAGCTGCCCTTTTAAAAGCTTAACTTTCTTTTTATTAACCTGATAATCGATTTTAACCTGCTGAACCTTCTCTACTAAAGGACTAATCTGCTTATTACTTACTTCAAAATTATTCAGTTTATTAATCTTAAGCTGCCATGCTAAAAATAAGCTTATCCCATTAACTAATAAGACTAAAATAATTAAATAAAATAACCTACTATAATCTTTCTTCTGCTTTTCTTTCTGTTTTAAAGAAATTTGGCTTAAAATATCCACTCCATCAAAGTTCTTCTCCACCACTCTTATCTTCTTCCAAAATAGATTCTTTTCTCTTATTTCTTCAAAACTGTTTAAAGTTACTGCCTTCTTAGCATCAATCTTCTCCCCATTCAAAAACAACTTTGGATCATCTTCTAAATTATATTTCTGCTTTAAATAGATAACAGTATCAGCAGTCTCTTCTGCCAAATCCTCAATATTTTGGCTACTTCTAATGTAGATGTCATTTTGATTATAGAAAGTATAATGTATGTAATTTGGGCTTAAATCAATGTATAATTGATTCTTTAAATCAATCTTATCTGTTTGATATAGATAATAAAAGACCAAACTTGAGGGAATAATACTATCAATTATTAATCCTAAATTAGAAGAAAGTTCATAGACCATATTAATATAATCTTTAGTAACTGTGAATACCAAAACAAGCAATTTATCCTTCTTATCCAAAATCTGATAACTATAATATAAATCTTCTATTCTATAAGGAAGCTTTCTTAAGACCTGTAACTTTATAATGTCTTTTAATTTATCTTTAGCAGTAAGCGGTAATTCTAGCCTACGAATAAATAACTTAGTGGCTGGTACAATTAAAGATATCTTTTTAATCTTATATCGGGCTTGGTCTAAATAATCTTTTAAATCGATATCTTTAAGCTCCTCTTCAAACTTAAAACTATCTTGGTACAGAATATTATTTTTGTCAAGTTGAACTAACCTTATATAATTATCATCAACTTCTAAATAACTTCTCTGCTTAGTAAATAGATCCATTTTTAACACCTTTCTCAGTTAATATTCTTGTCCCAAATAAATCTCCACTATCAATGGAGCAAAATTAACCTTCTCTAATTCAACTTCCAATTTCACAGCTATAGGTAATCTCTCCTCTTCCTGATAAGACCAGCTATCCTTCCAAAACTGATCCTTAGCATCATAAAAGTTAAACTCTACTCTCTTGAGATTTAAAGTTTTAAAAAACTCTATCTCTTCTATAACTTCATCAGTTTCTAGATTTTTTAGCTTTCTAACTAAAGAATTATTATTCGAATCATAAAAATAAGCAAATTCTTTTAAAGAGCCATCCTCCAAAAGAATACCTGATATACTTTGATAACTCCCTTGCAGCTTATTCTTCTGATAAAGTGATGATATAAACAGCTTATGAATATCCCTTCTTAGAAAAGAAGCTGCTACTCTCCATTCTTGTTCATATTTATTATTAGTATCACTTCTTTCCCATGTTGAAAAACCTAAATCTAAAGAAGTAAAAACACTTCCCAAAATAATTCCTGTTATTGTGATAGCAATTAAAATCTCAATTAAAGTAAAACCTTCTTCCTTCATCCAATCTCCCCTAATCTTCTCCTAGGATGTATCTAGTTAATGAATAAGATTTACTTTTATCATCTTCTTGCCACTGAACCCTTAAAATTAATTTCTTTAGCTTCTGAGTAATAATTTTCTCTTCTGTTGACCACCTATAATTTAAACTTTGATATTGAAAAGTACCATGATTATTTAAATCGATTCCAAGAGCTACCTCTTTTAACTTATTCTCTGCCCAACTAGAAACATAGGTATAATTCTTATTAGTCTCTAAACCATCATTAACCTCCATAAATCCTTGAATCAAAATACTGAAGCCAACTCCCAAAATTACCATCGCTATTAATACTTCTATTAAAGTAAAGCCTTCTTTATAATCATTCACTATTTTACTCCCCTACTTCAGTTCTTCCTGTAACTTTATCAATAACTAACTCAAACTCTTTATCATTATTCATCACAAAGTTTAAACTAGCTCCAGAACTCGTCCCATTTGGAAAGAAGCGGATCGTTTTTCCTTCACTGCTATCTTCTTTTTTATTATTTACAGTAATTCTTTTAATAGCTTTATTAAATTTAATTTTCTCTCCATTATCTCCTTGATAGATCAAAGTATCATCAACAACTAAGATACTTTGCTTACTATTGCTAGTTATAGCTTTATTTCTTATCTTAGCAAATAAATTAATAACTTTACGTTCTGTTGTCTTACCAGTAACTGAATCAAATAAGATATCAAAGGCCGGTAAAACTATTCCAATTATTAAAGTAATTAAAACTATACTAATTAATACCTCTAATAAGGTAAACCCCTTCTCCTTACCAGTTAGTAATATCTTCATTCTCTCCAGTTCCACCTTCTTTATTATCAGCTCCATAGGACCATAAATCATACTTGTGACTATTGTTTTTACCTGGAAAGCGGTAATTATATTCATTCCCCCATGGATCTAAAGGAATCTTATCTACATATGGTCCAGCCCAACTATCAGAAGATCCTGGATCTTCAGCTAAAACCTTAAGTCCTTCTGTTGTTGTAGGATATTTACCATTATCAATTCTATAATTATCTAACGCCAATTTAAATACATCAATTTGGTTATATGCAGATGTCTGCTTTGCTTGTGAAACACGATTAAATAAGTTTGGTCCTACCATTGTAGCCAAAAAACCAATGATAACTATTACAATTATCATCTCAATTAATGTAAAACCATCCTCTTTATTTAAAGTTCTGAACATCTTATCTACCTCCTTATTAATAACTATTATCGCTCACTTGTCACTTGTCACTTGTCACTTGTCACTTGTCACTTGTCACTTGTCACTTGTCACTTGTCACTTGTCACTTGTCACTTGTCACTTGTCACCTTTTTTACAATGAAAGATTACTAATGCCTAAGATCGGCAACAATATAGAAATTATAATAAAACCTATCATCAATCCCATAAATAAAATCAATAATGGTTCAAAAGCTTTCATAAATTTCTCTAAGTTCTTCTTGCTATCTCTTTCAAAATTTTTAGCTACCTCTAATAGCATAGCTCCCAATCTTCCTGTCTTCTCTCCCACACCTATCATATAGATTAAAATCTCAGGGAATATCTCTCTTTTGTTTAAAGCTTCTGATAGAGTTCTTCCCTTCTTCACTTCCAAAGAAGCCTCTTCTAATGCTTGCCTTAGAATAATATTATTACTAATATGCTGGCTAAGCTGCAAAGCTTTTAATAAAGGAACCCCACTTTCTAACATAGTTCCTATACTTCTACTTATCTTGGCTACTGATATCCCAACTATTAAATTACTTACTATAGGTAGGCTTAATATATATCCATCTACTTTTACTTTACCTTCTTTACTCTTATAATATTTCCAGCTAACTATAGCTATAGTAATTAAAGCTAGCACAATTACTATCCAATAGTTACTAAGAAATTGGCTAATCTTTAATAATATCTCAGTTGTAAAAGGTAAGGTTTGCCCATAGTTATCATAAATAACTAAAAATTTCGGCAAAACATAAGTTATCATTACTATAATAGCTAAAATAGCTACTATCGATAATATGGCTGGATAAATCAAACAAGAGATAACAAAGGATTTTAGTTGAGCATCATCTTCTAAATCTTTGGCTAATCTCTGACAAGCAGAATCCAAAAATCCACCTTCCTCCCCCGCCTTAATAATATTAATATAACTGGAAGAGAAATAATTGGGGTAATTAGCTAAAGATTCTGCAAAATTCTTTCCGCTTTTTATGGAATCATAAATATTTTTAATAATATTTTTTAATTCACTAGGCTTTAATAAGCGATGAACTATCTCTAAAGCTTCTCCTAATTGAATACCTGCCTTTAATAAATTAGCTAATTGATGAGTAAATAAGATTAGATTTTCTTCTCTTTTAGTAAAAATAAATTTCTTTTTTCTCTGTTTATCCTTCTCTTCTGTCAAATTAAAAGGAGATAAACTCTGAGCTTCTATCTTTTCCAAAGCCTCATCTTGACTTTTAGCTTCAATACTTCCTGTTATTGTATCACCTGTATCAGGGTTGATGGCTTCATAAGCAAATTTAGCCACCTTTATTCCTCCTATCATTAATTTTTAGTCGCTCTTAAAACTTCATCAATCGTAGTAATACCAGCTTTTATCTTCTTCCAACCAGCTTCAACTAGCATCTCCATCCCTTTTTCCTGGGCGGCTTTTTTAATAATATTTGTTCCTTTATGATGGCTGATTAAAGATTGTAGTTCTTGATCGATTTTTAATAATTCATAAATACTTGTCCTACCTTTAAATCCAATCTGATTACATTCTTTACAACCTTGATTATGATAAATTCCTATCTTTTCTTCTACTTCAGTGTTAATAAAACTTATCTCCTCAGAATCTGGATAATAAATTTCCTTACACTTTGGACATAATACTCTAATTAATCTTTGGCCTATCACCCCTCTTAAAGCTGAAGCTAAAAGGTAATCTTCTACTCCCATCTCTAATAAACGGGTTATCGCTCCAACAGCATCATTTGTATGTAAGGTAGCTAAAACTAAGTGGCCTGTCAAAGCAGATTGGATAGCTATTTTAGCAGTTTCAACATCACGAATTTCTCCTATCATAATTATATCGGGATCATGGCGTAATATAGCTCTTAAACCACTAGCAAAACTAAAATCAATCTCAGGCTTAACTTGAATCTGATTAATACCATCTAACTGATATTCTACAGGATCTTCAATAGTTATTATCTTTTTATCAGAAGAATTTAAATGATTCAAAGTTGCATATAATGTTGTAGTCTTACCACTTCCTGTAGGTCCTGTTACCAAGATAATTCCATGAGGGTACTTGACCAGATCTAAATAATCTTCCAAAACTCCTTTACTAAATCCTATATTATTAATATCTAATAACATTTCAGCTCTATCTAATAACCTTAAGACTACACTTTCTCCATACAAGTTTGGAATAATAGAAATTCTAATATCCAATTCTCTGCCCAGAACCTTAATTCTAACCCTTCCATCTTGTGGTAGCCTACGTTCTGCTATATTCAAATTAGACATTATCTTAATTCTAGTAACTATTGCTGGAAAGAGCTTTTTTGGTGGAGCAGGTTCTTCATATAAAAAGCCATCGATTCTATATCTGATCTTGCCTTGGTCTTCAAAAGGCTCAATATGGATATCACTAGCTCCTTTCTTAAGACCAGTAGTAATAATAGTATTAACTAATCTAATAATTGGTGCCTCTTGAGCCAACTCCTCTAAACTCTCTACTTTATAATCTAAATTGAGATCACTATAATCAGCTAATTGATTAGAATCAAAATCATTTAACATTCCTTCCACAGTATCTAAAGGTGCTTCAAGGTATTCATTAATTAGCCTTTCAATAATTTCTTCCTTGATTAATTTAAAATTAATTATAGAATTTGAATAAACCTCTAAATCATCAATAAGCTCCAAAGAAGGTCTATTATCACTAATAAATAGTATCTTCTTTCCTTCTTTTTTTATTGGTAATAATCTATATTCACGCAAAACCTCTTTAGGGAATTCTTTAATCAAATCCACTTTAATCTTTTTCTCAAAATAATTATAATCCATCTTATTCCTCCAGTTTAGTTAGAAAAATTCAATCTAAACTCTGCTTCTTTAAAACTCAAGATTACCTGATCTTCTTTAATCTCTTTAACTAAATAATCTTTAATCACTGCTCCCTCTTTTAAGATATAACTTTGTGAATTACTTTTATCTATTATAATAGCTCTACTATTTCCATCTTGCTTAGATATAGCCGATAAAGAAAAAAGCTCCTCAATCTTATTCTTCTTTTTTTCTGCTAAGAAAGTAGGTAGGTTGGTGTTGGGGAAATCTCCTTTTAAATTATCTGCTTCTAGATCTTTATCAATAATCTCCTTCATATTAAAAAAGTTATTATCGGCTATATCCTCCCATTCTTTACCTCTAAGATCAAGCTTATACTTAAATTTACTATCTTCTTTTATTTTTATATCCTGCTCTAATATCTTACTTAACTTAGCTAAATCTATATTTTGGGAAGCAATAACTGGATTATTCATCTGGGAAAATTGATAAAGATGCCAACAATAAATTATACTGATTCCAAGAGTGATTAATAACAGTATTTTTAATAACGATATAAATCTTAATGGCAATAACTTCACCTCCAAGCTTGCAATTATTCTTCATCCCATTTTAAGATTTTTATTTTCCAGTTATCATCTTCATCTTTATTTCTTTCTACAATACACTTTATCTCTTTAAGAGGCTTTCCATCATTTGAAAAAACTCTACTTGTAATTAAGAATAATTTAGATGACACTGTAAAATAGTTCAATAGATTTTTTTGAGATGTACTAATTTCAGACAACTCTTTTATACCTTCTCTTTGACGTAACTTAATTATCTTTTCTTTGTAACTAAGATTTATATTTAAACCCTTTAAAACTACTTCTAACAAATCTTCTGAAATAAAATTAATATTTAAATTTGAATTAACTGCCAGATATGGCCTGATACTATTTAAAGTTCTTTCACTTAAACCTTTTAAATATAGAGTCTCTAACTGTTTGATCTCTTTAATTCTTCTTCCTGCCCTCCTCTCCTTATTTAAATATCCATATATTAAATTTCTTTCAACACTATTCAACTCCAAAAATTCTAATAATCTCCTTAATTTATTTAAATCATCAGAATTCAGATTAAAATATCCATATGTAGTTAAACTATCTATAGCTTTAGAATAATCTTCCCCTAAGATATCTTTAATTAATAAAAGATTAATAACAAATCCTTGTTTAGCAATTTTTTCTTCTATCTGCTGCTCAACTTCTTCATTCCACCAATCTAACTTAGATAAGATATCTTGTTTAGTATAATTAATATTCAATTTACTACCTATATCTTCAATCTCCACTTTATATTCAAGCTGATCCTCTGTACCTTCTAAATTCTTATTCCATTCATCTTCTGGAATATCATATTCTGTATTATCACTTTTAAGCTTATCTATGCCCATAATAATCCCTGAAAGAGAAGTATTATATATTTTTTTCTTATCTAAATTATTGCGAATCAAAAAACTATTCAATTGAACCTCATCAAATAGATTAACAAAAATCACACTTAAGATTACTAGAGTCCATAAAACAATTATCAACGCATATCCATCACAATTTTCTTTTAAACTCTCCATCTTTACTCCTTTATTTATATAAATGATGATAAATTTTCATCCATTAGATTTTATTTACATATATTATATTCTCTCTCAACTACTCTTTTCCCTTTTAAGTATTAAAATTAATTCATTCTATACTAAGTAAAAAGGTAGCCCTAAATTTAGGGCTACCTTTTATCTTCTGCTAGTCTTATTATACTTATAAATTTAATTGTTATTTTAATTTACCATCTGCTCCTACTAAATAGGAGTCACCAGCTCTACTTGTAATAGAAATATGACCCCCTTTAGTTACTACTGGACTATTTAACTCTCCAGCATCAGCTAATTTAATGCTCCATTTCTCTTCTCCATCACTATTTACTGCATATAAGAAACCATTCTCTACACCAAAGTAAATAGTTCCATCTTTAGCTACTGCTAAATCCGTTAAAGCTAATTTTTCATCTTCATCATCATCTAAAATTAGACTTCTATCATCATTGTCTTCTACTGGAACTTCAAACTTCCAATCCAGTTGACTATCTGATTTTACTGCATATAAGACCCCTTCACTAGTACCCACAAAGATAGTTCCATTACTTGCTACTGCAGGTGAAGTCAATTTTGCATTTTTGAAGATAGGAAATTGCCACTTCAAATCACCTGTTGAATCAATTGCATATAAGAAGAACTTATTATCAGTAAAGTAGATCATCTCATCATCTATAGCTGGAGTTGTATCTGCTGCTAATTTCTTAGCTTGATTATATTTACTATAAGTATAGCTCCACCTTACATCACCATCTCTGTCTACTGAATATATAGAACCATTTCTTTGAACTATATTCTCAGCTTGGACCCCAATATTAGAAATTATCAAAACTGACAAGACCAACATAATCATAAATATTTTCTTATTAAACACTTTAATTACCTTCCCTTCTTCTAATTGTATAAACTGACTAGCTGGTCATTAATTTCTTGATTCAAGCCCAAAATCCTTCTTTATATCAACAAAAAAAATAAATTTTTTATTTTTTTCATTATTTTGTAACAGTAATTACAATGTTTTAATTATATTTACCTATCTATGGTTAATTAAGGTAAGTTTCAAAATTTTATTATAGAAAAAAGTTATCCACAATCTCTAAAAAAGCATAGTTTCCTAAAAAAAAGGTTGATAGCTTTTAGCTACCAACCTTAAATATTTATAAGAAAATTACTCACCTTTAAACAAACTCTTAACCTCTTGCTCTGGGACTATAGTAGAAATTGCATGCTTATATACCATCTCTTGTTTGCCTTGACTCTTAATTATAATAGTGAAATTATCAAAACCTTCTACAATTCCTGTTATCCGAAAACCATTAACCAAAAACACAGTAACTTTAACTTTATTCTTTCTGACTTCATTCAAGAAAGTATCTTGTAAATTAATCTGTTTTTTCATTAAGATTTCCTCCCCTTATATCATATCAGATAAACCCCAAGCCTCATTTCATTATCTACTTATATATTCTTTATTAAATATTTTTTTCCTTCTTAATGGATTTATACTCTAGCTCATCATTACATAATATACAAATTCCTTCCTCTAAACTCTTTCTTCTTAGAATTAAAGGAGCTGCTGCTTTAGCTTTTTTAATTCCATCTTTTTTACCAATATACCTCCCCCAAAAATAACCTATCACTAATGAGATTATTAATAATAAAATTATATACCTTAATTCCAAAAACTCACCTCCTAAAAAGGAGATTCATAATTAAATTTAAATAGATCTTGATGGAAAGATAATGCACACTTTTATATCTATTTACAATTGATAATCATTTAAATTAAGAGTCATGTTTTCAGACTCATAGGAACAAGTAAAATATTTCAAGATCTTTAAAACGAAAAAATTATTGTTTGAACAAAGCAAACATTCTCAAATAAATATAACAGTAGCACAATTTTTGAAGTAGCAGTACTATATTTGTAAATCTCAACAGACCTTGATTGCGTAGTGAGTTTTAACTTTTTCTAGACCTTTTGGTGACTTTTAGGGCAATGCTAAAAGTCACTCGTCCCTTTAGGACGAAAACTAAAAAGAACTCATCTATGCAAAATCCAAACAACAATATTAGCTATAGCAATTACTAATAATCCCCTTTGCCAATCAATCACCAAAGCCCCAACTAAAGTAAGTAATGATAAAAGTACTGTTCCTATCTTACCTAAGTAATTAATAAAGTTACCTCTATTTATATATTCTTCCAAATAATAATCAATATAATCATCAGTTAATTGCACAAAAGAGATTATCAATATAGAAAATAAAAAGAGCCTAGAATCTAAGACTAAAAAACCAAAAATCAACATAATTATAACTTCCTGATATGACTTTAGACCAGTGGGCAATTCATCAGAACCTATACCCATTCCTACAATATAACTAGCCCAAAACAGTGAAATCGTTAATTGGTAATCGATCAAAATAGAAAAGGTCAATAAAATTAATGAATAAGGTACAATAGCCCTATCTAATCTCATTGCTAAGGTAGTTCGCCCATTTAAACGATCAATTTCTTGATCTAAATAATCATCCATTAACTTAATTACTATACCAGTCAAGAAAACAACAGACATATCATTCAATAACTCCATTTTATCCTCCTAGATATTCTCTAATAAAAATAACTTTATCTTATCAAATCCCTCTTGATAGATTGCTGAAATTGGTATAAGCAATCTTTTATCAACTATCTTACTTAACTTCTCTAAATTTGATTTGTCAATATCTAGGTCTAATTTATTGGCTAAAATTTTATACCCTGATTCATCCTTTAAAAAATCATAAATTTCTTGATCTATTCTGGTTAAATTTTGATTTGAACTTAGTTGATTTAAATCAATTATATGCAATACAATCTCACTAAGCATTAACTCCTTAAGTGTTTGAGCCATTGATTTCCTAATATATTCTTGGGGATGAATCTCATCCACCAACCCACAACTGTCAACTAATCTAATATCTTTATCCTGCTTACCTACAGGTAATTTAAGCTGTATACTTTGTATATTGTTAGTTTTATGGGGCTTATCAGAGGTTAATTCATCATAAGCTTGCTCTAATTCATAAGTTCTAGTTGATACAAATCCTGCTGGCTGTCTAATCATAAATCTTAACTTCCTTATCCCTAAATAATAAGCAAAATTTATCAAAAAAGAAGTCTTCCCCACATTAGGTTGACCTATTATCAAAGCTGATGTCATACTATCACCCCAAAACTACAATTATAAGTAATAATTAAAATTTATCTTCAGCCTTACATAATATCCAAGACTTAAATACTTAGCTATTATAAATCATATGATAATTTATTAACCTATTACAGTTAAAAAGTTAAAATATAAATCAACTATAGTTACTAACTATCATTGAAATCTTCTCTATTAATCATCATTAAATCTACCTTGCTAATCTTCTCTTGCTTAACCAACCTAACAGCTTGATTCCTAATAGCCCTTTCTATCAAATTACGCACTGTTCTAGCATTACCTTCTTCAGGGCCAGCTTCCTTTCTTATCTTACTTAAGATGTTATACAATTTAGCTTCTGATCTTTGAGATAATTTATATTCTCGCTCTTTAACCATTAGTTTAGCTATCTCAATTAACTCTTCTAAAGAATAATCCTCAAAATTCACTTTAATAGGAAACCTAGAATTTAATCCTGGATTACTTTCTAAAAAATATTCCATTTCTTGAGGATAACCAGCCAAAATCACTATCAAATTCTCTCTATTATCTTCCATAAGCTTAACTAAAGTATCAATAGCCTCTTTACCAAAATCCCTATGTCCACCCCGTGCCAAAGAATATGCCTCATCAATAAATAAAATCCCACCTAAAGCACTTTGAACTAACTTTCTTGTTTTTTGAGCAGTATGTCCAATATACTCTCCTACCATATCTGCTCTTTCTACCTCTTTTAAATGTCCTTTTTCTAATAACCCTAGTTCTTTAAATAACTTAGCTAAAATTCTAGCTACTGTCGTCTTACCAGTTCCAGGATTACCTTTAAAGATCATATGCATTACTAAAGAATCAGACTTTAATTCTTGTCTCTGTCGTTCTTTTTGTATAGTCACAAAAGCTCTTAATTGCTTGACTAATTTTTTAATATTGTTTAATCCAATCATTTTATCTAATTCTGCAACTATCATATCTATCAGATTATTATCTTCCCTAGATACTGGATTATCCTTAGTATTAGATTTATCATCTTTTATTAGCTCAAAAGCTTTTATAAGAGAAATCTCTCCCATTTCTAATCTACGTAATACTTCTCTTCTTTTGGAACTATTATTTAAGGGCATTGCAATCCCTCCTAATAGCTTCTATATATAATATATGATTTGATAGTAATAAAATAGAATTCAAAGCAGAAATAATAATAATTTTCTAAGCCAATCCTGTGTAATGGTTCAAAATAAACTTAACTCCATAACCCTTTTTCGAGCTTAGTGACTCCTTTATGCCTATTAGAATTAGAGTTAAAGTGAAATATAAAGGATTTTAACTTTTAAATATAGACTTACACAAAAGCTATACCTATACAATATAAAAATAAGAAAGAGGAATTATTCCTCTCTCTTATTTAATCACAATATTCACATAGCATTATTATTTCATTATTATCATTAAATATTTCTTTACCTAAAGCTTTATTTACTAATTGATAGTCATTACATAATTCATAGCGGCAACAAGTATCACAAATGTATGCACCTATTACTTCACAATGAACATATTTCTCGTGATCTCCAATATTGCATTCACATATTGGACACTTTAAACCTTCTAAGAGCTCATTATCTGAAGTTAAAATATGGTGTTCTTTCTTCTCCTTAAGCTTAACTATTAACTTACTAACTTCTTTATTGTACTTCATCGTGAAGTTACCCCTCCTAAGTTATAAAAGCTTAATTAATAATTAACTATTAATTAAAAACTACTTGATTTTAGAACTAACTATTTCTTTTACTTCATTAAGTAAAGAATCAAAATCATATTCTTCCACATCAAACCAATTAATAGATTTATCCCTTTTAAACCAGGTAAATTGTCGTTTAGCAAAATGCCTAGTATCTCTTTTAATTAATCTAATTGCCTCATCTAAATCATACTCACCTTCAAAATAAGCAATTATCTCTTTATACCCTAATCCTTGCATTGAAATTAAATCTCTATTATAACCTTCATCATAATATAATTCTCTAACCTCATCTATTAATCCTTCTTTTATCATTAAATCTACTCTTTGATTAATTCTCTGATATAAATTCTCCCGACTACGACGCAGTCCAATCTTTACTACTTGATAACGAGGAGGAGTATTTTTAGCTTTCTCTTTGAAATAGGTTGTAGTCTTACCGGTTTGTTGATAAACTTCAATTCCACGAATGACACGCCGCAAGTCATTAGGATGTAGCTTGTCTGCTAATTTAGAATCAATCTCTCTTAACTTATCATGAACATGTTGAGTTCCATATTCTTCAGCTTCTTCTTCTAATCTTTTTCTAAGTTCCCAGTCAACCTCCATATCAGGAAAGATAAATCCATCTATAACTGATTTAACATATAATCCTGTTCCCCCAACAAGTAAAGGTAATTTACCCTTTTGACTAATTTTAGGTATCAACTCATCAACTCTTGTCTGAAAATCGGCTACACTAAACTCTTGATTAGGCTCTATAATATCTATCATATAATGTGGAACTAGTTTTTGTTCTTCTTGGCTAGCCTTAGCAGTTCCAATATCCATCTTCTTATAAATCTGCATTGAATCAGCGGAAATAATTTCTCCATCTAAATCTTGAGCTAAGGCTAAGGATAATCTTGTTTTCCCCACTGCAGTAGGTCCAACAATAGCTACTAAAGGCTCTTGCATAATATCAACTCCCTTTAAAGACAATTGATAATTGACAATTTAGAATTTATAATTAAAAGATTTAAATCGTACATTAAAGAATCGACTTCATTCTTTACCAATAAAAACATATAATCCCCTTATAAAAAACAATTAATACCAATTCCTTTTTAATGGAGAGCATTTTAGTTTTTTAATTATCAATTATCAATTATACATTTTAAATTGCTTTATATTCTCTTAAACTCTTTTTCCAATTCCTTCTTAGATAAGTGCATCATTACCGGACGACCATGAGGACAATTGCTAACTTCATAGCGTTCCATATCATCAATTAACTTATTCATCTCTCTTAAGGATAATTTATCTCCTGCTTTAATAGCAGTCTTACAAGAAATCATAATAATGATATTTTCAACCAATTTATAAGCTTCTCCTACTTCTTTTTCATCTAATAACTTATCTATACAATCTAAAATTAACTGTTGATCCTTTAAGTTATAAAGGCCTACTGGAACACCACGAACTATATAGCTGCTCCCACCAAAATTCTCTATACTAAAACCTAAAGCTTCTATCTCTTCTTTATTCTCATTTAAAAGTTCTACCTCTTGATGAGTTAATTCTAAATTCAAAGGTATTAACAATTCTTGAGTCTTAACCTCACCAGATTTAAATTGGGTTAATAATTCTTCATATCTCACCCGTTCATGAGCTGCATGTTGATCAATAATATACATCCCATCTAATCCTTGAGCAACAATATAAGTCTGATGAATTTGACCTATAGGTATTAAATTCAATTCTGCTTCTTCTGCCACAAATTCTTGATCATATTCTGGCTTATCTTCTTTAACCATAGTATCTTCTATAACTTCAGCTTTTATTTTACTTTTAGTCTCTTCTTGCTTTAAATCATCACTTTCTAATTTTAAACCCTCTACATTATAAAGTTTATCTATCTTTTTAACTCTAATTTCTTTGCTTTCCTTATTACTTTTAGGTGCAATGAAACTATAATTCTGTTTACTTTCTTTTTTAGATTTAGAAACTCTTATATCTTTTCTTGCCTCTTCTTTTTGATTAGAAGATTTACTGTCCAAGTCTAATTCATTCTGTGTATATTTTTCTTCTGCATCTGATTTGTTATTTTTTTTATTTAACTTTAATTCAGGTACCAAATCGCTGGCTTTTATCGCTTGGCTAACCCCTTTTTTTACTAAGTCATAAACCACACTACCCCTACTAAACTTTGCCTCCAATTTAGTCGGATGAACATTAACATCTACCAATATTGGATTTAATTTAAGACTTAAAATTACAATTGGATTACGATGAATTGTTAACAAGGTATGGTATGCTTCTTGTACAGCCTTACTCATTAAGGCACTCTTTACATAGCGACCATTAACAAAATAAGACTGATGTTTGCGCGAAGATCGAGTAATACTAGGCTTAGAAACATAACCCTTTAATTCCATATAATCATCCGAATAATCTACTTCAAGCATCTCTTTAGCCACTTGTCGACCATAGATATTAAAGATAACATCTAATAAATTACCATTACCTGTTGTCTCTAAAATTTTCCGTCCATTATGTTCTAAATAAAAAGCAATCTTAGGATAAGAAAGACTAAGTCTATTAACTATATCACTAATATGGCCAATCTCTGTTGAAGTCTGTTTTAAATATTTATACCGGACTGGTGTATTGAAGAATAGATCTTTTACAATAATATTAGTCCCTACCGCTGCACCACAACTCTCTTCTTTCTCTATCTCTCCACCTACTAATCGTAACTTAAGTCCGCTTAAACTATCCTCAGTTCTAGTAGTTAGACTTAATCTTGATACTGCAGAAATACTAGGTAAAGCTTCCCCTCTAAACCCTAAAGTTCTTAAAGCAAAGAGATCATTAGCCTTTTCCACCTTACTTGTAGCATGGCGTTCAAAAGATAACTTAGCATCTTCCGGAGACATCCCCTCTCCATTATCAATTACTTGAATCCAATCCTTACCACCATTTTTGATCTTAACTTCAATTTTAGTACTTCCAGCATCAATAGAATTCTCTACTAATTCCTTCACAACTGAGGCTGGTCTCTCAACAACCTCACCAGCTGCTATCTTATTAGCTACATTTTCTGCTAAGACCTTAACTTTTCCCATTTAAATCACCTCCGTTTTTAGGAATTAGGAGTTAGAATTTGGGTAATAGATGTTAGTCCTATTATCTATTATCTATTATCTATTATCTATTATCTATTATCTATTATCTATTACCTATTACCTATTACCTATTACCTATTACCTATTACCTATTACCTATTACCTATTACCTATCTACTAATTCATCTCCTCTTTAGCTTCTTGGTGTAATTTATGTAAAACATTCATCGCATCTAGGGGAGTTAACGACATAATATCTAATTTGCTCAATTTACTTAAAACTTCACTACCACCATTAGAAAATAATAATAGTTGAGATGGATTCTCTTTAACCTCATTATCTTCTTTCTCCTGAGGACTTGTCTCTTCTGATTTCTCTATTACTTTATCTCTTTTTAGTTTTTGAGTAGTAATCTCTATAGTATGCTCTTCTTGTTCTTCTAATTGAGCTAATATCTCCTTAGAACGATCAATTACTAGATCTGGAATCCCAGCCCTTTTTGCAACTTCAATCCCATAGCTTTGGTCTGCTCCCCCAGGAATAATTTTACGTAAGAAGACTACATCTTCTCCCTCTTCTTGTACTGCTACATTATAATTTTTGATTCCTTCCAAACGATCTTCAAGTTCTGTTAATTCATGGTAATGAGTTGCAAATAAACTTTTGGCACCTATCTTTTCTGAATCACTAATATATTCGATTACAGCCCAAGCAATACTTAAACCATCATAAGTACTTGTCCCACGACCAACTTCATCTAAGATAATTAGACTTTGAGAAGTAGCATTATTTAAGATATTAGCTACCTCATTCATCTCAACCATAAAGGTACTCTGTCCTGTAGTCAAATCATCAGAAGCACCTACTCTAGTAAAGATCCGATCAACAATTCCAATCTCAGCCTGCTTCGCAGGTACAAAACTACCAATTTGAGCTAACAAAGTAATTAAAGCAACTTGGCGCATATAAGTAGACTTTCCAGACATATTTGGTCCAGTAATAATTGAAAACCTCTCATCTTTTTGGTCAAGATAAGTATCATTTGGAACAAATACTTCAGCATCCATCATCTCTTCCACTACAGGATGGCGTCCAGATTTAATATTAATTGCTTCATTCTGATTAACTATTGGTTTAGTATAATTATTATTTAAAGCAACTTCTGCTAAAGAAACTAAGGCATCTAATTGTGCCAAAACATTAGCTGATCTTTGAATACGATCTGTTTGCTTAGCTACTTGATCTCTAATCTCTACAAATAACTTATACTCTAAATCTATACTATTCTCCTCAGCCCCTAGAATAACTGCTTCTTTCTCCTTTAATTCTGGAGTAATGTAACGTTCACTATTACTTAAAGTCTGTTTTCTAACATAATCCTCAGGCACAGAATCCAAGTTAGCTTTAGTAACTTCAATATAATAACCATGAACCTTGTTATGGCCTACCTTTAATGAACTAATTCCTGTTCTTTTTCTTTCTCGTTGTTGTAACTGTATAATCCAATCCTTACCATTGGTCATAGCATCTAGGTATTGGTCTAATTCTTCATCATAACCTTCTTTGATTATATCCCCTTCAGTAATAGTTGTCGGAGGCTCTTCTTTAATCGATCTTTCAATTAAATCATTTATATCTTCTAGCTTATCTAATCTTTCTCTTAAACCTTTAATCTTTTCACTATCAAATTGCGATAATAATTCCTTAACCTCAGGCAAAATAGCTAAAGAATTCTTTAAGGCAATTAAATCACGAGCATTAGCAGATCCATAAATCACCTTACCCATCAATCGTTCAATATCATAAACCTGATTTAATAATTCTCTTAACTCTTCTTTAAGCAATATATTTTCGCTAATCTCTTCTACACTATCTAAACGTAAAGTAATCTCTTCCACATCTAATAGAGGCTGTTCTACCCAACGTCTTAACCTTCTACCTCCCATAGCAGTTACAGTCTTGTCAATAACCCACAATAGACTACCCTTTTTTCGCTTATCACGCATAGTCTTGACCAACTCTAAGTTTCTTCTAGTATTAGCATCTAAAACCATATAATCGATAGTAGAATATGTAGATAATTGATTAATATGTCTTAAACTTCTTTTTTGAGTCTCAATTAAAAAATCTAAGACTGCTCCGGCAGCCATAATAGCTAAAGCTAAGTCTTCACATCCAAACCCCTCTAAATTTATCGTTTCAAAATGATCAGTCAATAATTCATAAGCTCGATCATGGCTGAAACTTTCTTTAATATCAGTTATAATCGGATTGATCTGTAATTTAATAAAATCCATAATTTTTGCTGATTTTTTAACCTGTTGATCTAATAACACTTCAGCTGGACTTATTCGTGATAACTCATCAATTACTTTATTAACTGCTTCTTTACCATCTAATTGTGTTACAGCAAACTCCCCTGTAGAGACATCAACTAAAGCAAAACCATAACCAGCTTGATTTGATACAATAGCTGATAAATAATTGTTGTTCTTATCTTCCAAAATATTATTATTTACTACTGTACCTGGAGTAATTACCCGTACTACCTCTCTTTTAACTAAACCACTGGCTTCACTAGGATCTTCTACTTGCTCACATATTGCTACCCGATAGCCCTTTTCAATTAATTTTGAAATATAAGATTCAGCTGAATGACAAGGAACTCCAGCCATAGGAATCTTATCCCCTTTGCCTTTATTTCTGGCAGTCAAAGTCAACTCCAATTCTCTGGCTGCAATTTTAGCATCATCATTGAACATTTCATAAAAATCACCCAATCTAAAGAACAAAATAGCATCTTCATACTCTTTTTTTATTGAAACATATTGTTGCATCATTGGCGTCAATTTTGCCATTACTTATACCTCCTGTATGAAAATAAAAATGTTTATTTTCCGCTGTTCTAATATATCTGCAACATAGTATTATATCACAAAGTCTTTATATAATAAAGGTGTATTCTCCCATTCTTAGTGTAAAATAAGTGTAGGTAAATTTAATCAAAAAATTAGAAAAAGGACTCCTCTTTTGATAAAGTGTTAAGTACCTAATCAAAACACATCAAGGAGGAGTCCCTATGGATACAATTATACAGCAGTTTGGAGAAAAAATTAAGGATAATTCAGAAGAATTTTTAAAAAATATTCTATTGAGTGATAAAGAAGATATTTCAGACTTTATAAATACTCTAAGAAAAGACTTTGATGAATTAGGTAAAGAGTTGTGTAAGTATATTATAGAAGTAATAGATGAAGTAATTAAGGAAAGTCCTGAGCGTAAAAAGAATTGGAAGATAGTAAGAAAAAAGAAGAGAAAATTGATAACAGAGTTTGGTGAAGTTGAATTTGAGAGAAGGTATTATAAATCTAAGTTCAATAAAGAGTATGAACATTTAGCAGATAAAAAATTAGGTATAGATAAGTATCAAAGGATAGATACTGGCTTAGAAGCAAAGATAGTAGATTTATCAATTGATAAATCTTACGCCAAAGTAGGAGAGGAAGTAGTGAATAATTTAACTATAACAGGTCAAACAGTTATGAATAAAATAAGAAAATTAGGTAAAATAGAAAACGATAAATTAAGTAATCCGAAAGCAAAAAGAAAGATTGATTATTTATATATAGAAGCTGATGAAGACCATGTTTCTTTGCAAAACGGGAAGAATGCTGTACCAAGATTAGTTTATGTTCATGAAGGAATTATTAAAGAAAATGGTAGAAATAAGTTAAAGAACAGTTATTCCTTTTCAGGTATGTATAACAAGTCGGAAGACTTGTGGCTAGAAATTATGGACTATATAGAGGATAATTACGACTTTGATAGCATAAAGCAGATTTATATTGCAGGAGATGGGGCACTTTGGATTAAAGAGGGTTTAAAGTGGTTGCCTAAAAGTAAGCAGATACTAGATAGATATCATTTAAATAAGTATGTTTTAAAGGCTACAGGACATGCCCAAAAGCTTAGATTTGATCTTTGGCAAGGAATAAATAATTTAGATAAAGTACAGATAAAAGAGATATTTAGTGAATTGATATCTCAAGCTGAAAAGGAATCTAAGAAGAAAGCGATAAGACAAAGTAGAAGCTATATTTATAATAACTGGGCTGGAATAGTAAACTATTATAAAGATGAAAATGCTATTGGTTGTAGTGCTGAAGGTCATGTTAGTCATATATTATCAGATAGATTAAGTTCAAGACCAATGGGTTGGTCTGAAGTAGGAGTAGATCAGATGGCAAGATTAAGGTCTTTTAAATTTAATGGAGGAACAGAATACGAATTAAAAGAAATTATTCTAGAGAAAGCAAGAAAAGAGCAAAAAGAAGAAAAAATAGTGGAAATAGAATCAAAAGTAGTGAAAAATAATTTGAAAAAGAAATTTGCTGAACCAAGCAATAATATCCCAAGTATAAATAAAGGAGTAAGAACTAGACTGTTTAAAGCAGTAAAGTCATTGCTTTAATTATCAAAAGAGGAGTTTTAAACTTTTACCTACAGAAACTTGACACTATCTCTCCCATTAAGCTTTTAGATCTTTCAAATTAATCATAATTCTAAATAAAAATTTAATGTTTGAAAAACTGTGTTTAGTCTGTGAAGATTCTTGGCTAAAAAATTTTTGAGGTTTTTATAAAAATATTTCACTTTAAGTTCACAAACCTATGGTAGAAAAATATTAGAGAATAATAAAAAATCAGTTTCAGAAATTATTTCTGAAACTGATTTAAAAAATACTAAACTACTTAGCAAAAGCATGATCACCAATTATTATCGTCTTTTCTCTAGTTTCTAGCCACCATAAAGTTTTTGCTGTTTTAGGATTATAAAAATACAGTGCTCCAAGTGATGGGTCACTTCCCTTTAAAGCCTCTTTAGCAGCCTTAAAAGAGGATTCACTTGGTGTTAAATAAATTTGCTTATCATCAACAGAACTAAATTGTCCTTCCTGATGGATTACATCATAAACATTATCGGGAAACTCTAAACTTTTCACTCGGTTAAGAACTACTGCTGCTACAGCAACTTGTCCTTTAAAAGGTTCACCTCTTGCTTCTCCATTAACTGCTCTAGCTAGCCATATTAAATCTTCATCACTATAATCACCTATACCATTAAAATCACTCTCATCTTTATTAAAGAATTTATTTGCTAAATACATCAATAGTAATGATATAGCTAAGCCTTTATATGCATCTTTCTCATCCATCTCTTGTGCATATGCAACTCCCGAAGATAAAACTGAAGTGAAGAAGGGAGCGACTAAAGAAAAAACTAGAGTTATAGCAATAATTTTAAATAACTTGCCCCTATTCTTCATTCTATCCCTACTTTCTAGTTACTTAATGATAATAATAAAGAGATTGCTAATCCCCCACCCAACCAATACATCTTTCTTTTCAAGTCTTCAATCTCACTTTGGCTTCCTGTATTATTTTCTAATCTAGTTACTTTCTCTTTTAAAACTTTATTTTCCTCTTCTAAACTATCTAACTTACTTTCTAATTTAGAAATTCTTCTTAAATCATTTAATATTTTACTTACCTCTTCTTGCAATTGGTTAATTCGATAATTGGTATTAATTAAATCTTCTTTAATTACTTTTTCCTCTTTAGCACTCTTTTTAATCTCTTCTTTTAAATCTTCATTCTGGCTAATAATATCTACTAATTCAGAACGAAACTCTGTAGATAACTTTTTTAAAGTTAAAACATCTCCCTTTTCTGAAACAACTTGACCCTGTTCAATATTATTTAAAATCTTAGCAATTACTTTAGCCAACTCATAGCGTGTAACTTTATTTTCTCCCTTAAATTGATTATCTTGATATAAAGATAAATAACCCTTTTCTACTAATTCTTTAACACTTTGATAAGCCCAATGATTACTAGGCACATCTTTTATTTTAGTACTCGCTAGAGCAGGCAAACTACTACTGGCAAGTAAGATAAAGACCAAGATAAGATTAATAACTTTACTTTTTAATTTCATTCTAATTCCTCCTAATATTAAGCAGATTATCAGTTAACTCTAATTTTATTTTCTCTTCATTCTCATTATAAGCTTTAAAATCTACAAAATGTAAATCAAAGCTACCCAAACTTTTAATTTTAAAGTGAATATTAGCTACAACCTCATTGTTAATACTCTGTTCTTGATTTAAAGAAGCAGCAATATTCTTAATTATTCCTTCTTTACTATCAATCACAGGCATATTCCATTTTAAATACTTACCTTTTTCTACAAATAAACTCCCTCTAGAAACATAAATAGCCTCTAAAACATCCTTATTATATCTAATATTACTTTTCAAACTATAAAAATCAGCTAAATTCTTAAGTTTGATTTGAGCTGTTATATAATCTCCAACCATATACCCACCTTTTTTAGCTAAAATTTCTATTGTAGCTTTAGGATCTAACTTTGGTATATAAATCTTCTTACTCTCTACTTCAATTGGAGCATTAGTACTATTAATCTCTAGTGAATAAGCTAATTCACCATCAACAAGAGAAATAGGTTTAATCTTCCATGGAACTACAATTGATTCTCCAGGTTCTAAAAAACCTAAAAATTTGTTATACTTATCTCCTTTACTTAAAGTTAGTCCTGGAGATAAGGCTAGATAAGTATCAATTCCATAAGCAGTGGAAGCACCTTGATTGGAAATTTTTGCTTCTAAGTTAAAGTTGTCCTGGGCTAAACTATCATTTTTAACTCCAATCTTATTAGGAGCTCTTAATTCTAAGGATAATTTAGGTGGACCAACTAATTTTAATCCTCTACTAACTTGATTATCATCTGTATTTTCAGCTGTAGCTTTAACACTATATTCTAGTTCTTGCTCTGATAAATCTAAAGGTCTAACTTCCCACATAACTTGGCTTGTTTCTCCAGGTTCTAAATTCCCAATCTTCTTAATCTGATAATCCCTTATTAATTCTAAATTATTAGGAAGGTCTAATTGAACTTTTACATCTTTTACAGTAATTTCTGCTGTGTTCTGTATATAAGCAACAATATCTAATGTCTTATTTGGATTATCCATTACTACTTCGGCAGGTGAAGTAACCCCTAGGGATAATAAACCAGGAACCATAGTAATTCCACCTAAACCATAGTTAGTAACATAAGTTCTAGTCTCTCCAGGCTTTAATCCTTTAGCTTGCCAGAATAAAGCTGTAGCACTATCTAATTCAAATTCACCTTTTCTCAAAAACTCTTCAGCACTATTAAATTCAAATTCCCATAACCCATCTGCTAAACTTCCCCAATCAGCAAAATATACCTCCTCAGGAGTAGTTAAACCAGGACCTTTAATAGTTCCTTGAGCAGTTACCTTAGGATCAGTTAACTCATCAAAAGCTTGCCAAAAGCTTGGAATATCATCTTTTGAAAATAGATTATCTCCAGTAATTGCTTGATTTTTCACTCTAAAAGGAGCACCATCATTTTCTCCTAACATAGTATCAATCATAACTCTAGTACCAACTTGATGATCTTTATTATCTTTATTACTTACCCGATAAGTAATTTGTACTGTATCAGGTAGACCAGTTGTACTACTTTTTACTAAATTTAAAATTTGGCTAACAATTATTTTATCAAATTTGTATTTAGTAATGATACTATTATTTTTAATAGTAGGTGCTTGAAGTAACTCTCCATAATTTCCATTCTTTCCAGCCCTCTTATCTGTTTTACCTCCAAAGACATAATTTTTTCCATCTATTTTAATGGTTGTGTAAGAACTCCAAGGATAAGGATGTCCATAGACTAAAGGCTTTCCATCATCTCCACTCCTCATGGGAGCTCCACCTGTAACATCAATCGCAAAACGTCCCTTATTGAATTCATTTTGATTAACAATTACAGAAATATAATTATTCTTTAGTTGTAAATTACCATATTGATCTATACTGGCAAAGGCTGAAGAAGAGAGGATCACCAGGAATAGCAGAATTAAAATAACCTTATTTTTCACTAGTTAACACCTCATTTCTCCTCAAAAGATAAATCAATATATTCTACGTCTACTTGATTTTGATGATTAATATTACGGAAATGAACCATCAATATAATTTTATAATTCGATTTATCAGCCTTAAATTCCCATCCATATTCTATTGTTCTTTTAGCTATATTATCTAATCTCTTATCATCTGAAGATTCTAAAATCTCTACCTGATCTATACTCCCATCAGCTTTTATCTTGACTAATAATTTCACATCTCCCTCAACACCAGAGTTCTGTGCATTTTTAGGATATTTCGGAACTATATTAGTAGCGATCATATCTTTAGGTGTTGGTGGTGGAGGTGGTGGTTCTTCTTCCACTTCCTCTTTTGTTTGTTGCTTGCTAGCTTCGCTTTCTGTTGCTGTTTTTTTAGATTTTTCTTTATCTTCTTTAACTACTTTTGGATCTTCAGATTTTTCAGAAACTTTAATCTCTTCTGTACTTGTCTTACTTGTTAAAACCTCGTCATCTTTTTCTGCTATATTTTGAGTTGATTGATCTTCACCAACTTCTTTTTGGATGACTTCTTCAGCTGTCTTTTTAGATGAACTTTGACTCTTGTCATCAACTTCTTCTCTTTCTTGTAATTTATCATTCTTAACAACTTTTGCAGCTGAATTTGTATCTTCTTTCAATTCTTCTGTTTTTTGATTTTGGGCTTCTTTCTTTTCTTCTTTCTTTTCTTCTTTCTTTTCTTCTTTCTTTTCTTCTTTCTTTTCTTCTTTCTTTTCTTCTTTCTTTTCTTCTTTCTTTTCTTCTTTCTTTTCTTCTTCTGGCTCTTCTTTAGATATTTGAGTGTTAGTTTGTGCATTATCTGTTAAGTAAATTAAATCAACTTTAGTATTATAATTACCCGAATCAGTTTGAAAAGCAGGCTGAATTCCAGTAGCTAAATATGAAAGAACATACAATAGTATAGCATGAAAAATCAGTGATACAACTAAATACTTGTAAAATCCCCCTTGTTTTCTACTCTTATTTATCATAATTATCACCTAATCCATATCTTCTTGCTGAGCAGCCAAGGCCAATCTATAACCGCCAACTTTACGTACTGTATCCATTACTCCAATAACTTTTTCATACTTCACTGCTTTATCAGCTTTAATGATAAAGATAGCATCAGGAGATTGATCGATAATTTTAGAAACCTCAAATTCTAAGGATTCTTGGTCAATATTTCTTTTATTTAAGTATAATTCTCCATCTTTAGAAATATTCAAAGTTAATTTAACATCTTTTTCTTGTTTGGTTACAGTCTTAGCCTTAGGTAGATTAATTTCTAACCCAGCAGGAGTTGTCTTAAAGGTTGTAAATAACATAAAAAAGACTAATAAGAAAAATATCACATCAATCATTGGGAGTATCTGAATATTAGGTCTTTTCTTTAAATTAGACTTGAACATCATTACCACCCTGACCTAATAACTCTACTAAATCTACAAAACAACGATTAATTTCATCAATTCTATCTTGTATTAAACCTAATAGGTAAGTATAAACTAACATTGTTGGAATAGCTACAACTAGTCCAAGAGCTGTACTGATTAGTGCTTGAGCTATACCAGAACTTAATGCACTAGGTGATGCCATCCCTTGAGCTCCTGCTAAAATATTAAAACTATCAATAATTCCTAAAACAGTACCTAATAAACCTAATAATGGAGCTATTGTAGCAATCAGATCTAAAACCCCTAACCTCTTTTCCATTTTTTTAATTTCAGTCTGCCCAACAATTTCCAAATTACTTCTTAGCTCTTGTTTCTCCTGACCATAATATTTAATACCCTCTTCTAGTATTCCTGCAATCACACCACTTTCTTGACTAATAATTTCAGAAACCTCATTAATTTTACCTCTATTTAATTTTAACTTCACCTTCTCAATCAATCTAAAATTATTGCCTTTAGCTTTTTTTAAATAAATTAACCTCTCTAGACTCACAGCTAAACCAACTATAGAACAAATTAATAGTGGTATAACTGTAACCCCACCTTCTCTTAAAATATCTAACATAAGCTTGTCCTCCTTCTCTCTTTTAAGTATTCTTAGTTTGCTTATTAATCAATTAATAGAAGTAATTAAGTCTGAATTCAGACTTAATTACTTCTATACTGCCTTAAGCTCTCCAAAATATCATAAGAAGCTTTTATTTTCCCTATTAAAACCTCGCCTTTTCTCCTTGGACCATGACAATCGGAACCACCAGTTATTAATAAACTATTTTTTTGGGCAAATTCTAAGTATCTCTTACTGTCCTTATCATCCTGCTCAGTATGATAAACTTCTATACCTTCAATTCCCCATTCAATTAGTTGATCTAATAATTCATCCCTTTCAATTAAAACAGGATGAGCTACAACTGGAATCCCCCCAAACTCTTTAATTAACTGAATTGCTTCCTGAGGAGTTAGTTTCTTTCTCTCTACATATGCTGGGGCTCCCTTAGCTATATACTTATCAAAGGCTTCACTCCATTCCTCTACATAGCCTTTATCTAGCATAATCTGAGCAACATGAGGACGACCTAAAGCTCCACCATCAGCATTCTTTTTTACCTCCTCAAAGTCAATCTCTAATCCTAAAGCATTTAACTTCCCAACAATCCGCTTAATTCTATTATATCTAGCCTCTTTCAAGGATGCTAGTTTATCTATAAATTTCTGATCTTTATAATCAATATAATAACCTAACACATGGATTTCGGTATTTTCATAATCAGTATTCATTTCAATTCCAGGCACTAATTCAATATCTAATTTTTCAGCTAGATCTATTCCCTCTGTTATTCCATCAATTGTATCATGATCTGTTATAGCAATAGCACTAAAACCTAATTCTTTAGCTTTAGTTACTAATTGACTAGGTGTAAAACTACCATCTGATGCAGTCGTATGCAGATGCAAATCTATATATTTTTTCGGCATTATATTCTCTCCTATTCTATAAAATCCTACCTTCTATAACTAATCTTTCTAAAAATTTTAAATTTAATATTAATTCAAAAAACTCGAAGATAGATAAAAACTATAGTTCCATTTTTAAGATTAACATTATATTTAATTCGATATTACTAGTCAAAAATCCTGCTTTTATCCAAAGACTAATCGACAAATGAATACAGCAGCTAAAAAACCGGCTAAATCAGCAATTAATCCAGCTAAAATAACATGCCGACTATTTTTTATTCCTATAGCTCCAAAATAAACTGCAGCTACATAAAATGTAGTCTCTGTACTCCCTTGCATTGTAGAAGCTAATTTTCCAATAAATGAATCTGGACCATACTGCTGAATCAAATCAGTAATTATCCCCAAAGCACCTGTACCAGATAAAGGTCTAATTAAAGCAAGAGGGATTACTTCTTTAGGAATCCCTAATAAATTCATGGGTCTTGCCAATAAATTCAATAATATATCTAAAGCTCCTGAAGCTCTAAAGATTGAAATTGCCATTAACATAGCAAGCAAATAAGGTAATATTTTAAAACCTACCGATATACCTTCAACAGCCCCATCAGTAAAAATTTCATAAACTTTTAGTTTTTTAATAAAGGCAATTGAAATAATCACAGCTATAATTAATGGAATAGCCCATTGTGAAAAGCAGTTAATTAAATTAATCATATCTTGACATCTCACTTAATTTAATTAAGATTTTATTTACACTAACGCCTACCAAAGTGGAACAGGTAGTAGCAAAAATAGTAGTACCTATAATTGATGTAGGAGAGCTAGAAGCAGCACCTATTCTTAATGCTAAAACTGTCGTGGGAATTAAAGTAACACTAGATGTATTAATTACTAAAAAAGTACACATAGCATTTGAAGCTATTACTTTATTTTCATTTAATGATTGTAACTCTTGCATCGCTTTAATCCCTAAAGGAGTTGCTGAATTACCTAGCCCCAAAAAATTAGCACTCAAGTTCATCATTATTGCCGCTAAAGCTGGATGACCTTCTGGAACATTTGGAAATAGAACTCTAGCCATTGGCCTAAACATTCTAGATAATAATTTAGTAAGATCAGCCTCTTCTGCTAATTTCATCAGCCCTAGCCATAGAGCCATAGGACCAATCAATTTAATAACTATCATCACACTAGCTTCAGCACTTTGTAATATTGCTATTGAAACTTCTTCCATTCTCCCATTAATAGCTGCTGTAATAATTCCTGTTATTATCATAATAAACCAAATTATATTTAACATAGTTTCCCCTCCTCACTTAATTTTATGTTCATTAAGCAAGGATATGAAATTAGATTATATCTAAATAAATATATAGTTATCTTTATAGCTATGACAAGCTTCTTGTTCATATTTCTTAGGCTTTATCGAAAATAATTTTGCAAAAAAATAACCTATTTGCCAAAATGGCAAATAGGTTATTAAGTATAGATCTAATTTTCAAATAGGTCTCCAAATACATCGCCTAACTTAACACCAGATCCTTCATCTTCATTTTGAGTATTAAATTGAGGCTTTGCTTTACTTTTCTTCTTAGGTTTAGATGCCTTAACAGGCTCTAACTCTTTCATGCTTAATCCTATTCTGCGATCATCTTCTTCAATATTAATAACTTTAGCTTCTACTTTATCTCCACTAGAAACAACTTCTTCAACAGTATCTACATGCTTTCTAGAAAGCTGAGATATATGAATCAAACCTTCTACACCTGGTTTAATTTCCATAAAAGCTCCAAAATCTACAGTTTTAGTAATTTTACCTTCTACTACATCTCCAACTTTATACTCTTCTATAAATTCTTCCCAAGGGTCTCTTTGAGTTTGCTTTAAACCTAATGAAATTCTTCCCTCTTCAGGTTTAACAGATAAAACCATAACTTTTATCTTTTCTCCTTCTTCTAAAACTTCAGTAGGATGATCAATTCTTCCCCAAGAAATTTCAGAGATATGCAAAAGCCCTTCGGCTCCACCCAAATCTACAAAAGCACCAAAATCTACTATTTTAGTAATAGTACCTTCCACTACTTGACCTTCTTCTAAAGAATTTAAAAGTTCCTCTTTCTTCTCTTCTCTCTCTTTTTCTAAAATAACTTTATGAGATAAAACAACATTATTATTTTCTCTTTCAACCTCAATCACTTTTAAGCTTAAAGTTTCTCCTACAAATTGACTTAAATCTTCTACATAATCAACTGAAACATGAGAAGCAGGAATAAACCCTCTTAATCCTATATCAGCAACTAATCCACCTTTAACCTCTTTAGTCACTTCTGCTTCAATAACCTCACCAGAATTATATGCTTCTTCTATTTTATCCCAAGCTTCTTGACTATCTGCTCTTCTTTTTGATAAGATTGCTTTTCCTTCCTCATCTTCTGGATTTAAAACAAATACTTTAACTTCTTCTCCTTCTGAAAGAACTTCCCCAATAGCTTTCCCTACATTACTCACTTCATTAACAGGAATAAAGCCTTCAGTTTTAGTTCCTACATTTACATACACTCCATCTTCAGTTATCTGTTCCACTTGACCACTAACTACTTGACCCTTAGTTAGTATATTCTCTTCTAAATTTTCTTCATGCTTTTCTTTAATTTCAGACATTCTTTTTAAGACCTCCTTAATTATCCAATTGGGGGTTGAAGCCCCAGCAGTAATACCAACTTTTTTAATATTTTTAAACCAATCTTTGTTTAACTCTTCTGCCCTTTCTATATGATGGGTTTGAACACCACTTTCAGAGCAAATTTCAGCCAAACGATTGGTATTTGCACTATTATAACCACCAATTACTATCATCATATCTACCTTTTTAGATAAATGTGCAGCCTCTCTCTGACGCTGACCAGTAGTTGTACAAATAGTATTGTAAACCTTTAATTCTGATACGTTTTTGAGCAAATAAGTAGTTAACTTCTGTAGCCTTTCTAAACTTTGAGTTGTTTGAGCTACAACTCCAACCTTCTTTAGGTTGTCTAATTTTTCAAAATCAGATTCATCTTGCACAACAATTGCCTGATTATCTGTATATCCTAAAATAGCAATAACCTCTGGGTGATCTTGATCTCCACTAATTACAACATCATACCCTTCCTCCATTAATTCTTTAGCATTTCTTTGGGCAGTTTTAACAAAAGGACAAGTAGCATTAACTACTTCTAACTCTTGTTTTCCAGCTTGTTCTAATATCTCAGGTGAAACACCATGAGATCTAATAATTACTGTACCCTCTGTTATTTTTTCTATATCTGACTCTACCCTAACATCTACTTCTTCTAATTTCTTAACTGCTTGTGGATTATGTATTAAAGGCCCTAGTGTATGTACTTTTCCATCTTTATCTTTTCCAATTTTTAATGCTAAATCCATTGCACGATTAACTCCAAAACAAAATCCTGCATGCTCTGCTAAAATTATTTCCATTCTTGTTTCACCTTCCCAACATTACAACTACTTACAATACCATATTTTTATTATTCCCAGTTAGCAAACAATTATTAAATTTTCTTAATATCACCTATATGATTAGACTTCTTTACTTATTAAAAAACACCTTTAGATAACTCAAAATAAAATTTTGCTTCATTGTAAAATCAAATTGAACAAAATAAAAATAGCCATAGGGCACCAACCTGTAATATAATTAAATCACCACAAAATAACCAGTTACAGGAGGGTGCACACTATGACTTACTTAAATGATACACCAAAATCCCGAAAAAATAAACACCTAAATGCTTATGAACGTGGTCAAATTGCATTATTACATTCCGAAGGAATGAATCCAAATGCTATTGCAAAACGTTTAGGTAGAGCTTCTAATACCATTAGAAACGAACTAAAACGTGGTACAGTTTCTCAAATTAAAGCTAATAAAAAGATTATGGTCTATTACCCTGACACTGGTCAAAGAGTTTATGAATCTAATCGCAAGAATTGTGGTCCTAAATTTAAACTTTTGCAATGTGAAGAGTTCATTGATTATGTTATAGAACAGTTCTACGAAAAAGGACATTCTCTTGATGCTATATGTGGTGCAGCAAAACTTCATAATAAATTTCCAAAGCCAGAGATGGTATCTACTAAAACGCTTTATAACTACGTCAACGCTGGATTATTGACAATTAAAAACATTGATTTACCTTTGAAGCTTAAGCGTTCTTCAAAAAGAAAGCACACTAAAAATAATAAAAAGAAGCTTGGTACAAGTATAGATCAACGCCCTGAAAGTATTAATAATCGTAGTGAGTTTGGTCACTGGGAAATTGACACTATGATAGGCAAAAAGACTAAAAATGAATCAGTTTTACTTACTATGACAGAACGTATGACTCGTAAAGAAATTATTCGTAAAATCCCTGCCAAGACTGCTCAAGCAGTTCAAGATGCTATTTTAAAGCTCGTTAATGAAGCAGGAGATTGTTTTCCAAAAGTATTTAAAAGCTTCACTTGTGATAATGGCTCTGAGTTTGCTCAAATGTCATTTTTAGAGCAAATTAGTGATACTAAAGTATACTTTGCACATCCATATTCATCATGGGAAAGAGGAACTAATGAGCGTCATAATGGTCTTATAAGACGCTTTATCCCTAAAGGTAATAGTCTAAACCAATTCTCTATTGAATCTATTGCTAGAGTCCAAAACTGGTGCAATACTTTACCAAGAAAAATCTTAGATTACCTAACCCCTGATGAAATATTTGAAGATAAATTAAAACAAATTCTTTATGACTAAATAACCAAATTATTACAGTTTGAAAATGTTCAATTTATTATTGCAATTTAAGAAAATAAAATTTTAACTTTATAACTACAATTTATTATAACAAAAAATAAAATAAAAAATAATTTAATTCCTATTTATATAAAATCAAAATACAAATTTTTAATAATAGTGATATAAAAATTCAAAAATAAAATTAATATTAATAAGGTTTACCAATTAAAAATTTATAAAATTATCTTTTAAAACTATTTTGAAAAATTATTTGGAGCTTAAAAGAAGGTTTTTTTTTTTCTGAAAAAATATTTAGAAAAAAAGCAGATTACTTTAATCAAAAGGAAATAAAAAAATCTTTTTTATTTAAAAAAAGAAATTTTAAAAAAAGTATATTAAAACTAAAAATGAGGAAATAAAATTGAACTCGAAGATGAATTATTAGATTGGTAAAAATTAAAAAAGACAAAATTTTAGCCTCTATTCCTTTAATGAATTAAAAATTAAATTACTCAAAAATTATTACATTTTTTGAAAAAAATGATTTTTAACACCAATTTTATTAATTTGACAAATTTTTAGAGAAAAAAATAAAATTTTTTTTTTAAACTTTTTTTTTATAAAATTAAAACAATTTATTTTAATTATAACAAAAAAAATTAAAATTAAAAAAAAAAGGAATTTTTTTTTAACTCCTATTTTTTAAATTGAAATTCAAGATTTTTTATCACTGAAAATATGCAAATTTAAAAAATATTAATTATGAAAATATAAAATAATTAAAATTTTCAATTTACAACTTTGTTTTATTCAAAAGATACTTTTTGTCTATTCTGAAAAAATAGTTTGGATAAAAAGCATATTTAAGCAGGTATTCTTTATCAATTAGAAGAAGATTATACTAAAAAGGAGGTATCTAATTATGAAAGGAAATAGATCTATTGAACTCGAAGATGAATTATTAGATTGGTGGGATAATACCCCTAATGAGACAATTAAAGAAATTTTATTAAATAAAATAAAAGAACTAAACAATTTAGTTGATGATTCTTTTAATAAGAAGAATTATATGTTTATAGATAATAATAGTTTAAAAGTAAGTCCTAAAGAAGATATTAATTATAATAAAGATTTCTTTGAATACTTTACAAAAAACCATATAATATACTCTACTGCTCAAGCAAAAAAAATCAAAGAAAAGTCTACAGAAAATAAAATTCAAGTACTAAGTTCTCAACTAAAAGATAAAACTCTAATCTGGTGGGGCTATATAGACTTCTCTGTCCCTGCTGTTATTATCAATGATGGATATAAAACTTATTGTTCTCAAAATGGACTTTTAGAAGAAAATATTACAGAGATCTCTGAAAATACTATTATCAAATACTTTAAAACTGTTTATTCTTTATATCATAAGTACTTTGCTAATGAAGATAAAGCACAAATTAATACTCATGTCAAAACTGACTTTGGTATTGCTGATATGATTATTGAAGATAAAGAAAATACTACAATCTATGAATTTAAAACTGATCTGAGAAAAGATAATGTTAAAAGAGCTATTGGACAAATTTTAACTCATTCTCAAAACTATGATGATCCAAAATTAAAAATTATCGGTTTAGAAGGAGATGGAGCAGAACTAGCCACCATTGTGAATGAATTAGGTATAGAATTACACCAAATTTCAAAAGAACTATCATTAGTTATATCTCACATGAATAGTAGAGGCTTAATATAACAACTAAAAATAATGTAAATTTATAGTCAACAAACTCAATCTTAAAATATCAATTTTTATAATATAAGTTAATTTTGGCTCATCAAAGAACTTTGTGATTAATATTAATTTTAGATTTAAGCTAAAGATCAAAAATCAAATCTTAAAAATAAAATACAATTATTTAACCACGCCCCTGAGAGAAACCATAAAAATTAAAATCCTACGAAGGGTTATGTCTCTAAACCCGAAGGGAAACTTTAAAACTTAAAATCTTGCGAAGGATTATTTTGGGCTATGTCAGGTCGAATTATTTTTTCAAATTCGTAGGTCAAACCCGAAAGTGTTTTTCTCACGGAAGTACTCCTTGGGTCGAGCAATCACTAGTCAATAGCCGCTAGCTAATTACTATTCGTGTTAATTCGTGCTAAAAATAAGGTTTTAAAAATTACTTCCACAAAAGTCCTGGAAGAATCTTAATATTTTATTGAATATCCCATTAAAAATTAATCATTAATTTAACAAAATGTTACAATATAAATAATTTACTTAAGATTAAAAAATTATAGACTTAATAAATCTACTCCTCTTTCTTCCCTTCCTCAACCTAAAGTTTCTCTAATATATTAATCTCTTTCTTCTAATACATGTTCTAAACCTTGATTAAATAGTTGTACAATATGATAGTCGTCTAATGAATAATAAACTATACGGCCTTCTTTTCGATATTTAACTAAATTAAGGTCTCTTAACTTTCTTAGTTGATGAGAAATAGCAGACTGACTGATATTTAATAATTCTGAAATATCACATACACATAACTCTTGATTGGCTAGAGCATGAATAATCTTTATTCGTGTTGGATCCCCTAAAACTTTAAAAGTAGCTGCTAGCAACTTTATAATATCTTCTGATAACTCTTTTTTCTTCAAAGTTGTTATTACCTTTTTATGAGGACAATACTCTTGACATACCAAATCTTCATCTCCCATTCTACCCCTCCTTTTTTTATTACAACTACCTTTTAAACCAAAGAAATAATTTACTCTCTATTCATTAAATTCTTTTTAATTTGATCCAATTCTGATTTGCTAACTAAGCCTCTTTTTATATATTGGATCTTACCTTCTTGATCAATAAAATAAGATGTAGGAATAACTGAAGCACGATAAACAAAACTAAGTTGTCTGCTTTGATCTAATAAAACAGGATAATTATAACCTCTGTCATTAATAAACTTTTTAACAGTTTTTTTATCCTCACCAATATTTACTCCTAAAACCACAAATTGATCTTTATTCTCTTGATAAAATTGATCTAAATCCGGCATTTCTTTACGACAAGGAGGACACCAACTAGCCCAAAAATTCAGCATAATATACTTCCCTCTAAAATCAGAAAGACTCACTTCTTCACCAGTTAAATCATCTAAGCTAAACTCTGGAGCATAATTACCTATCCCTAAGCCATAATTAGATTCTTTTTCTTGCTTAGACAGATTATTATCTTTTTGCTTAAACTGATCTTCCTTTATAAATTTATCTTCTTTAATTATTAATTTATCATCACCTTGCTTATTATTGTTATAAAATATCACTCCACTAATTACTACTATAATAATTAAAGTTAATATTCCAAATTTAAGATTATTATTACTCATCTTTTCCTCCAATCCCTAAATATTTAAATATATTTGTAATCTCTATTAACATTTTAATGATTTAGCTCAAATACAAAGATAAGGGTGTAAAAGACACCCTTATACCTATAATAATTCAGCTATTTTAGCCATAATCTCTTTTCCAACTTCCTTCATTTCTTCTTTATCTAGCTTCCGGTTATAATATTTATCTAACATAAAAGCCTTACCTATATTAATCATCAGATCTTCTTTAAAGGGTTTTTTAGTCCCTTTCAAACCTACTGGAACAATAGGAACTTCCGATTTAAGAGCAAGCATTACAGCCCCTAATTTAGCCCTTTTTAATTTTCCAGTCTTACTTCTAGTTCCCTCTGGAAATATCCCTAATACTTCACCATTTTTTAATAACTTCAAAGCAGTCTTAATTGCTCCCATATCTCCTCTTCCTCTTTTAACTGGAAATGCTCCTACACTTCTCATATATTTGTTCTTTATAAAGCCATCAAAAAGATCTTCCTTAGCCATAAAATGAACTTGTCGATTTAAAGAGCAACCTAATATTGGAGGATCATAATTACTTTGATGATTGGCTACTACAATTACCCCTCCTTCTTCTGGAAGGTTTTCTAGCCCCTTAACCTTCCAAGCAGCTCCAATTCCAAATAGACCCCTTAATGCTAAGCAAGTAGCTTTATAAGTAAAACCCATACTATACCTCCTGACAAATTGAAATGATATTTTGAACAACTTGATTGATATCTAATTTTGTAGTATCAACCCTAATCGCATCTTCTGCTTCTACTAAAGGAGACACTTCTCGATTTTGATCGATCTCATCACGGCAAGTGATTTCTGTCTTAATCTGTTCTAAATCAACTTGCTCTCCTTTAGAAATTAATTCTTGGTATCTTCTTTCTGCTCGTTCTTCCACAGAAGCTGTAAGAAAAATTTTAACATCGGCATTCGGTAAAACTACTGTACCTATATCTCTTCCATCCATTACTACTTTTCCGCTCTTAGCCATCTGACGTTGTAAACTTACCATCTCTTCTCTTACTTGTGCTACTTTAGCAACTAAAGATACATTATTACTTACTTGATTACTTCTAATCTCTGTTGTTACATTTTTATTATCTAGCAGAACAATATTATTTTCACCTTGCTTTGCTAGCCTTATATCGGTATTATGTGCTAACTTTGATAGTTCCTTTTCAGACTCCAAATCAATATTATTATTTAAAGCTTTTAAGGTAAGAGCTCGATACATAGCTCCTGTATCAATATAAACATATCCTAGCTTGTCCGCTATAATCCTCGCAACTGTACTCTTTCCTGCACCTGCTGGTCCATCAATAGCTATAACTAATTCTTTTTCTAATTCCATAAAATATCATTTCCTTTCTCTCTTACTATCTATTTCAATGTACAACTTACTTTATTCGATAAAAATTAGATTTATCCTTTAGTAATATTTAATCTATTAGATATAGCTAATCTTATAATAATAATTACAATCCTTATATTAACCAATTATACCAACTGATAAACTCATAAATACATTGCTAGTCTTCATATTTTTAAATTCGAAATATTTCATAATAATCTAATTTTTAGGAATTAATTAATGATTCTAATAAACTATCCGGAAAATAATAATAACTATTTTCCGCATGCTATAAAATAAAATAAAGTGGCAGCTGCCACTTTATTTTATAAAAAATCTTTCAATTTCTTACTTCTAGTAGGATGTCTCATCCTCTGTAAAGCTTTTTTCTCTATTTGTCTAATTCTTTCACGTGAAAGATTATAATCTTGACCAATTTCATTTAATGTTCTTCTTCTCCCATCTAATAAACCAAACCTTAATTCTAAAATTCTTTTTTCTCTTAAAGGAATTGTATCTAAAGTTTCATCTAATTCTTCCTTAAGTAACATATCATGGGTAATTTGATCTGGAGTAGGCATAGTCTGATCTTCAATCACATCCCCTAAATAAAAATCATCTTCTTCACCGACAGGACTATCTAAAGAAGCAGGTTCTTGGATTAACTCTTTAATCAATCTTATCTTTTCCTCTGAAATATCCAACTCTTCACAAAGTTCTTCAATACTAGGATCTCTTCCTAATTCTCTAGTTAACATATTTAAGACTTTCAAATATTTATTCATCATTTCCCACACATGTGCTGGAATTCGAATAGTTCTAGATTTATCAGCTAGAGCACGATTTATTCTTTGTCTAATCCACCAAGTTGCATAAGTACTAAAACGATATCCTTTTTGGTAATCAAATTTCTTAATAGCCTGCATCAATCCTAAATTACCTTCTTGAATCAAATCTAAAAAATCCAGACCTTGACCCAAGTATTTTTTAGCAATACTAATTACCAGCCTTAAGTTTGCTTCAATTAAAATTTGTTTAGCCTCATTATCTCCTTCAGATATTCGTTTAGCTATCTCTCTTTCTTCCTCTGCTGATAATAATTCATGAGCTGACTGCTTTAAATATAATTTAATCCCGTCATTTACTGGTGATTCCAAATCCTCCCCCTCCTCAAAACATCTTTCTTTATTATATCTATTCTTTTACAAGACAAAACTTTCCTATAATAATTATTTCTCAACAGAAAAATCTTTTCCTGCAAATTTATAAATTTTATAAAAAACTATAATACTCAGCCTATTAGATGATTTGTTGACTATTATGCTTTGAAGAGATTATAAAATATATATTAAAGAACTAATTTCAGTAATTATTATAATATAAATATATTGCAATCCTTTCACTTTTGAAAAATAAATAATATTTATCCAAAATCAGATCAATCACCTATATATTATAACTATATTATGGATTGATATTTAATTGATATATCATTTTAACCTTCCAATAAAATATAGATATCCAAGTCTAAAGTAAAACTTAATGAGTATAAAGAGACACTTTTAGGTGCTAGGTGATAGGTCATAGGAGTTAGTAAGATCTTTCTATGTCCTAGCTCCTAACGCCTAACTCCGAAACTGTCGCTTTATCTATAACGATATATTTAAATACCATTCTAAAGTTGGGTGACTATAATTCAAATATAATAATAGCTAATTTAATATTAAATTAGCTATTATTCCACAATTATAAATACCCAAAATAAAAACCTCTGCAAGCAGAGATTTTTATAGCTTATCTAATATTTTTTTAAAATTAGGAAATGAAATATTAATACAATCAGAATTTTCAATCTCTATATCATCTTTAGAAATTAATCCTGCTACTGCCAAAGACATAGCAATTCGGTGGTCATGATAGCTCTGACAAACTACTCCACCTTTTATTTCTTGTTTACCTATAATTTCCATTCCATCTTCTCTCTCTTTAACCTCTACACCCAATCTAGTTAATTCTTTAACCATAGCATCAATTCTATCGGTCTCTTTAACTCTCAATTCTTTAGCATCTTTAATAATAGTCTTACCATCTGCTTGACTAGCTGCTACTGCTAAAATTGGAATTTCATCTATTAAAAGTGGAATTAAATTACCATCAATTATTGTTCCTTTTAGTTGACTATTTTTAACCTTGATATCTGCTATTGGTTCGCCGTTAACCTCACGTTCATTTAATAATTCAAAATTACCATTCATCTTTCTTAAAGCTTCAATCACTCCATCTCTAGTAGGATTCAAACCAACATTCTCTATGATTATTTCTGAATTCTCAGTTATCATTGCTGCTACCATTAAAAAGGCTGCAGAAGATATATCACCAGGTACTACTACTTTCTTAGCAGTTAATTTAGGATTACCTTGTACTTTAACTTTTAAACCATCAACCTCTATATCAGCTCCAAAATACTCTAACATTCTT
The DNA here is from genome assembly GCF_000379025.1 of Orenia marismortui DSM 5156. NCBI lineage: Bacteria > Bacillati > Bacillota > Clostridia > Halanaerobiales > Halobacteroidaceae > Orenia > Orenia marismortui. The sequence goes on from NZ_KB900619.1 coordinate 227,597, forward strand.
TCAGTATGATCTCTTGATTTAGCCGGTTCAATAACTTCAGTTTCACCTGCAGCATATAATCCTGCTAACAGAAGTGAAGACTTTACTTGGGCGCTAGCCACTGGGGAATTATAAGTAATTCCTTTTAAATCTGATCCTCCCAGAACTGAAATCGGTAATAAATTTGCACCATCTCTACCATAAAAACTGCCACCCATTTTACTTAAAGGTACCGTTACTCTATCCATAGGTCTAGTTCTCAAAGAATCATCACCAGTAACTACAGTATAAAAATCTTGTCCCGATAATATCCCTAACATCAACCTAGTAGTAGTCCCAGAATTCCCTAAATCCAATACATTATCTGCTTCTTTCAGACCATGTAGACCAACACCATGAACTAACATATTTTCAGTACCTACACCTTCAATTTTAACCCCTAAATCTTGAAAAGCCTTAACAGTACTTAGACAATCTTCACCAGTTAAAAAGCCTTCAATTTCCGTCTTTCCTTCAGCCAAAGAACCTAACATTACAGCTCTGTGAGAAATTGACTTATCTCCTGGGACCTTTATTTTTCCTTGTAATTTATCCTTTGGACTTATTTTTAATTTCATACTTCAATCCTCCCTACTTTTTGGTCACTTTATAACTATTTTGCTGCAATAGTTGATAAGCTTCCAACTGCTCATCTTCTTGTCGAAAACTAAGTCTAATTGTTCCTCCATCTTCTCTAACTTTTAGCACTTCAATATCTTGAATATTTATTTCATTATTCCCTAACAGAGTAGCTACTTTGGCGATAGCTTTTGGTTTATCTTCTAAAGTTAAAATTAATTCAAAATTACTTGGAAGTAAACCTTTCTTCTTCATTGGAAGTTTTAACCTAGCATCTCTAGTTTCAGATAGCATAGCTGTTAATTTTTCTGTAGAATCTCTATTTATTATTTCCTTTAAATAACTTAATTTCTCTTCAAATAAACTAATAGTATCTAAAACTGCATCTTTATTATTTAAAAATATATCACGCCACATAATAGGATCTCCAGCAGAAATTCTAGTAGTATCTCTAAAACCACCTGCAATTAATGAGGTTACCAATTCATCTTCTTCTGCTAATTCGGCAATTACGCTCATTAAATTTACTGCTACTAAATGGGGAAGATGACTAGTTATGGCTACAATTTTATCATGTCTTAAAGGAGAAAGAATAAGAGCTTGCGCTCCTACTCTCTCTATTAAATCTTTTAATAGTAATAAATAATCTTGCTTAGTATTTTCAGTTTCTGTCAAGACATAAATAGCATTTTCAAATAAATATTTATCAGCCCCTCGAGGTCCAACAGTTTCAGAACCAGTCATTGGATGACCACCAATATAATTATAACCCTTTGTTAGCTTTTCTAATTCACCTACCAAATTAGATTTTGTACTACCAACATCAGTAATTATAGTATTTGGATTAATATAAGGTAATATCTTTTGAACCAAATCCTTGATGATACCAACAGGAGTAGCTAATATAACTAAATCAACATTTTTAACTCCTTCTTTCAAAGAATCTGTTCTATTGATAGCTCCTATATCTAAAGCTTGTTGTAAATAATCAGAATTCTTATCAATACCTATTACCTCTTCAACTTCATTAATATCCTGAAAAGCCAAGCCCAAAGATGAGCCAATTAAACCTACTCCAACAATTGCTACTCGTCTAATCATCAAAACCATCCTTTATAATTTTCGGTTAACAGCAGAAGCTATAATCTTCATCTCTTCTACCATAGTCTTGAATTTCTTAGGTTTTAATGATTGAGGACCATCACATAAAGCATTCTTAGGATCCGGATGTACTTCAACCATAAGACCATCTGCCCCAACTGCTAAGGCTGCTTTAGCTAATGGTGATACATACTTCCAATTTCCTGTTCCATGGCTTGGATCTATAATTACAGGTAAATGACTTAACTCTCTAATCACGGGAACAATAGCCATATCTACAGTATTTCTTGTTTCAGTAGTAAAAGTTCTAATTCCCCTTTCACATAAGATAACATTATAGTTACCTCCAGCCATAATATATTCAGCTGCCATCAATAATTCTTTATATGTCGCTGTCATCGCTCTCTTTAATAAGACAGGTTTATCAGTTTTTCCTACTTCTTTTAGTAATGGGAAGTTCTGCATATTGCGAGCACCAACCTGTAATATATCAGCATATTTAGCTATTAATTCTACATCTCTAGTATCCATTACCTCAGTAACTATCTTTAGTCCTGTTCTTTCTCTAGCTTCTGCTAATAATTTTAATCCTTCTTCCTTCATACCTTGGAAGCTATATGGCGATGTTCTTGGCTTAAATGCACCACCACGCAAGATCTTAGCTCCACCCTCTTTTACCTGTTGGGCAGCTTCAAATAATTGTTCTCTACTCTCAATTGCACATGGCCCTGCCATAATTACAAAATTATCTCCACCAATTTTTACACCATCAACATCGATTACTGATGGCTCAGGCTTAAACTCTTTACCTGCTAATTTATAAGGTTTACTAATCTCCACTACCTTATCTACACCAGGAAAAGCGCCAACAGAGTTAAGTAATTGCTCTCTCTTTCCTTCGCCTACTACACCAACAATAGTCTGATTCTTACCATTATCAGGATGGGCCTCAAACCCTGCCTCTTCAATCTTTTTAATTACATTTTTAATCTCCTCTTGCTTTGCATTACTTTCCATTACGATTACCATTTAAATCTCCTCCTTATTTTCTACTTTCTTCTACCTTCTCTTAAATAAAGATTTTTCTTTATATAATTTACTTTAATAAAATCACATAGTAATTTTATATCATGTAATATCAATTAACTTATATTAAACTCCTAATACATTTTTAAGAACTTTAACAAGCTTTTTATTCTCCTCTGGTAAACCAATTGTAATTCTAACTTCAGTATTATAGCCGTAAGAAGATAAACTTCTAATAATAACTCCTTCTTTCAACATTTCTTCAAAAACTTTGTCATTTGACATAGGTAAATCTACTAATATAAAATTGGTCTCTGTTGGAACATATTCTAAGCCTAACTTCTCAAACTCTTGATATAAATATTCTTTACCTTGTCTATTATAATCCAAAGTTTTAGCTACATGGTCTGAATCATCCAAACTAGCTGTAGCACCTATTTGAGCAATTGTATTGACATTAAATGGTTGTCTTACTCTTTCCATATAATTGATTAAACTCTGATTAGCAATACCATAACCAACTCTCAAGCCACCTAAGCCATATATTTTAGAAAAAGTTCTTAAGATAATAATATTATCATAATCTGATAGATAATTAATTGTCTCTGGATAATCAGTGCTCTCTACATACTCATAATAAGCTTCATCAAAAACTATCACTACATCATCAGGTACTTCTTTTAAGAATTTCTCAACTTCATCCTTCTTTACTATAGTTCCAGTTGGATTATTAGGGTTACAAATAAATATTACCTTAGTTTTATCAGTTATTTCTTTAGCCATAGCTTCTAAATCATGAGTATTATTCTTTAAAGGAACTTTATTGATCTTAGCTCCCATCAGCTTAGTAGCAAATTCATATTCACTAAAAGTAGTTTCAGCCATAATAACTTCATCATCACTTCTCATAAAAGCCTGACCTAACATTACCAATAATTCATCTGAACCATTTCCAAAGATAAGTTGATCTGATTCAACACCTAGGTTAGTACTTAACTTACTTCTTAAATTATGTACATTACCATCAGGATAGATATTAACCTTGTTAATTGCTTCCTTCATTTGCTCAATAGCTTGAGTTGAAGGTCCTAAAGGATTTTCATTTGAAGCTAATTTAATTACTTGATCTAAACCTAGTTCTCTCTTCACCTCTTCTATTGGCTTTCCAGGTATATAAGGTTTAAGGTTCATGATTTCCTCTCTTACTATCTTCTCATCTACCATTTATACCCTCTCCTTTCTTTATTAAATCTGGCCTTAACTTTTTTGCTTCTCTTAGATAAATATGTCGAATTTCATCGGCTTTTTTATTGGTATTATAATGGATTAAAACTCTAATACATTTTTTTAAAGCCCCCTCAACCTCTAATTCTTGAGAACAGAACAAAGGAACAGCAGTCCAACCTATTTCTCTAGCGGCTACTGCAGGAAAGGCTTGATTTAAATCTGAAGTCATTGAAAAAATAACTGAAGCTATCATATCTTGATCGATATTATTAGATTCAACTATTTCTTCTAATAATTCTTTAGTAGCAGATAAAATTTCATTTTTATCATTATTCATTACTGTAATTGCTCCTCTAATTCCTCTAATCATAATAATCACTCCTCCATACTCTAATCAATAATGAACAACTAAATTAATATATAATTTATGTAACTGCTCTATGCCCCAATCCGATTGCCATTTCATTTAAATGTAATAATCCAATCGCAAAGAAGATTGCAACACTAATATGATCATCTTGTCTTGCAATTCCAATTTTTCCTCCTACATTAAAACCTATTGCTTTAGAATTAAGCTGAGTCAAAGCTTCTCTGGTAGCACCTGCTACTGCACCTTGATCAGTATGTGTTTCTTTAATCACATTCTCCCGTTTGGCTGCTATAATTGCCCGTTCAATAATAGTCTTAATAGAAGAATTATAATCACCACCAAAATCCACTGCGGCTACCTTCATCTCATCCTTTTTATAATCTTTCTTTAATTTTCCCTCTTCTTTCCGATCACTCAGTGCCATTTTTATTGCTGCTGTTGCAACTTTCTTACTATTTGAATCTTTACTTGCCATTTTAATCACCTCTTTTATCTTAATATTATGACTATAAATATTATTTGTTATAATACAAATTTATAAACCATTATAATAAAAAAAAGCACCCCATACAGATAGGAGTACTTATAATTATCCCTTGTTTTACCTACTCTACCTACTGTACTACAAATAATATTATTCAATTATTTTCTAAACTAAAACAGTAAATCATTGTTACTACAATACCTACTATTAAGCTTCTACTATACTACTTGATTACTGCTTTATAACATATTAACATAATTATTCTTTCAACGCAAGAAGAATTTAAAATCTTTTTTAATACATAGTAATTGAATATAAATTCAAGTTTATTTCTTTTAAACTCTAATATTTATACTTGCTGCAATCTAATAAAAATTATATAATATAAGTAATTATTATAGGTTTAAGATTTGGGAGGCAATAATAATGAAAAGTCTAATTGTATATAAATCAATCCACCATGGTAATACTGAAAAAATTGCTATGGTGTTAGCAGAAGTACTGCAAGCCAAGTTATTATCAACTCGAGAAGCAACACCACAAATAATAGGGAGATATGACTTAATAGGTTTTGGCTCAGGGATATATTTTGGGAAACATCATCATAAATTATTAAGTTTAGTAGATGATCTTCCACAAATTAAAGATAAACAGGCTTTTATATTTTCTACAAGTGGAATTAGAAAATTACCTATTATTCATAATTTTAATAAAGAATTAAGAAAAAAGCTATTATCTAAAAATTATAAGGTCATTGGTAATTTTTCTTGTCGAGGCATTGATAGTTATGGTCCTCTAAAATTAATAGGAGGAATCCAAAAAAAACATCCAGATCAAGATGATTTTGATCGTGCAGCTTTATTTGCTGAAAATCTAATCAAATAAAAAAGACCAACTTGGAGTTGGCCTTAAATAGATTATAATTATATTAACTTCTAATCAACAAATCCTACATAGTCAACTAGCTTCTTTTGATCATCCAAAGAGATAATCTCTATCTTATCCTCATTAATAACTGCTAAAGTAGCAACTTTAGGCTCTTGCTTAGGCAAAGATATACTACCCGGATTTAATAACACAACCCCATCTACTTTTTTAGCTACTGGTTGATGTGTATGGCCAAAAATCAATATATCTGCTCCAAATCTTTTGGCAAATTCAATTCTATCCTGCTCATTTTCATGTTGATATCCATGATACATCACAATTCTACATCCATTATTATCCACTACAGCATACTCAGGTAATGGATATGGTAAAACCCAATCATCTACTACTGCATCTACATTACCCTTTACCGCTAATAAATTACCCTCGAAATCATTAATTTCTGATACTAAAGCTTTAGTATTATATCCTTCTGGTAAGGGATTTCGTGCTCCATGATAAAGGATATCCCCAGCTACTAAAATCATCTCTACATCATCTAAACATTCAACAGCTTTCTTAAAAGAAGTTAAACTTCCGTGAATATCACTGATTACACCTATTTTCATTAGTAATCACCTCTAAATAATTTTCCCTTAATAAGATCAACAATTCTATCTCAACTTTTAATATAACTATTCTGCTAAGCAGGTCTGGTCTTTACCATTTTCTTTGGCTTGATATAAGGCATTATCTGCAGCACTAATTAATTCTTTTTGAGACTTACCAAACTTATAATTAGCTGCTCCTATACTTATTGTCACCTTTAACCTGAGGTTATCATAACTTACTACCATTTCTCTAACTCGTTTATTAATCCTTTCTGCCATTATAACTACACCTTCACTATCAGTTTCTGGTAAAATAACAGTAAATTCTTCGCCACCATATCTAGCTACTATATCAGTATCCCTAGCTTCTGCTTCTAATAACCTAGCTAAATTCTTCAAAACTTCATCGCCAACTTGATGACCATAAGTATCATTAAAATCTTTAAAATTATCTATATCCATTATTATTAGAGAAAGTTCTCTATTATAACGATTTGCCATACTTATTTCTCTTCTTAAAGAATTTTGGAAATAACTATGATTATAAAGTTTAGTCAACCCATCTCTTGTAGCTAACTCTTCCATTTGCTTATAAATTGTAGCATTTTCAATAGCAATAGCCATTTGATTTGCTAGAGTAGTTAGAAATCTTCTATCAGCCTCTTTAAAGTTTCTCTTAAATCCAACTTGTGCAGCAGCAATAACACCTAAAACTCTACCCCTTACTTTCAATGGAATAATGACCGCTGACATCAGATTAATAAAATCAAATTTCTCTTTAGCTTCTTTAGGAACTTCATCTGTAATTAATGGGCTATCCTCTTTAATAGTTCGCCAAGCTATCTCTTCGGCTAAACTAATTAATTTTTCTTTATCTTCATTTTGAGGAAAGCCTACAGAAGCAACTAGGTCTAATTTATCTTCATTTTCATCATTAACCAAAAATAAACCAGACATTGAAACCCCCATCGTACCCATAACTACATCTACAGTTAGATTAATTACTTCATCTAAATTCAAAGTAGAATTAATAGTATTACTGGTTCTTTGTAAAGTGGAAAGACCTGCCACATTTCTTTCCATCTTTTCGAAAAAATGAGCTTTCTCAATTACTAAAGGTGCTTGTTCTACTATTGTTTGAATAGGCATTAAATGTCTATTCGAGAAAAACCCCTCTTCCTTGTGCAAAAAGAAAACAATCGCTTTAATGTCACCTTCTATAAAAATTGGAGATATTAATAAAGACTTAAAACCATCTTCAATAAATAAAGTAACATCTTCATTCTCTTCTTTATCTAGAGAATTAATAATAACACTACCAGACTCTTTCAATGGATGGCCAAAATATAAATTACTCTTTTTTATTTTCATCTTTTTTAAATATTTCCTATCTAATCCTACAAAAGATTTGATATCAAAATATCCTTCTTCTTCTGATTCTGCTAATAATCCACCATAATTAATTCCTAACTGTTCACATCCGATCTCTACCAAAGAATCATAGGTCTCTTCCAAGGTAAAATTAGAACTCATTCGATTATTAATATCATGTAATCCAGTTAGACTATTGCAGGTTAAACTAACATCTTCTAATTCTTTTTCTTTATCCTTAAGTAGTTGTATTTTTCTATTATAATTATTTATAATCATTAAAGTTACCCAAAAAGTCAAAGTATTAAAAATAAAATTTACAATTAAATCATCTTGGTAGATTAAAATTAATGCTAAAACTAAACTAATATATAAATTTTCTAATTTGTCATCTATATTCTTCAGATCGAAAAATGATATTAGATCTATAGCTACCCCAATTAATATTGCTTCTAAAGCAAAAGAATATAAATTTATTCCCAAATAATTGCTATAAAAAGCAGCTATCAATCCAAGAATTAATCCATAAGGCCTTCCTAATAATTTTCCACTTAATATAATAACTAAATAATAAAGACCTATATTATAAGCACCTAAAAAATAACTTCCCAAAAATAATAATAATATAAAACTAATATTAAGATAGAATTTATTTTTCTTACTTATATCTGTAACTTTTTTCCCAAAAGAGAATTTAAAATTTGTAATTAAATAAGTAACAGATATAAATATAGATAATTTTAAAACCAAATAAATTCCTAAAGTGATCTCCCCCATAATAATTCCTCCGCCTCTATATCCTAATTTTATATTAGTTAGTAATTTGGCTAATATAATTTTACTTGTGTATAACTAAACTTTTAATTAATATGATGCTAAACTTTATATTTATAAATATCTTTATAATATTTCTAGATAAAGAGTTTTTTACCTTCATAATTAGAAATATTTTAATTAAAATATTTCTAATTATGAAGTCTCCTTAAGATATTAGATTTAAAGAAACTGAGCTAGATTGCTCAGTTTAATTATTATCTTCCACTGCTAAAATAATTACTTTATCCTCTTCCTTTCGATCTAAGTTCATGGCTATTTCCATATCCTCTAACTTTCTCTTCTCATGGCCAGTTAATCTAGCATACTTAACATTTTTATCTTCCATCTTAATGCCTCCTTAAATTTTATATATTCACTATATAATAAAAGTTTAATGTCCAAATAACCAATTTATTTATATATATGATTTGAAAGTTTGGAGGACTTTATGTATTAAAAAATAAAATTAAGTTATAGAATTTAGTGCGTAAAACCTGATGGGCTTACCCTCATGGATGTAAGCACTAACAATAAGCTAATTCGATATTAGTTTATTGTTAATTGTTACTATACATATTATCTTGAATTTGTGGTAAACTAATATTAATTAAGGTAAATCTTCTTACAGGCATAGCCTGACGTGATAAATCCACAACTGAATATATGGAGTTGCAACAGGAATTGAAGCGATAACCAAGCTCCTCTGTTGCGTAAAATATTCAAGGTATCAGAAGTCCTTAATCGTCAGTACTGTAGGGCATACAGGATTGGATTCATCACGAAGAGTTTTTAATAAAAACTCGTAGGTAAGCCTCTGGAGAAACTGTAAGACCTATTAGGCTTAATACTTGATATTAAGTTGACATAGGCTCGTTTCTAGGAATGAGGAATCCACATTGGGCTTGCCCTGTGGAGTGTCAATTATTTAAATACTCTTTGGCATATAATAAATTTAATATGGATAAAGAATGTTTAATTTGACCTGAAGAGATAAGACTATCAATCTCAGTTAACTTAACTAACTCTATTTCAATATCCTCAGTTAAATCTAAGTCTTGTTCTGATGTTAAAATAACATCTTTTGCCAAATAAAAATGACAATAATTATTTTGAATTGCTGGGTTAGCTGCTACTTTACCTAAAGAAACTATATCATTACTAGAATAACCTGTCTCTTCTAGTAGCTCTCTTTGAGCAGCAAGTTGAGGATCTTGCTCACCCTTATCTAAAGTTCCTGCTGGCACCTCTAATGTAACCTCATCAATTCCAAACCGATACTGTTTAACTAATACTACCTCTTCTTTAGTAGTAAGTGGAACTATATTTACCCAATCCAAAAACTCCATTTTAAAGAATGGATGGATTATTTTCTTCTTAGTATGATAGCATTTTTCTTCTTTAAAAGAAACAATTCCACTTTTATAAATTATTTTTCTATCTTGTACTTCCCAAAAATTCTTCATATCTATTTCTCCTATATATAATTTATTGATATCTCCAAAATGGGAGTCCAGTTTTTTCATCATATTTTCTTTCAAGTTCTTCTCCTTCAAACTCCTCAATTATAAATTCACAAGCAAATACTGTAGTCCCTGTAGTAAAATGCCCACCATATAATCTTCCATCTTCATCACCTAAAGCTATATGAGCATGAAGCATAATTTCATTATCTTTCAAAGAAATATTACCTAATAAACTTACAATCTCTAAAGGTTTGTTAATCTCATCTTCCTCATAGACCTTTTTTTTGGTTATAAAAAGATAGCTTTGCTTTTTCTACAGCCCCTATAGCCGTTATTCTACCTAGCTTTATACCTGCATTATTGATAATCTCTGTAATTTTTTCTAGAAGATCATCTCCTCTTTCTAATCTTCCTTGATAAAGATTTGATACTTTATATTTCTTTAACATCATACCACCTCAGAATATATATTTCTTATGGCTGTTCACTAATAAACAGTTATTATTAGCTATCTAAAAAAACATTTAAATATTCAACCACAAAATTCCACCTTAAAAATAATCGATTTGTATATATTATAATAAATTTAGAACTAACTTACAAAAGTATAAATTCCATTATATTTATAAAGACAATAATAAAAAAATCAAATTAATTTAAAGTATAATAATCATTATCAAAGTCATACTAACATATAAATAATATATTATCTTATTAAATTCTTTATAACTATAAGGGAGGTTTCAATCATGCCAGAAGAAATTATTAATAAGAACAGAGTAGTATCTACACTCAATGAAATATTAAAACAAGAACATATGTCTATAGATTCCTATAATGATTTTATTGCTAAAGCTAAAAACACAGATACTAGACAACTATTACAAAACATGCAACAAGACCATAAAGACCATGCCAGTACTTTAACTACACATATACAAAATTTAGGGGCAGCCCCTCAAGAAGATAGAGGTCTTAGTGGAGTAATCTCTAATACTATGATGGAATTTGGGAGTCTATTAGGAATAGAAACTGACAATAATCAATTATTAGAAAAACTTTATACTAAAGAAAAAAATGGTATCAAAGAAACAGAAAAATTTATGAATCAAAAACTTGATCAACGGAGTAAGAAAATAGTCACATCTCTTCTATCAACTAGAAAAGACCATTTGAAAAAAATTGAAAATAATTTAAAATAAATTTTAATCTTAAATTGCAATATTAAATTGAACTAGTTTCAAACTGTAATAATTTGGTTAATTAGTTATATAGAATTTCTCTTAGTTGATCTTCAAAAGCTTCATCAGGAGTTAGGTATCCTAAAATTTTTCTTGGTAGAGTATTACACCAGTTTTGAACTCTAGCAATAGATTCAATAGAGAATTCACTTATACTTCTGCCTTTAGGTATAAAACGTCTTATGAGACCATTATGACGTTCATTGGTACCTCTTTCCCATGATGAATAGGGATGAGTAAAATATACTTTTGTATCAACTATTTCTTCTATAGAACCTAGCTCTGAAAATTCAGAGCCATTATCGCAGGTAAAGCTTTTAAATACATTAGAAAAAAGCTCTCCAGAGTCTTTGATTAGTTTTAATATAGCATTTTGAACAGATTCAGCTGTTTTACCAGGAATTTTACGAATGATTTCTTTACGAGTCATGCGCTCTGTCATAGTGAGTAAAACTTCATCATTTTTATTCTTTTTACCAATAACAGTGTCAATTTCCCAATGCCCAAATTCACTGCGATCATTAATATTTTCAGGGCGTTCATCGATACTTGTGCCAAGTTTCTTTTTATTACGCTTAAGACATTTTGATTTTGAAGAACGTTTAAGCTTCAATGGCAAATCAATATTGCTAATCTGAAGTAGTCCAAGATCTATATAGTTATATAGAGTTTTAGTGCATACCATCTCTGACTTTGAGAATTTGTTATGCAGCTTTGCTGCACCACAAATAGAATCAAGAGATTGTTTATGCTCGCAAAATAACTCTATAACATAATCAATGAATGTTTCACATTCTAAAAGCTTAAATTTCGGTCCGCAATTTTTACGATTAGATTCATAAACTTTTTGACCAGCGTCAGGGAAGTAAATCTCTACAGTTTTATTGCCTTTAATTTGGGAAACTGTACCACGCTTTAACTCGTTTCTAATTGTATTAGAAGCTCTACCTAGACGTTTTGCAATAGCATAAGGCGACATTCCTTCGGAATGTAACAATGCAATTTGACCACGCTCATAAGCATTTAGGTGTTTATTTTTTCGGGATTTTGGTGTATCATTTAAGTAGTCCATAGTGTGCACCCTCCTGTAATTTTTTGTTTTGTGGTGATTCAATTATATTACAGTTTGGTCCACTATGGGCATTTTTTTATTAGTTCAATTTAATTATACAATCAACCAATAAATTTTAATCTTAATTTGACTAATATTAGTCAAATTAAGATTTTTATATTCTATTTAATCTTATACTCATCTTCTTCTAAAGTATATTCACTATTATTACCTTCTTCTTCTTTTCTAATTAAATTGAACATATAATTCCAGACAGTTAAAGCTATAACTGTATCATCTAACCAGCCTAATAAAGGCAATAAAATCTCTGGAATCAAATCAACTGGAGATAATATATATACTAACGGAAAAATTAATAATATCTTTCTCATTAAAGATACCTTAGGATCTCTGATATATTTATAAGCTAATTTTATATTATTAATCATCAATTTAAATTTGTTTAATTTAGACATTTTATTCACCCCATCATCTATAGTATGAATAATTATGATATCAAAAATACCGTTAAAAATTATATTTGAGAAATTCTAACTTCAAAAAATTGATCTTTATCAGCATTGCAAACAGGACATCTCCAATTATGAGGTAAATCATTGAAAGGAACCCCTTTCTCTAAATTAAACCTTTTATCCCCTACTTCTGGATTATAGGTATAACCACATACTTCACATTTATATTTTCTATTTTCTTTGTTATCTATTGTCATTACCTCCCCTTTAAAGCCACTTTTTCTTCTTGAAATAAATTAACATTCCTATTACCATAAATAACATTACTATTAAAGTAATTGGGTAACCTAATTCGCTTTCTAATTCAGGCATGTATTTAAAGTTCATCCCATAAATTCCAGCAATAAATGTTAGAGGAATAAAAATAGTAGAGATTATAGTCAACACCTGCATTATTTCATTCATTCTATTATTAACACTAGATAAATAAGTATCTAAAATTCCATTAATTATATCTCTAAAGGTCTGAATTGTATCTATAGTTCTCTCAACATGATCATTAACATCCCTTAAGTATAAGATAGTATCTTCCTTAAAAAAATCATTATCCACCTTAGATAAACTAGTGATTAGACCCTTTAAGGGCCAAACAGCTTTCTCTAAAAATATCAATTCTCTTTTTATTTGCTGTATATCTGGTAACATATCTTGAGAGGGATCCATAATTAACTCTTCTTCCATCAAAAATAAGACTTCACTTATTTCATCTAAAACTACAAAATAATTATCAACAACTATATCTAATAAAGCATAAGCTAGATAATCAGAAGAAAGCCTACGAATTTTAGACTCCTTATTCCTAATTCGACTTCTAATGCTTTCAAATACATCTCCTTCTTTTTCTTGAAAGGTTATAACAAAATCCTTGCCTAAAATAATACTGATCTGCTCTATATCAATCTCTTCATTTTCATTATAAGAAAATAATTTAATTACTAAATATATATAATCATCATAGATATCTAATTTAGGACGTTGTTCTGTATCTAATATATCCTCTAATACTAAAGAGTGAATTTCAAATTCTTCTCCTACCTTTTTAATTAAGTCTACATTATGTAAGCCATCAATATTGATCCATTTAATCCCTGTTTCATTTCTATGATTTAAAGCTTCTTCAATCTCAACATCTTTCTTTTCTATATAAAAGCCATTGCTATAATGAAAAAAATCGACCTTAACCTTTTCATCTTTATGCTTTCCACTATGTATCAAAGTGCCTGGAGGTAATCCTCTCTTTTTAATATAAGTCTTTCTTAATTTATAACCCATTAACTATCCCCCCCAACTCATCCCATTTATTTTAATAAGGTAAAAAAATTTTGCTAATCATTTTAGATAGATTAAATTAATATTTTAATGAATAAGCATTAAAACCTTCTTATACCTCAAATGTTATTATAGCAAATTACTTATATCTCTCAATAAATAAACTAATTTATGGATACTCCTTTTTGAGCAACTAATATATAGATACTGTTATCTATTAATTCCCATTCAGTTAGCTTAAAACCATATTGCTCTAATAAATCAGAAATCTCAGTCTTAGAATAAATCTTTAAAGAATTGTTTAGTATTGCCCTAAATAAATTATTAATTTGCCTTAAAGGAGTTATCTTCCAATAATCACCTACTATAAGATAGCCATTGGGCTTTATAACACGTTTCATCTCTGATAAGACTCTTTCTGGATGAGTATAACGTTGAAAAGCCTCTGAACATACTACTAAATCAAAGCTTCCCTCATCCCAAGGTAATATCTCTGAATCACAAATAATCAAATCACTTTTTTCTCCTAACCTTCTTTTAGCAACTCTTATCTTATCTGCTGAAGAGTCTAAACCTGCAAGAGTAATAGACTGATCAAATTTATTAACCCTTGCCAACAAACTTCCTTTTCCACATCCTACATCTAAAATAGAACTAAAATTTAGACTGTGTAACCTTTTTAATAAGCTATCATACAATAAAACTCTATCTGCCTCATACTTTTTGCAAGCATAAGCATCTGTATGCCAAGAAAAACTACCACTTATACTTCTTTTATCTTCACATAAATCTCTATCATTCACTACTTTCGGCCTCCTCTTTAATGTTTCCAGCCTACTTTACAATAATACTTATCTTCCTTCTAGCAGACAGTTTAAAATTATTAATGCTAGTGAAAACTTCTTAATAACTCCTCTAAAACTATGTATATTAATTTCTAGCAATTAATTTAATTACCTTTTCTTATCTAAGACAAATTCATAACTTATTTGATAGACATTTTTCAATTAATATCTAAAATCTTTTAGATAAAATTTATGATTTAGATATCAAAATTATTATATTATAAGAATAAAAATTATTTTATTGCTAAAGTTACTCCTAATTAGTCTTATATTATTTTAAGAGTAAAATAATCTTATTAAATTCCAACTAAATCAATATAACTTTTATTAGTTATAATAAATATATTAATAAGTTTATCCAAAATAAGCAATTTAAAACTTACTTCTATTTATATTAAATAACTTCTCTTGACACTAATTATTTCATAATAGTATGAACTTTATTAAAAAATAATTTTACTAATATTTAGTTTTGAATTTTTTGAATTCACCTTGATAATCTTCATCTATAACCTCTACTTTCTTTACTTGGGCCAGTGGAGATCCTATACTAATAAAATCTATCATCTTCTTCACCTTATCCTTATCACCACTAATAATGGCTTCTACTCTGCCATCAGATAGGTTTTTGACCCAACCTTTTATGCCTAAATAAGCTGCTTTTTCAGAGGTATACCAACGAAAACCCACACCTTGTACTTTACCACTTATGTAAAGGTGTTTACGTACCTTTGCTGACATTATTACACCCCTTTCAATAATTTTATAGTAAATACCTTAAACAATCTATATTTTCATCTTTCTTTATGAGCTTAATTTCTCCTTCTTTTATCCAAAAATTTACATTTAGTTTAATTGCACTACAACTGAAGAGAACATATAAATTTATAATATTAGCTTAGGAATATACTAAAAGTAACTACTGTAAGATAAGAAACAAATTAAGGACCTTAGTAGTTATATATGAAATATTAATATATCAAGAAATTATATCATGTAGCCATATAAATAATTAAACCTTCCAAAATAGATTTTAAAACAGTCTTTTAATTTAGACTGTATCTACTTTAGAAGGTTTAATCAGAAATCAGAAATAATTATTTAATTAAGCTTTCCAAATATTTTTTTCTCCATTACCATCTACTGAATTTTTATAAACTGCTCTATCAGCAGTAATTTTAATAATATATCCCTCACCTGACATATGATTAAAGGGACAATACTTTTCAGCTTCCTGATAGAGTGATGAATCAGACTTAGCTATTTCTGCTTGTCCAAAAACTTGCACACCTTTAATTGTTTTATAATCTCCATAAAATTCTGTACTTACTAATAGACAAACATCCTTATTCTGTCTTAAATTATCGAATTTAGAACCTCCATCACTGTGAATATAAATATCAAGGTCTTCTCCAAGAAAATATTTAACAGGGCTTACTCTTGTATCTGCTCCAGAGGTTGCTAATGCCCCTGTATCTTTTTTCTTTAAAAATTCAATAACCTTCTGCTTTACTTCTTCACCTGTTGTAGTTGCAACTACCATCTTGATTCTCCTTTCCTATCTATGCTAATATTAGTATGGATTAGTATTAAAAAAATATGCTTTAAGGATTTATTTTTACTGAAATTTAAGCAAGATATTTCCTTAGGCTTAATAGACACAATAGCCTATTTCTTCAAAGCTAAATAAAGTTATTTTAAAACTACTATAGCTTCTGGAGTATTAACTCTAAAAGTAAAAGATTCTAAGAAAAAGAACTCTAATTCATCTCTATCTTGATAGTTAAAACCAATAGAGATATCTTCTCCAACAATCAACTCAAAATCCTCTCCTCTAGTAGAAAGTAATATCCCCTTATCTCCCAGAACAGGTGCCGGAATTACTTTTCCTTCAATTAATTCTTCTAATCTCTTTCTAGTAGGATATCCCTTATCATCAATTTCATTTAATTTATATAACATTGAAAACATTTTAGGACCTAACAATAATATATATGGACCTTCTATATTCTCGATCACCAAATTTTTAACACCTGTTGCTACTGCTGAAACTATCCCTTCTTTTTCATTAATATCAATTACTTCTTGGGCAGAAGAATCTATTAATCCTTCTATGCTAACTTCATCCATACCATAAAAAATTGCTTCATTTTCTGCTCTAGCAACCTTCTCTGCAGCTTCAATTAATGGATCAGTATCCACATCTTCTGCGCCCCTAACTAAAGATTCAATCTCTTCTAGATTCATCTTAAAAGGAACTTCTACTTCTATTAAAGGTAAGACATGACGCTTAAAATACCTTATTCCTTCTAATTCAGAATCATCAAATAATACTCTTCTTCCTGTATTTACTGCAGCAAAATCAATTCCTTTTGGTCCAATAAAATCAACAGCTCTACGACCTGTCAATTTAATATTTAGAACATCTCTTGCTTCCTCTTCTATAAACTCCCAAGCTTCAGGAGTTATTGGCGCCAATGACCTTCTTAAATTGCTCATCAATTTTCCCCCTTTCTATTTAAACCTTTAATTCCTAATGAATTATCACTACTAGTACTACTTATTTGGGGATTATCTATGGGCCCATGCTTATGATCATGTCCATGGTGGTGCTCATCATCAGCATGTGTAATATGACCATCACTAAATAAAAATTCTTTCAAATATTGATCAAAAACAGAGTGATGTCTTCTTAACCATTCTAATGCCATTGCTGCATGTTCAAACTCTTCATCACGATTATGTTCTACTATGGCTCTAACTTGAGGATCTTTAGTTGCTGCAGCCCTTTGATTATACCAATCAACTGCTTCCAGTTCTTCCATTACAGTTACAATCATCCGATGAAAATCTTTAGCTTCTTCTGGCAAGTTATATAAATCTTCATCATGAAGTGCCATAATTAATCTACCTCCTTTATTCTAGTTGGTGCCTAATAACGAATGTTAAAACAAGTATTAATACAACTATATAATTACACTCTTTTATCTAAAATATACTTATACTCTTTTATTTCTAAAAAAACTAAGCAATTAACTAACAATTTAATAAAAAAAGAGTATTGACCTCAAGTCAATACTCTCTTAAAATAAGAAATTTAAATATAATCTATTCTAATAAATTTATATTCTATACATTGTAATTAATCTTGAATATATAATAGCTATTAATAAATATAAAATAATACTAACGGATAGCTAGTCACAAATGACAAGTTGATTAATTGATTTACTGCTTGCTTATGACTTCTCAACAACGCATTATTCTATCTAATAAATCAACTTCCTATTAGCATAAGACCTTATGTTTATAATAATATATTAATTAGGTCTATTAAAGTTTAGTTAAAATTTCAGGCCCCTTCTTAGTTATAGCAACAGTATGTTCAAAATGTGCAGATAGCTCCCCATCAGTAGTAACTGCTGTCCATCCATCATCTAAAACTTTAACCTTATGAGTTCCTATATTAATCATAGGTTCAATTGCTAAAACCATACCTTCTTTCAATCTTGGCCCTCTTCCTGCAGGACCAAAGTTAGGTATTTGAGGATCTTCATGAAGTCCTCTTCCAATTCCATGTCCTACAAAACGCCTTACTACTGAATATCCATGCTTCTCAGCGTGATTTTGAACTGCATGAGAAATATCAGACAACCGATTCCCTGTAACCGCCTGCTCAATCCCCTTATATAAAGATTCTTCTGTAGCTTTTAATAGACCATTAGCCTTCTCAGATACTTGACCAACTGCTAATGTATATGCCGAATCTCCATAATAACCATCTATAATAACTCCCATATCAATACTAATAATATCACCAGATTCTAATACCCTTTTTCCTGGAAAGCCATGCACTACTTCTTCATTGATAGAGATACATAGAGTATAAGGAAAACCTTGATAACCTTTAAAAGCTGGCTTAGCACCTTTACTCAAAACAAACTCTTCTGCTATTCTATCAAGCTCACCTGTAGTAATTCCTGGAGCAACTTTTTCAGCTAATAGAGCATGAGTCTCTGCTACTATCTTTCCAGCTTTCTTCATAATTTCTATTTCACGTCTAGACTTTCTAATAATCATCTTCTTTATCACCTCTAAAAATTTTCTTAACACCAAAATTCAATTATAATAAGTCCTTGACTAAAGTTTATCAATTATAAATTAGATAATATTTAACCACAATTAGATTCTTTTTATAATTATACATTAATTACACATAGATAGCAAAAATATTATACTCAAGACTTATCCTTTATATCTTAGTATATCTAAATTACCACTAGCTAAACAGCTAAAATCTAAATTAGAAAATGAAAAACTTAAATTTATTATTTGATGCTTCTTATATAGATATCTGATTAATAAGATAAAATAAATATTTATCTTTACGCGTTGTGCTAGTTAAACCTTAATATAAATAGTGTCTTTTTATGGGTATAAAGAGACACTTTTAGGTGCTAGGTGATAGGTCATAGGAGTTAGTAAGATCTTTCTATGTCCTAGTTCCTAACGCCTAACTCCGAAACTGTCGCTTTATCATTCTATTGTATCAGTTCTTTTAATAGCACAACGCGTTATCTTTATACTATTCAATAGCTACTTCCTAAAAACATTAATAAATTCTAATAAAAAACTAAGCCATCTTAGTGTAAAATAAGTGTAGGTAAATTTAATCAAAAAATTAGAAAAAGGACTCCTCTTTTGATAAAGTGTTAAGTACCTAATCAAAACACATCAAGGAGGAGTCCCTATGGATACAATTATACAGCAGTTTGGAGAAAAAATTAAGGATAATTCAGAAGAATTTTTAAAAAATATTCTATTGAGTGATAAAGAAGATATTTCAGACTTTATAAATACTCTAAGAAAAGACTTTGATGAATTAGGTAAAGAGTTGTGTAAGTATATTATAGAAGTAATAGATGAAGTAATTAAGGAAAGTCCTGAGCGTAAAAAGAATTGGAAGATAGTAAGAAAAAAGAAGAGAAAATTGATAACAGAGTTTGGTGAAGTTGAATTTGAGAGAAGGTATTATAAATCTAAGTTCAATAAAGAGTATGAACATTTAGCAGATAAAAAATTAGGTATAGATAAGTATCAAAGGATAGATACTGGCTTAGAAGCAAAGATAGTAGATTTATCAATTGATAAATCTTACGCCAAAGTAGGAGAGGAAGTAGTGAATAATTTAACTATAACAGGTCAAACAGTTATGAATAAAATAAGAAAATTAGGTAAAATAGAAAACGATAAATTAAGTAATCCGAAAGCAAAAAGAAAGATTGATTATTTATATATAGAAGCTGATGAAGACCATGTTTCTTTGCAAAACGGGAAGAATGCTGTACCAAGATTAGTTTATGTTCATGAAGGAATTATTAAAGAAAATGGTAGAAATAAGTTAAAGAACAGTTATTCCTTTTCAGGTATGTATAACAAGTCGGAAGACTTGTGGCTAGAAATTATGGACTATATAGAGGATAATTACGACTTTGATAGCATAAAGCAGATTTATATTGCAGGAGATGGGGCACTTTGGATTAAAGAGGGTTTAAAGTGGTTGCCTAAAAGTAAGCAGATACTAGATAGATATCATTTAAATAAGTATGTTTTAAAGGCTACAGGACATGCCCAAAAGCTTAGATTTGATCTTTGGCAAGGAATAAATAATTTAGATAAAGTACAGATAAAAGAGATATTTAGTGAATTGATATCTCAAGCTGAAAAGGAATCTAAGAAGAAAGCGATAAGACAAAGTAGAAGCTATATTTATAATAACTGGGCTGGAATAGTAAACTATTATAAAGATGAAAATGCTATTGGTTGTAGTGCTGAAGGTCATGTTAGTCATATATTATCAGATAGATTAAGTTCAAGACCAATGGGTTGGTCTGAAGTAGGAGTAGATCAGATGGCAAGATTAAGGTCTTTTAAATTTAATGGAGGAACAGAATACGAATTAAAAGAAATTATTCTAGAGAAAGCAAGAAAAGAGCAAAAAGAAGAAAAAATAGTGGAAATAGAATCAAAAGTAGTGAAAAATAATTTGAAAAAGAAATTTGCTGAACCAAGCAATAATATCCCAAGTATAAATAAAGGAGTAAGAACTAGACTGTTTAAAGCAGTAAAGTCATTGCTTTAATTATCAAAAGAGGAGTTTTAAACTTTTACCTACAGAAACTTGACACTATCTCTCCCATTAAGCTTTTAGATCTTTCAAATTAATCATAATTCTAAATAAAAATTTAATGTTTGAAAAACTGTGTTTAGTCTGTGAAGATTCTTGGCTAAAAAATTTTTGAGGTTTTTATAAAAATATTTCACTTTAAGTTCACAAACCTATGGTAGAAAAATATTAGAGAATAATAAAAAATCAGTTTCAGAAATTATTTCTGAAACTGATTTAAAAAATACTAAACTACTTAGCAAAAGCATGATCACCAATTATTATCGTCTTTTCTCTAGTTTCTAGCCACCATAAAGTTTTTGCTGTTTTAGGATTATAAAAATACAGTGCTCCAAGTGATGGGTCACTTCCCTTTAAAGCCTCTTTAGCAGCCTTAAAAGAGGATTCACTTGGTGTTAAATAAATTTGCTTATCATCAACAGAACTAAATTGTCCTTCCTGATGGATTACATCATAAACATTATCGGGAAACTCTAAACTTTTCACTCGGTTAAGAACTACTGCTGCTACAGCAACTTGTCCTTTAAAAGGTTCACCTCTTGCTTCTCCATTAACTGCTCTAGCTAGCCATATTAAATCTTCATCACTATAATCACCTATACCATTAAAATCACTCTCATCTTTATTAAAGAATTTATTTGCTAAATACATCAATAGTAATGATATAGCTAAGCCTTTATATGCATCTTTCTCATCCATCTCTTGTGCATATGCA
>NZ_KB900620.1:0-54701 GCF_000379025.1 Orenia marismortui DSM 5156
ACCCACTATAGTACTAGTGTTTAAACCACTCAAAATTAAGATATCATTAGTAATCAAATCTTAAACTTCAATAACCTAGATATCCTTCGCTATAATCAACTTTCGTTGATTTTTTTTCTCACTACTATGATATCTTCTGAACTCTAATATATCATCACTCTGGCTTTCCTGTTGGAGTTATACCATCACTTATCTCTATAGATTTCTATAAAGAATTATATTAGAGATTCCCTCGGTCAATTACGTAAACCCTACAATCATTCCGACCCTAATCACACCTAGTTTTCTAACATGGGCACTTCCAGTTACACGTATTTACCAGCGCTACCTGTCTCTCCTTTGTACAGAGCCCCAAGCTAACATTGGACTTCCCCGTTTTTATGGCGGGTCGCCAAAGCTAAATGCCACCTCTGGTTCACATATTGTTCCGGACTGATTGCTCATCTCAAACTCTTCAGATTCTACCTCACGGTAGACACCCTGCTACTGTTGATTTCACACACCGTACTGGCGAAAACAGCATGGATAGGATTTTCACCTACTGTTTACTAAATCTACGAGGCACACATAAAAAAAAGGCTATAGCAGGTAGCTATAGCCTTTAAAGTATCATAATAAAATATCTATTATCACCTTATTTATAAGATAATAATAAATACTAAATATAGTTCGAATACTATATTTAATATAATACCGCCTACCCCTTTTTGAACGCTGACGAGGTTAGCTGTCGGACTCAGGTTAAAGGTAACCTTAGTAAACTCACTACAAGTAAGTTTACATTCGCCCCAAAATAAAGTGGGTCCCCCGCTTCTATATAATTAATAGAATTAAGCGATTAAAGCAACTATTCAATTTACTTGTTATTATACCTATTAAGTCGGTGCTTTGTCAAGGAGATTTTAATGATAATAAGACTTGAAAACTGTGAATATATATCAATTAAAAATAATAGTCATAATATAACAACTTAATTATCTCCTCTTTAATTAGTACTAACTTGTGACAAAAATTATTGAGTTCTATGTATTAGTTAATAATTTCTTATCAAAAAACTAAAAGACCTAAAGCATCAGCTCTAGGTCTAAGAAATAATTATAGATTTTCTTTAGCTAAGTTAACTAACTCTTCAAAGCTTTCACTATCATTAACAGCTAGTTCAGCTAACATTTTTCTGTTAATATCAACATCAGCTTGCTTTAATCCATAAATGAATCTGCTGTAAGAAAGTCCATGTTGTCTTACACCAGCATTAATTCTTGTAATCCATAATTTTCTGAAGTTTCTTTTCTTTTGTTTTCTATCTCTATATGCATAAGCTAAAGATTTTAGTACTTGTTCTGTAGCTGGTCTATATAATTTACTTTTAGAACCGAAATAACCTTTAGCTAGCTTTAATATCTTCTTTCTTCTTTTTCTTCTTCTATTTCCCCGTTTAACTCGTGGCATAATCTTTCCTCCTCAATAATCTTTCTATTATTCGTATGGTAATGCTTCTGAAATCCTCTTAGAATCTGCTTTACTTGCCATTTCTCCGCCTCTTAATTTTCTCTTTCTATTTCCACTTTTATTAGTCATTAAATGACTAGCAAAAGCTTTACCTTTTTTCTTAATTTTACCTTTAGCAGTCTTTTTGAATCTCTTCTTAGTTCCTTTATGTGTCTTCATTTTACCCATAATTATTTCCTCCTCCTAACTTACTTGTCACTTGTTGGAGTGATAAACATTAGCATATGTCTACCTTCCATACTTGCTTTACTAGATACTCTACCTAAATCTTTAACTTCTTCTG
The DNA here is from genome assembly GCF_000379025.1 of Orenia marismortui DSM 5156. Lineage (NCBI taxonomy): Bacteria > Bacillati > Bacillota > Clostridia > Halanaerobiales > Halobacteroidaceae > Orenia > Orenia marismortui. The sequence goes on from NZ_KB900620.1 coordinate 1,793, forward strand.
CGAACCTATCCATTAATTCATATCCAAGATCTTTGTGTGCGATCTCTCTTCCGCGGAAGCGAATTCTTACTTTTACTTTATCTTTATTGTTTAAGAACCTTTTAGCCATGTTCACCTTTACATTGAAATCATGGTCTTCAATTTTAACACTCATTTGAACTTCTTTAACCTTCATAACATTTTGATTCTTTTTAGCCTCTTTAGCTTTTTTGGCCTGTTCATATTTATATTTACCATAATCCATTATCTTACAAACAGGTGGTTTAGCTTGAGGAGCAACCTCTACTAAATCAAAACCTCTTTCTTCAGCAATACTTAAAGCTTTTTTTAGTGGCATAACACCAACTTGTTCACCTTCATTATCAACAACTCTAACCTGACGAGCACGAATTCGCTCATTAACTCTTAAATCCGTACTAATTTTATATGCACCTCCTAAGTTTTTAACAAGAAAAAAGATGACCATAGATATAGGTCATCCCGCTTGAAGATTTAAACATAGAAATACCTTAATATATTTATAAGGAAATTATGTTCAACTCTATTAACCCAAAGTTACTTGCTCTAGGTGAGAAGCGGATGACTTCTTCTTTATTGTTCTATAACAGTATACTATAGATTAAATATTGTGTCAAGAAAAAAATCAGCCTTTAGCTATTAGCTCCTAACTGTTAGCTATAGATTAATCAGCTAGAAGCCAGGAGCTGATAACTAGCAACCCTTATTTTTTATTCTCAACTTCCTCTAAAACATCTTCTTTAAACTCATCAACTTTAACAGCACCTAAATCACCTTCACGACGATCTCGTACAGATACTGTTTCACTTTCTACTTCATCATCACCTATAATCAACATATAAGGGATTTGTTGAACTTGAGCTTCTCTAATCTTATACCCAACCTTCTCTTGTCTAATGTCCACATCTACTCTTATTCCTGCACTTTCTAATTCTTCTTTTACCTTATAAGAATAGTCGATATGATTATCAGTAATCGGAATAATTTGAGCTTGTACTGGAGCTAACCAAGTTGGGAAAGCACCTGCATAATGTTCAATTAAGATTCCCATAAATCTTTCTAAACTTCCATAAATAGCACGGTGAATCATAACTGGTCTGTGTTCTTCACCATCACTACCGACATAAGTTAAATCAAAACGTTCTGGCATTTGGAAATCTAATTGTATAGTTCCACATTGCCATGTGCGTCCTAAACAGTCTTCTAAATGAAAATCTATCTTAGGACCATAAAAGGCTCCATCTCCTTCATTGATTTCATAATCTAAATCATTAGCTTTAATTGCTTCTTCCAAAGCAGATGTTGCTTGATCCCATAACTCATCAGACCCCATGGCTTTATCAGGCTTAGTACTTAATTCTACATTATATTTAAAGCCAAAAGCATTATAAATAGTATCCACTAGTTTGATAACTCCTGTTAACTCTTCCTCAATCTGTGATGGTAAGCAGAAGATATGAGCATCATCCTGAGTGAAGTTTCTAACTCTCATTAAACCATGTAATGTACCAGATAATTCATGGCGGTGTACTAAACCTAGCTCACCCATTCTAATTGGTAAATCTCTATAACTATGTTTTTTATCTTTATAAACTAAAATACCACCTGGACAGTTCATAGGCTTAACTGCAAAATCTTGCTCATCAATTTGAGTAAAGTACATATCATCACGATAATGGTCCCAGTGTCCAGACTGCTTCCAAAGACTTTGGTTTAGGATAATAGGAGTCTTAATTTCTTGGTATCCAGCCTTTCTATGCTCTTCTTTCCAAAAATCTACTAATTGATTTCTTAAAACCATTCCTTTAGGATGGAAAAATGGAAATCCTGGACCCTCTTCTTGTAAACTAAATAAATCTAATTGCTTGCCTAATTTACGATGATCTCGCTTTTTAGCTTCTTCTAATCTTTCAAGATGCTCATCTAACTGAGCTTTTTTGTAAAAAGCAGTAGCATATACTCTTTGTAACATCTTATTATTTTCATCACCACGCCAATAAGCCCCTGCTACACTTAATAATTTAAAAGCATTATTCTTTAATTTGCCTGTTGATGGTAAGTGCGGCCCACGACATAAATCTCTAAATTCACCTTGAGTATAAATACTTACAGTATCATCTTCTAATTCTTCAATTAATTCTACTTTATAATCTTCACCTAACTCTTTCATTAATTCAATCGCTTCTTCTTTAGATAATACTTCTCGTTTAATTGCATATTTTTCATTGATAATCTTCTTCATTTCTTTTTCAATCTTTTCAAAATCTTCTTCAGAGATTCTATGTTCCATATCAAAATCATAATAGAAACCATCATCAATTGTAGGTCCTATAGCTAATTTAACATCATCATATAATCTTTTTACTGCTTGAGCCAAAACATGAGCTGCAGTATGGCGATAAACCTCTAAACCTTCATCAGAACCTAAAGTAATTAATTCCAACTTAATATCATCCTCTATTTTATAATAAACATCTACAGTCTCTCCATTAACCTTTCCTGCAATTGAAGCTCTTCCTAATCTAGATCCAATATCAAAAGCAACATCCTTAACTGTTGTTCCTCGATCATACCCCCGACTTGATCCATCTGGTAAAGTAACTTTTACTTGACTCATTTTTAATTCCTCCTTATATATAATTTATAATTGTAGATAACAAAGCTTTAAAATAATTATGTGAAATTTCTTTAGTTAAAAGTTAAGAATTCAAAGAAACGTAAGCGATGTCTGAGTTATATTTTAAGCTTCGTTTATGTCCCAAATTTATGGTTTAAACAAATATTAATTAATATAATCAAGCCTGTTTCCTTGGGAAAGCAAGCGAAATCTGATTAAATCAAAAATTAGTTATTAATGCACCAAATTTACTTAATAACTCTGATAACATTAATAAAGTATAAGCGTTTTCCCTATCTTTTAAATGATTGGACTGGGTTTGCCACGAAGAGTTTTTTATTTTAAAAACTCATAGGTTTGGTTACTTTTTTATCTAAGGAAAAAGGCAACTCGCCGTTAGGCGAAACCTAAGCATAGCTACAAAAAATAAAAAATCCCCCATCTCTAATTTAGAGACGAAAGATTCGTGGTTCCACTCTAATTAAACCCATAAATTTTAGAATATAATATATAAATATGGATTTATCTCAATTTAAATAACGGCTTTTTACCGGAGCACCCTACTATCATTAAGTTCAGGCGTCAACTCAGAGGTGGTTTTCAGTTAACAATTCTTAGGAGACTTCCAGCTTATAATCTCCATTCTCTGCTAAGAATCAAATTAACTTACTCGTCCTCTTCATAGTTTTTAAGCTTATTAACTTACTAAAATTATAAATCCTATTAAATCTACTGTCAAGTTAAATTTAGAAATTCATAACAATTACAGTTTGTCCTATTCCAACAAGAAAACCAAGAATAGCCCCTAGAACCTCTATATGTTTTAATTCTTTAGCTGCAATTTGTAATACTAATTCTTCTAATTCCCTCATTTCAAAGGTACTTACCCTTGTTTCTACTAAACGAGCTAAATCTGTCTCATTTAAAATTTTGTCTTTAGCCCTATCCATTAGCTGATCAAGATATGGATCTAAATCTTTATTTACCATCTCTTTTAAGAAGTTAATAATCATAACTTTAAAATTATCAGGTATAAATGGTGGTATTTTTTCTTCAGCCTTCTGGTCTATAATACTTAAAATAGCCACCTTAATGTCATCTTTAACTTCCAGTCCTGATAACTCTCTTTCTAACTCCTCCTTAGGCAATAAATCTCTTTCTACAACCTCTCCAATCTTTTTAGCTAACTCTTTACTTCGCTTTGGTAATAACCCTTGAATTTCAAAGTTTAATAAAGGAATTTTAATTGGTTCATAAGGCCTAAAAATTAATTTAATTGCTAGTAAGTTAGTTATCCAACCAATTATTGCTCCAACTATCGGTAAAAATAAAAACTTAAAAATCATTAAAATCCCTCGCCTTCTTTTAAAACTAATTACTATTATATAATTTGAGTTTTTATTTGACAAGGTAATTAGTCTAATTCATTTAAATTATTCAAATTACAATACTCACAACCTAGACAGATGGAGATCTTATCAGCAAATATGTTCTTTAATGGCTTAATTATAGAAACTGGTTCTTTAAAGTGTAAGATTATTAATTCAGGTGCTGCAGTTATCAAAGCACTGATTAATAAATCATCATAATCTAAATCACAATCTACCATACTTAAAAGATTTTCATCTAAGTAGGTATTTTCTATTACCATACCATCTTCATTTAATAATTTAAAATGATTATTTTTAAATTTAACCACATGAATCAACTCGTTTTTAGTTTCCTGGGTATCAATAAAATATTTCAATAAATGAATAAATTCTTCATATTCTTTTTCTACAATAAAATCATCCACTGCTCTATCAATAGCTACCTCTAATTCTGACAAATAATCCTTTAATCTAAATTGAACAAAGCCTTCCAAACTCATTTCATTTCTTACTTCTAAGTAATCAAGAATTTCTAATAATATTCTATTCTTCCGTTGAATTTTAGAAATAATACTTTGATCTTCTTGACTTATTAAGAAGTTTAATCTATCTGTTGCCATCTCTATAATTTCTCGATTTTCAAGATTAGAGAATTGTTTATACTTACTTTTCAATATCTTCTCTAACAATTCTCCCTCTATATTATTAATAATTACATCAGATAAAGCATTAGCAATATATTCATTAAAGATAAAATCCAAATTATCTAATCCATCTTTATCAAGTTTTAATTGGCAATCAAAAACAGTTAAATCTCCCTTTTGAAATTCATCTATCTCTATAATTATCCCATCCTGTTTTAAAAATGCTAGCTCAAAAAATAACCTGTCTCGAAGGTATTCTTCATAATGATTAGTACCTATTTGAATGATAGGCATTTTACCACTCCCTTAAAAATCAAATCTATACTATTATATGTAGTTTATATCGCTTATATACTGTTAAAGGAAATGGCCAAAAAATAAAAAACACTCTTCTTTTGAGTGTTATAATTAATGGTGGGGATAAGCGGTCTCGAACCACTGACCTCTACGATTGTAGTGTTCTAATTTCATCAATATCATCTAGTTCATCTCCAATCTCTTCTATCCTATTTAAGAATTCTTGGTTACTATCTAATTGATATAAATTAGAATACTGTTTCTGGTAATAATCTTTATTAAAGAAATCACATGCCTGCTGAAAAGTTAATAAGAATAGTCCCTTACTTCCTAACTCTTTAAGTAGATAACCATCCTCTATTAGAATAATCTGCTCTTCCTCAATTAGCTCCTCCAATTCGGTATATCCAAATTTATTGTAATTTTAACTTGGCCTGAAAATGCTTTTAAAGATCCTAAGGCTTTGAAAGCATTTATTTATACAGATGTTTCATTAGATACAGTAACTATCTTAAAATATTATTGTAAGCGTTGGCCTATTGAAATATTTTTTAGACAAGAAAAATCATTATTAGGTCTTGATAACTATCAAATCCGTTCAATTAAAGGCATAGAAAGAATTTGGATTTTACAAGCATTAGTTCATTTATTTTGTACTATTGGTTTAGATCAACCTATGAAATTTGGTAAAGGCATTTTAAAAGTTAGAAAACAAAGTAAAAAAGATTATATTAAATGGATTTATAATTGTGCTAAAGGCAATATACCATTAAATAATGTTTTTCAGTTTTTAAAAATAACCTAGGGATTGGTCTAATCACTTGATTCCAAAAAATGTAATGAGTTTTGCTCGTTTATAGTTATTATCTGATTTACGTCTTGCTTTAGCTCCTATATCACTTCTTACTTTTGTAAGAATCCACTCTGAATCTATATTCTCCTCAATATCAATAAGTTCATATATATCAGTATAAGATGGTTGATTCTTTTTGAGTTTCTCATATTCTTCTTCATCTCCAAATCCAAATATATAAGGTTCTTCCCAATTAAAATCTTCAATACCAGTTACCTCACAAGGAAGCTTTAAATTTTCTTTTAAATATTGAAAATAGGTATTAAGTTCTTTCTGAAAAGAATAGTCCCTATCACCAAGAATTATATTTATTCTCCATTGTCTAGCTCTCTCATCTTAAACTCTATCTTTCAACTCTTAATTTCTAATTATCAACTTTGCTAACATAGCATCTCTAAGTTTATATTCAAATACTAAAAGTATTCCTGCCTAAAAATTAAAAGTATATTTTATTTCAAAGTATAGAAGTATAGCTTTACAATGTCATATCTCAATCCTAAAATAATAATCACACCTATTCTAATCAGCCATTTTAACCTTATATTCTATAGATTTTATTTCCTAATTTTAGTTCCACTATACGCAAATTGGTCTCTATTCATCTTGACATAATTTCTTTGACCTTTGGACCTAATCTCTCCTATTAAATTATCATAATTGCTACATAATAGTTTCTTACCTTTAACCTTAGCATATATTTTTCTAATCTTATCTTCCCAACAACATAAGACTTTACCTTGTCCTATCTTCTTATACTTCATAATTTTAAATTTACATTTGGCACATTTAATAATTAAAATATTACTTCCTCCCTTAAACCAATGCTTTTATAATTATTCTCAAATCTAAATACTTGAAAAATTTTAACAAGGACATTCCTCTCCTTGATCTAATAACTCTACAATATCTTCTCTACTCCAATCATTATCTAATGGATTTTTACTCTCTCTACAGCTTGGGTCACTATATCTATTTATTATCTCTTTTGGACTGAACTGATGTATATCCAAATTCTCTATATCTTGACTTCCAATTCTATAACCATTAGGAGTCGTACAAATATAGACCATATCATAGCTTAGATTTTGACCTTCAAATGTCCCTACAAAATAAAATCCTTGTCTACCTTTACAGTAAAAGTATTCAATTAGTTTCATAAAAACACCCCGATATTCCATTTAATAGGGTGTATTCTACCCTTTCTACTATAAACTATGTACCATTAATAATTGTATAATAAAAAAACAGCAAATATAGCTAATATTAACCATATTAACTGCTTATATGTAATAAATACTTTAACCATCATAAGGTACTAAATTCGGCATTAATTTTCTAATTCCACCCCTAGGATTTTCAATATCTCCTTTATATCTAGGGATTATATGTATATGTAAATGCATAATAGTCTGACCTGCTGTTTCTCCAACATTAACTCCTATATTATATCCATCAGGACTGTAGAGCTTATCCAATTTTTCTTTACCTTGATTAATTAAATCATAAATATCATTCATCTCTTCTTTACTTAATTCAAAGAAACTACTAAAATGTCTTTTCGGTATTATTAATAAATGACCTTTATTTACTGGATACTTATCAAAAATCGCAAAACTGAATTGACTTTCTAATATAATCTCTAATTCTTCTGTATTACAGAATATACATTCCATTATAAAGACCTCTCTTTAGAAAAATTATAAAATTAATCATAAACCTTCAATAATTTTAATCTCTCCTTAAATCCTCCGCGCTTTTCAACTTTCTCACTTCTAATCTTATCAACTTCTTCTAAAGTAACTTCTTTAAGATCTATAATAGCATACATTACTTCTAAAATATCAGCTAATTCTTCAACCTCTTCTGATTCTATATACTCATTGACTTCTTCTAGTAACTTCTTTTTTAAGTATGACTTGTACTCTACCTCATCCATAACCTCTACTTCATATTCTTTCCCTGACTCTTTAATAATACCTGGTATCCTATCTCTGATTAATTTATCATATTTTTTCATTAATCTCTCTCCTTAAATCTTCTTCTAAAGTAGTTTAACTCTCTATATTTTAAGATATCAATAAAATGTTCTGTTAAATCCTCTGTTAAATAAGGCTTCAACTCTTCATCTAACATAAACCTTTTATTCACTTCATCATGGATAAAAAACTTCCTCTTACTTAAAAACTTTACGGGATTTTTTACTGCTTCTTTGATAAACTTATCCTTGTCCCAATTTTTCCAATTTTTATGCCTCTTGTTATTTAAATCCTTTTGATGAAGTTTGTAATTCTTATAATAATCCCTGAAAGTCTCTCCTACTTTCTTAATACTCGCTTCACTTTTTAATCTCTCATCATCTAATAAAGCTAATAAAGTAGGTATCTTATAAGACTTACTCATGCTTGTTTTTTCTAATTCAATTAAAAAATCTTCAACTATAGTATCTATCCACTTTTTCTCATTATCCTTCAATTCACCAATAGATTCTAAGAACCTAAGATAACCTTTGTGTTTCTTTCTAAGGTACTCTTTTATATCTATATCTATCCCCTCATAGATATCCTTTCTTAATGGTCTTCTACCTAAATAATTCTTTAATCTAAAGTATTCATCTTCCATACGCTTTCTTAATGGGTCTCTAGTTGCCATTTCCTTAAATAAGTCCATTATTTGCAAATCAAAAGATACCTTACAATCATCTGGATATTCAAATTCATCAATATCTCTAAAATTATTCTTTTTATTCTCCAAAGGGTTTTCTCCTGATAAAAGAAGAGGTATATAGTGTGCTCTTTTATAATTACCGATAAAATCAAGCACTTTTAAAGATTCTTTACCTGAACCTTTATCTTTTCTCAATCCTCTACCTAATTGTTGTAAGAAAATCGTATAAGATTCCGTTGGTCTTAAAAATAACACAGTATCTAAAGCAGGTATATCTACTCCTTCATTAAATATATCTACTGCAAAGATAACATCTATTTCTCCTTTTAAAAACTTATCAATTGCTTCATCTCTCTCCATAAAATATTGCTTTTGATTATTTGAGCTATGTACAGAGACTGCTTTGATATTATTATCATTAAAATATTTAGCCATATAATCTGCATGATTAATAGAGGCACAAAAACCTAAAGTTCTTTTACCTGCTAAGTTATTGTAATGCTTTAAAATTAAATTACCTCTCTGATGAGTAGATAGATTCTTCTCTAAATCTTTGATATTATATTGTCCATTAGACATCTTTACCTTGTCATAATCTACCTCATAATCATAAATACCATAATACTTAAAAGGAACTAGCAACCCCCTATTAATTGCATCCTTTAAATAAATCTCATAGATAATATTATCATCACATAATTCATTAATATCTTTATTATCCATACGATAGGGTGTAGCTGTAAGACCTAATAAAAAATCAGGTTCAAAATAGTCAAGAATTCTCTTATAACTATCTGCTGCTGCATGATGAAATTCATCAATCACAATATACTTGAATTCATCCTTTTTAAAGTACTCATCATTCAAATAATCTTCTTTACTCAAGGTCTGAACACTAGCAAATACTGCTTTACCACTCTTATCTTTTTCTTCCCCATTGAAAAAACTAGTCGTTAAGCTAGGTTCTATTCTTTTATAAGATTTTTCTGCTTGCTTTAAAATCTCTTCTCGATGAGCTACAAATAAAACCTTATCAAATTGAATCGAGTCAAAAGCTGCTAAATAAGTTTTACCTATTCCAGTTGCTGCTATAACCATACCCTTGTTATATCCTTCTTCCCTCGACAACTTCAATTCATATAGTGCTTCAATCTGTGCCCCTCTTGGTTCTGGAGTTTTTATCTCAGTATTATTTTCTTCTGCTTCAGACTTATATATTTTAGGCTTTTTCCAGTTACTAGCATAGCTGCTTAGTATCTTATCATCTATTATAATTGATTCCTTATTAAAAACCTTATCAAACTCTTCTTCAAATTTCTCATAAGAACTTGGGTCATTATTTTCAGCTAATCTATAATTCCATTCTACTCCTGAGACTAGAGCAGAATATGAAATATTAGAAGATCCTATAAATAATACTTTCTCCTTATCATTTTTAAAGAAATAAGTCTTAGGATGAAATGATATATTCTCTTTGGAGAAAAATCTTAAATCAACCATATCACCTAACTCATATTTTAATAAGCTTAAGGCAGATGGTTCAGTGATATTGAGATATTTACTAGTAATAATCTTTATATCTGCACCTTTTAATGCTTGCTTCTTTAAATCCTTAACAATTAATTTAACACCTGATTCTCTTAAAAAAGAAACTATTATTTTAATCTCTTTAGCCTTACTTAACTCTTCTTTGAAATGGCTGTATAGTGAGATTTCTCTTCCTGTTATAGAGTTTAGCATAATAGCCCTCCCTATTTTATTACGTAATCTTTTCGTTGAACTTAATTACTGTTTAAAATTTTTTTGATAAACCCATAATTCCATCTTTAAGACTCTTCTATTTTTTATTGTAAATGCCAGTAAAAATTAAAATTAACTATACTTAACTAATATCTTATAATGACTTTTCAATAATTATAGATAAAATAAAAAACACAAACCATAAAAAAATAAATATTGGTAAATCTATCCCATTTATTCTATAAAAATTATCTTTTCCCTTTTCATTTATAGTAAATTATTTAACAATTACTATAAAGTTACTTCTTTATCTTATATTATAAACTAAAAAAAGGATGTAAGCTTTAGCCTACACCCTAAATTTACTGCATTATATTCAATTATTTTGTAACTATCTTATCCATCCTAAAACTCCTTATCCCACCTAACCTTATACTCCCCACGATCCAGCTCCAACTTCAACCCCTCTTCCTTCTTAACCTTAGCCTTCAACCTATTCTCAACCTTCTTTTTACTCTCATTACCAATCTCATAACCAGCCTCCTCCAACTCACTCAAGACCTTATCCAATAAATCATTAATGCTATTTAATGAATCATTCTCAGGGAACTCCAGTAATACTCCATCAATCACATCATCAACCTCTGCTAAAACAAAAGCTCCAGTCCTAAAATAAGGATCTAAGCCTGGCTTCCACTTCCTCAATCCCATAATCAATATACTCAATAATGATAAGCAACCTATTACTTGACTTACTATATTAATAAAAAGCTCATTTATGAATTTACTCTGATACTAAACATTTTATCTAGCTAAATTATAGCTCTTATTATCAAACTAAAAATTTCAAAGCTTAGTTTTGCAAAATTTGAGTGATACTAAAATAAACATTAAGGTTTCATTTCTTTTTTAGGAATATTAATCATAGATCAGATTGCCTCCAAGATGTTTTTTATATGATTACAATTAATATTCCTAGGATTTAAATATCTGATTTTGTTATTTTTAGGTAATAAATATTAATCTAACTACTTTATTTCTTGTAAAGTGGTGTTTTTCATAATCTAATCTTCAAAAATTATATAGCTTTCTTATTTATTTTTGTTATGTTTATTATTAAATTCAATTGTAAATTTTCTTATTTCCACGCTTGCATTACTGCCAAGTTTATCACATATATTCTTAAATTCTTCCCAAATATCATCATCACATCTAAACAGTTTCCTAGGTGTTCCATTTTAATCATTCTTTTCTATAATTCTGAAAACTAAGAAAAAAATAGTTGCAAACCCTAACCAAGCTGCAACTTGTAGATTATGATCTAGAAAATAAAAAACTATTGCACCTAGGCCCAAAGAGTACTCAATTGGACTATCCCACCATCTTTTTACTATCCTTTTTACACTCCACATAATTAATCACCACCTTTTATATTAATTGTATCATATTACCATAAACCAAACAATATTATTCACTCCAAGGAATGGGATTGTCAAAGCAGCACAACCACCTGCTATCACAATCCCTAAAAGCAGACGCCCAGTTCCAGTCCTTCCAAGCAAGATAGCTACAACCTGCTAGCACCCTGGGAGTCTTATCAGACTCTTCGTGAAAAACAAATCCGGTCTCGTATCTATCTTGCTTTCCACTCCTTACACTCGGCTAAGAGCATCTCCCTACCCAGCCAGCATAAAAAACCATGCTAGCTGTAAAGACAAGAAAATTACTACTTCTACCTGAATTACTCTGCACTTTTCGCAAGCCCATTGTTTCCCTCATTCCCTTTCCCCCAAACCCCCTTAGCCTTTTCTTCAAGTCTTAACAGACTTTTCGTACTATCGTCACTCCCTTCCTAAGCAGGCTCAACAGACCACTTCGCCAATAAGGTTGCATTAAAATGGGGGACAGGGAAGATTGAAGGACAGGATTTGAGGCGATGAGAAATGACGCATCAGTTTCTCATCTGTCCTCAGCTTGCTTCCGGGAGATAAAAGATTAAAGATCAATATTAATAGAATGTTAGTTTATGTTATTACTGCAACATAGTTCTCCATTACATTACGAACTATATAGCAGCCCCATCTATCTAAATAGAGCAAGGTTGGGGAATTAAGCATCATGACTATGAACTAATATCACTATAAAAATTAAATATATGCTAGGATATATAATTAAAAATATCTAAATCTTCCCCTTCTACACCAGTCCTGCTCATTATATGCTTCCAGTCAAAAACATCAAGGACTACTCATTCTTGCGTTCCTCCTTGACCTTTTCTCCTTCCAGCATTAAAAGAAATTGCTGGTATATGAGGATAATATGTTTGAAAATAACTTATGTCATACACCTATCATTCTTTATCATAACTTTATATTATTTATTGAAACTCTGCATATTTTTAGCATGATATAGGCATACTAGTAATATACAAATAACTTAATTAAGGCGGTGGTCTTGTGCAGAAAAATCAACAATTATCATTAGATATCCTCCCTACAGAATCAGATTATATTAATAGAATTAACTCTATGATGAAGGATTTAGACAATATCCAGCAGGTTCCTTAGAAAGAATTCCATTCTTCTTTGAAAAAAGGAGATTACTACGAATTAAACAAAGAATAGAGCGATTGGATACCCTCTTATTAAGGGAAAATAATCACAATATAAAAAAGGAGATGAAAAAATGGGTCATATCAGAAAACAAGGTGAAAACACCTGGGAAATAACAATCAGTACTGGAAAAGACCCTGTTACAGGAAAATATGGACGGATATATGAAACTGTTCAAGGGAATAAGACTCAAGCTAAAAAAAGAATGATGGAATTAGAGTATGAATTAGAACATAGCACTTATATTAAGCCTTCAGAACTAACTCTTAGCGAACTGTTACATCAATGGTATCAAGACTATGCCCAAACTAATTTAGCTCCATCTACACAGGAATATTATGATATTATAATCAATTCTCATATAATTCCTTTGTTAGGTGGGATTAAAATATCTGATCTTGAACCTATGCATATCCAAAGATATTTAAGTGAAAAATTAAGAAATGGTAGATTAGATGGAAAATCTGGTGGTCTATCTAATAAATCTGTTAAGAGGCATTATACTGTCATTAATCAGGTTTTGAAATATGCTGCAAAGTTACAGGTAATTGAGAACAATCCAGCTAAATATGTTGATCCACCCAAACCAGAAAACCCAGAAATTCAAGCCCTTAAGCAAGAAGAATTAGAAAAAATATTAGATATCGCTAAAGGATGGATTCATGATTTTATTTATATTGCTGCCTTCACAGGAATGAGAAGAGGTGAGCTATTAGCTTTAAGATGGAAGGATGTTAATTTTAAAGATAAGTCACTACAAATAAGACAGAGTGTAAGTAAGCTCTCTGGAGGAAGGTTAATCTATAGAGAACCCAAAACCAAATCAAGTATAAGACTAATAAGTATTGATGATGATATTGTCAAAATATTAAAATGTCGGAATAAAGAGCAGAAAGAAAATAAATTAAAATTAGGAAGTCAATATAATAATAAGTATAATTTAGTTTTTGCTAAAGAAAATGGTGATCCTTATCTGCCTTTATATACAACAAGACAATTTAATAAAGTTGCTGAAAAAGCTAACTTATCCAATTTTAGATTACATGATCTAAGACATACCCATGCCACTCTTATGTTACAAGCTGGAATCCATCCAAAGATAGTCCAAGAGAGATTGGGCCATTCTTCAATTACTCAAACTCTAGATACCTATTCTCATATAACTCCTTCAATGCAGAGAACAGCTGTTCAAAAACTTAAAGATAGTTTAAAGAAATAATCCCTGTAAATCATTTTCGGGACTTTTTCGGGAAATCACCCCAAAATAAAAAATAACCCGTTCCATCAATGTTGTCTAATCCATTGATATCACTAGGTTAGTAAATGGTGGGGATAAGCGGTCTCGAACCACTGACCTCTACGATGTCAACGTAACGCTCTCCCAACTGAGCTATATCCCCATAATATTAAGTTAAAATTGATAATCTACAATTATATATTAAAAAAACAATTAAAAGTCTTCAAAACTCTTAATTGTGAATTATTAATTTTCATTGTAAATTAAAGATGGTACCGAGGGTCGGGTTCGAACCGACACGGGCATAAAAGCCCACCGGATTTTAAGTCCGATGCGTCTGCCAATTCCGCCACCTCGGCATAATATTTAATTTGAAATTTATAATGTGAAATGTATAATTGAAAATAATTTATACTTTTAATTATCAATTATTAATTATACATTATAAATTAAGTTATGGAGGTGGCACCCAGACTCGAACTGGGGAATAAAGGATTTGCAGTCCTCTGCCTTACCAACTTGGCTATGCCACCCTAATATTAACTTAAACTGGAGCGAAAGACGGGACTCGAACCCGCGACCTTCTCGTTGGCAACGAGATGCTCTACCAGCTGAGCTACTTTCGCATATTATTCAAAGATGGTGGCAAGACCCGGACTTGAACCGGGGACACGAGGATTTTCAATCCTCTGCTCTACCGACTGAGCTATCTCGCCATATCAGAGTTTTGAACAAGAAAGATTTAAAAATATAAAAATCAAATTCCAGTTCTCTCGAATTTGATTATTTTAGGTCTATCTAAATGATAAATTATATTAAAATGGCGAGGATGACGAGACTCGAACTCGCGACCTCCGGCGTGACAGGCCGGCGTGGTAAACCAACTCCACCACATCCCCGTATTGTTAGCTTTTGGCTTCTAGCTGTTGGCCTCTGGCTAAATCTTTTAAGATTTTGCTAAAAGCTAATGGCTATATAAATGGTGTGACGGCCTCGATGGCCTAATACTAAAAATTTCATTGCGTATTAAAATCAGAAATTTTTGGTGGGCGAAACAGGACTTGAACCTGTGACCCCCTGCTTGTAAGGCAGGTGCTCTCCCAACTGAGCTATTCGCCCTTAACACAAATATTATTATATATAACTTCACTAAAAAGGTCAAGAACTTTTTTATTTTTTATCTGAAAATATAAATTGCAATATAAAATGCACGGTTTTTTATTTACTCAATACCTCATAAATTTTAAGCTGCCTTTAACTGTTCTTCAAATATATAATTTGCATTCTTAAACCCAAACATTTTTCGTGGATAATTATTTATCCATCGCTCAATTCTTTTAACTTCATTTCTGCTAATATTCTTAAAGCTACTTCCTTTTGGTAAAAACCTTCTAATCATTTTATTTAAATTCTCATTACTACCTCTTTGCCAAGAACAATAAGCATCAGCATAATATTGACTAGTTCTTGAGATATCACTTCCTGTAAAGGAAGTTTCTATCCCTTCATAATCATAGAATTCTTTACCATTATCTGTAGTTATAGTTTTAAATAAGTCTCTAAATTTTCTAACTCCTATTCTTCTTTCTACGCGATCTAATCCTTTTATTACAGATTCTTGAGTCTTATTAGGTATTAGTTCTATTATTTCTTTGCGACTATATCTCTCTGTTAAAACTAATAAAAAGGGCTCATCTTTACCTTTCCTACCCTCTACTAAGTCCATTTCCCAATGACCTATTTCTGACCTTTTATCAGCTTCCTTAGGCCTATCTGATATCTTTCTTCCCTCTTTTCTCTTTTTGTTGATTCTTTTTCTTTCTGTTTAGATTTATTAGTCTTTTTATATCTACCATAAACCAAATCTTCTCTATCTATAAACAGAATGCCTTTATCTATATAATTATATATCGTCTTCCAATGTATTTTAATTTCAAACCCATCATCCTCTTTAATCATCTCTGCAATTACCTCTGGAGAATAATTTCCTTTATTTTTTCTTCTATGAATTCAGCTAATTGATGATCTTTTCCTATTTTAATCTTAGCTCCTTTAGCAGTCGCATTGTTATCATATAAGTTTTGAGCTATATCAGCATCGTATTCTATTCTTTTAGTGTAATCTGAATTTAATAATACAAGCTTTCCCCTTTCAATTTCTCGACTTATTGTCGTCCTATGCCTCCCTAACTCTCTTGCTATTGCTGTCTTCGATTTGTTTTGTATATTATATAAATGTTCTATTATCTTTCTCTCTTCCCACTTTAAATGTTTTCCTTTTCTACTTTTTGTGTTATAATTATTTTGGCACATATTTAATACCTCCAATGTTTGCTTTGGTCAGTTAACATTATATATGAGGTATTAATGTGTGTCATTTTTTATTTTTTGAACTATCCGTGCATTTAATTATACAATGCACCTTTTTATCTGAAAATCCGCTTATTAAGGATTAGATTCTGAGGTTGAGTACCCAACCTCAGAATCTAATTATATTACTTTACATTTTTATAAAAATCATCATCAACACCTTGTACAACCTCTTCTTTTCCAGTCATTGCATTAATATGAACTCGATAATTAGCATCTCCTCTTCCATTGGCAATTTTTCCAATGAACTCATAGCACAATACTTCTTTTCCACCATGAGTATCTATAACTAATCTTTCTTCTATTATATTTAAATTAGCACTTATTCTTTCCTTAGCTTCTTTCATACTTAACTTAGGTGTTAACATACCCTTAGGCCTATCTTTATGATGTAAAAGATATTCTATGGCATTAAAACCTATTATTTCACCATTATCCATAGCAACTTCTGCACTCACCGAATCTGGACTAACTATTACATCATAGTTCCCAACTTTTTGTACAGGGGCAAGTACAATCATAGCTATATCATTAAAAGGCTTACTAGAGACTACCTCCATCTTTTCATATCCATTTTCTTTGAGAAATCTTTCGGCAACCGCTTCAGATTTTTCTTCTCCAATTTTCTTACCCTTTATATTTCTTTGATTTAATAACCAGATTACACTTCCACCTTTTTTACTGATATCTATATATACTACCTCATTCTTATTATTCTTATTAGTAGCTTTTACAGAATGTGCCGGTAAATTAGTTTTTACTGTCTTACCTTTTATTTCTAATTTTTCTTGATCATTAATTTCATATTTGTATCGATTAGGATCTTTAATAAATCTCTTAGCTTTTTGAATTGCTTGCTTCTGGTTGATGTTATCTCCTTTAATCTGTGTTAAACCAGTAATTGTATCTTCTTCTGTTAACCTAATACCCCCGTCAGGAAAAAGAGATTCTAATTCTTTTTGAATATCCTTTAATTTTAGTTTACCATCCATCTCAATTAAACCAGCTAGAGGACTAGCAGAATATTGACTATCTTTTTGATCCATCTTAACTCTTTTTTTATTATACCACTTGAACTTCTTTCGATCCATCTTATCATGAATACTTTCTAAGTTCTTATTTGCAACTGCAACCTGTTGATAAAAAGAATCTAACATTTTTTTGTCCTTATCATTTAAACCACCATCAACAACCTTTTTATCTAAATGATTTGTATATTGTAATACCCTATGTAGCAAAGTTTTAACGTTCTGTAATGAACTATCACTAATAGGGATTTGTCCTATATCTTCTTGCGCCGAATAAGCTGAACGCCAAATATTAGATAGATTTACTGATAAGTTGTCAGCAGCTTTAGCAACCATAACCGTTCCTAATTCCGCTTCTAAAGCATCTATGTGATGATTTACACCTTGAAATGCATTCTCATATCTATTATTTAGTTCACTCTCTACATCTTTAGTAACATTATACTGATTATAACCCCAATAACCTAATACTCCTATAGCAAAGACTAAGACTACTATACCTATTGTTTTAAAATCCAAATTTATCACTCCTATTTAGCAAAGATATGCTTACCTATTGTTCGTACAATTTTTCGAGAAAAAATCCAATTTGTTTCTACTTTTGCTGCATTGTAGTAGTATACAGAACCATAAGTAGGATCCCAACCACGATAGGCTGCTAAAGTGGCTTTTACAATTTGATCACTTGGCGTCTGTTGCCATATATGACCTCTAGCTACTGCTGTGAAAGCCCAAGGCTGATAAATAACACCAGATATAGTATTAGGAAAACGAGAATCACGGACACGATTCATAATAACAGCTCCTACTGCTACCTGACCTTCATAAGGTTCGCCTCGAGCTTCAGCATCCAAAGTCCTAGCCATTAACCTCATGGTAGGAGATAAACTATAGAATGATGTAGCTGCTTCACTTTTTTCAATTGTAGTATCTGCTTGAGTATAATAAAGAAAAGCACCTGTACCAACTAATGCAAAAATTAATAATAATAAACCTAATCTCTTCATTATTACCTCCTTTATTAATTTATTACTTTCTTATAGTTTGCTTTTAGCTTTTCAATTATTCACAGAAATTATTCTTTTGAGTTTAAACTTCTCCGTGGTATCTCTGGTGGTTCTGGCAAAGGAGCTTCTTCTCCATTACCTTCATTAGATGGACGCTGAGGTGAACTAACAACTGTAATGCTATTCAATAAAATCTCTATCTCTTCTAATTCATCTCCTTTTTCTATCTTCTTTCTTAACTCTGCTCTAGGAACAACTATAGTAACTTCATGGGGTTTATCGTAAGCCATACAACGTTCCAAAAATATTTCTAATCCATCTAAGTTAAGATGTACTTGATCTTTATTTCTACAATGGCACTCCTTTTTAAAAAAATTAGTAATCTTATTTTTAATTTTCTTGGTTAAAGAAAAAATACCCATAATCCACCTCCTTTATATAATCTATTCCAAAAGATTAATAAAGGTGAATTATGGGTATTAAGTATTTTTAATGATTAATACAATCTAAAATTTAACAGCAAGATTCATTCCAAGCCTTAAACTATCTACTATTAATTCTTTATCTGCTGAATTCTCAACTAATTTATCTGTATCCCAATCATATACATGATTTAATTTAATCTTTGTTTTACCATAACCAAAATTACTAATAAAAGATACATGGTCATTAATAGGATAATCTATTTGTGTTTCTACTATAACTCCTAATCCATCTCCTGCTAGAATATCCTGTTCAAAAGGTGTCTTCTCCCAAGAATTATACTCATAATAACTCTCTGTAAATTGATTATGGCTAAGTCCCATATTTAATCGAACATTATCTGTTAATTTATAAGCTAACTTACCATAATATCCATCAAAATCATATTCAGATGAATACTCTGTTCTACTACTATCATTATAAGTGTCAAAAGAACTCCATGAAGATGATGCATTATTTAATCCTAAACCCAATCCATATTTACTACCTATCCAATATACTCCTTCTAAATAAAATCCTTTACCACTATTTAAAGACTCCCTTACCCAGTAAGACTCATTAATATTTCCCTCTTCAATGTCAGAGTAAACAAAGTTATTGTATGTAACTCCTCCATTGAACTCTAAATTATTAGCACTTGCTATCGTATTAGAGCATAAAAGAAATGATATAATCGCAATTACCATAAATCTTCTCATAAGATCATCCTTCCACTTAAAATTTTTATATTAATGCAATGATTTTTGCTGTATTGTTTATAATGACTAGATTTAGAAGGAAGACTAAAATAATTATATCATTTTTCAAACTGTTATTAAATGAAATATAATGGCATTTAAATCAAATTCTATTTTTGCTAATAGAACAAAATAAGAGGTTGACATCCTCCCCGCCCGTTCCTATCGTCACCTACAGGTCATAGACCTTTCGTGATTCTCCGAACGAGGATTCCTTAAAGAAACTTACGAGGTTGTCTGCTGATTAAATGCCAGTCCATTTCTGGTAGGCAAGTTCACTGAAACTTTCTTTTAAATTGCGCATTGATAGTTTCAGTATTAGGCCATCAAGGCCGTCATAACGCAAACTTTAGGCTATGCCATCAGCCCTCCTAAGATATGGATATACCAACTTAGGCACTTAGACTATTACCATCTAAGCAGATTGTTGCAAATGTACTTTATTACGTAGTGTCTGTTAAGACACGGAGGCTGAATATTTATTAGCTATATTACGGCTTGCATTTAAATCAGAGTGGATATGATTACCACATTCACAAGAGTATAAATTAGCTTTACGATTAGACTTTTTAACTTTAGCACATTTAGAACAACTCTGGGAGGTATATTTGGGGTTAATATATTCTACCTTAATCCCAGCTAATTCAGCTTTATATTCAATAAATTGTTGAAGTTGATAGAAAGTCCAGCTATGAAGGTTTCTATCCCTACGAGTTCTATAAGAACTCTTCGTGGTAGAACCTGCTCTATTAAGACTTTTAGCGGTATTTCGGATATTCTCTAGATTCTCCATAATTATAGTGCCAACTTGCTCTTGCACAGCAAGATTGACTAATTGACGACTAATTTTATGGTTTAAATCTACCATCCATCTTTGCTCTTTATCATCAATGGTTTTAATGGCTTTTACCTTCTTAGATTGAGCTAGTTTCCTTCTTAATGAACGATACTTTTTGCGGATAAAGCCTGCTTGTTTACCATTGTGGAATTGACGATTAATCTCTTTACCTTTAGGAGTTTTAATACTAGCAACAGCTAATTGCCGAAGTCCTATATCAATTCCCATTACATTAGAGTTAGTGGTTTCTTTATCAGAAATTTTAATTGTTACAGCAAAGTACCATTTACCTCTTTTATAGAACAGACTAGCTTTACCTAATTTACAACCACTTTCGATATATTGTTGCAATTCTTCAAACCTTTTAGTCTGCTTAATAGGAAAGGCGAATCTTTGACATTTGGTAGTATAAAGAGGTATTGAGATTATAGACCCATCAATTTTATAATTTTGATTATTATAGCAAATGGGTTGGTTATCCTTAAATTCTAAATTATCTTTATTAGAATCAGATTTTAAAAACAACTTATAGAGTGCTTTAACTTCTCTAATATTTTGATTCTTAACAGCAGAGGGTAGATTTATTTCTTTAAAGTCAGCAGAACTCAGTTTAGTTTCTCCTGCTTTAAGTTTGTCAGCAACAAATTGACGATTCTTAACTACTTCTGCAATATTGTTTAAGAATATATTTTGTTTTCTTTTAGTTGGTTTTAGCAACTCTAGGACATAAGTTAATTGCATATTATCACCTTTGGTTTCAATATAGTGTTGGATAGTTTCAGAACTAACATTACCCCTACGAGTTTTTAACAATTCAAAAACTCTCCGTGTTAATAGAAATTTAATTTTATGTTATTTAGTCTGTTGTTGAACATATTGTTTTATACTTTGAGAAGTTATGTCTCCCGCAGCAGCTACAAAATAAGCTCTAGTCCATACAAAGCCCTTAATATTCAAATTTGGAAAGTGCTTTGATATTCGTCTTCCAGTAGTACCTTTAATAATATTCATTAGCTTACTGGGAAAATACTTGGGCAAAGCTGATATAAAAAGATGTATGTGGTCTGGCATTATTTCAGTAGCTAATACTTCAAAATTATGTGTATCAGCTAGTTCATTAATGGTATCTAAAGTTAATTTTTTGATTTCAGGATTATCTAAAATATGTTTTCTATATTTAGGTATCCATATAAAATGATAGTTTAAAAGAAACTTTGCGTGCCTTGTACTATTATAGGTATTCATTGTTAAAAACCCCTTAATATCAGTTATTATCTGTATTATATTACGAAAGGAGTTCGTATTGAAGAAATGTATTATATAAATAATTTTCAAGTCGATTAAAAATTAAAATATCCGAGAAAGCCCCACCCTTTAACAAGAGCGAGGCTTTCTCGGATACAATTCGGTAAAAGCAACTCCCTCTTATACTGTGAACTATATCTATAGTTCACTTTTCTAATATTAAGAAAAAACTATTAAATATCCCACCATTTCCGTCCATCTTTTATCAAGAGATCATCAGCTTCTTTAGGGCCATTACTTCCCGCTGGATATTTGGGTAATTTTTTTTGGTTTTCACTCCAAAAATCAGCTATTTGATCGACAAAATCCCATGAATATTCAACCTCATCCCAACGAGTAAATAAGGTTTGATCACCAACAATCACACTATGCATTAATCTCTCATAAGCTTCTGGAGAATTAAAACCAACTTGACAATTCTGACAAAAATCCATTTTCACAGGCACAATCTTCTCTTTACTCCCAGGCTCTTTGGCATTAAATTGAAAATAGACTCCTTCTTCAGGTTGAATCTTAATTACTAATAAGTTAGGACTTAAATTAGTAGATTTATTTTGATAGGCAGGATGAAAATCAGATTTAAACTCTACAATAACTTCTGTTAACTTAGTTGACAACCTTTTACCAGTCTTAATATAAAAAGGAACCCCAGACCACCTTAAATTATTAACAAAGGTTTTTAAGGCCACATAGGTTTCTGTTTTAGAATCAGATGAAACATTCTTTTCATCATGATAAGCAATAACCTCTTCTTTGTCTACCTTCCCTGCCTCATATTGCCCTCTAACAACATACTCATCAACATTATCAAATTTAGATAATGATTTCAAAACTTTGATCTTTTCATCTCTTATAGACTCAGTAGTCATATTGGCAGGAGGTTCCATAGCAGTTAAAGATAATATCTGTAACATATGATTTTGTACCATATCCCTTAAAGCTCCAGATTTTTCATAATAAGCTCCTCTATCTCCAACCCCAACCTTTTCATTAGAGATAATTTGAATATTGTCTATATATTTATTATTCCATAATGGTTCAAATAATAAATTAGCAAATCGAATTACCATCATACTTTGCAACATTTCTTTTCCTAAATAGTGATCAATTCTATAGATATTTTCTTCAGGAAAGACTTTAGTTATCTGTTTATTCAAATCACAAGCAGATTCAAGGTCATAACCAAAGGGCTTTTCAATAACTACTCTAGACCAAGAATCACCAGAAAAATCAAGCAACTTATATCTATCTAAATTAGTAACGATAGTTCCAAAAAATCTAGGAGGTACTGCTAAATAAAATATTCTTCTATTAGGAATATTATATTTATTATCTAAACTATCTAGCAGTTCTTTTAAACCTTTACATCCGTTCTCCTCTAAAATATCAAAACATTTATAGTAAATTCTTTCTTTTAATGAATTCCAAACCTCTTCTTTGATCTCTCTACTTACAAACTTTTGTAATGAATTATACAAACTCTTTAAGTACTCTTCTCGATTATCTATACATCTACCAGTAGCAACTATAGTAAACTCCTCAGGAAGTAAGTCATCTTCCAAGAGATTATAAAAAGCTGGTATCAACTTACGATGAGTCAAATCACCTGTACCACCAAATATAATAATTTGACAGGATTCTAACTTACTTTTTCTCAACCTCATGACCCCCAAACTCATTTCTTAATGCTGCAATAACCTTACCTGAAAAAGTATCCTGCTGTTGAGAACGATATCTTACAAATAAAGAATTAGTAATTATAGGTGCTGGAACCTTAAGTTTCAGAGCTTCCTCTACTGTCCATAATCCTTCACCAGAAGAATTTATCACACCTTTTATACTATCTAATTGAGGATCCTTACTAAAAGCATTTTGAGTTAATTCCATCAACCAGCTTCTAATTACAGACCCATGATTCCAAACCCGGGCTATCTCTTTATAATCAAGTTTAAAATCACTGGCATCCATAATTTCAAATCCTTCTCCAATTGCTTGTAAGATACCATATTCAATGCCATTATGAACCATTTTAACAAAATGACCACTACCTGTTGGCCCTGTATGTAAATATCCCTTTTCTACATTTACATCTCGAAAGACATCTTCTAAATAATCAAAGACCTCATCTTCTGCTCCTATCATCATACATGCTCCATTTCTAGCACCTTCAACTCCTCCACTGGTTCCAGCATCAACCAAATGTATTCCTTTTTTCTTAAGAAAATTATTCCTTCTTAGAGTGTTATTAAAATTAGAGTTACCACCATCTATAATAATATCTTCTTTATCTAAAAGTGATGCTAAAACTTCAATAGTATTATCTACAGGATCTCCAGCAGGAATCATCATCCAGATAACCTTTCTTCCTAACAGACTAGTTACCATTTCTTCTAAGTCTTTAACACCTTTAACTCCTTCTTGCTCAGCTACTTCTACACTTTCAGAACTTCTATCATAACCAATTACCTCATGCCCATGATCCACTAAATTTAATGCTAAATTCCTACCCATCTTTCCTAATCCAATAACTCCTATTTTCATGGTCTCATCTCCTTATTGATTTTATTTAATCTAAATTTATATATTATTATTTATACCTTTTTATAATATATTCTATCCATAATACTAATAGTAATCACTACTATTATTTTACTATAAAAAATAAATTTTTCCTGCATATATAAAAATAAAGCATATCCTATATAGGATATGCTTTATTTAAAGATTTTAACTATTAATTTATCACTAAATTATTATCCTTAACTTTTAATATTAAAGTTCCATAAGCTTTTAATTCTATAGAATCTGAGGCTTTATATTTGGAATCATTTATTAATTCAAGTACATCAGAAGATGCACTAATAATTTTCTTATCTGATGATAAGTTATGAATTACATATAGATTATACTCTTGATCTCCACCACTTACTTTATAAGCATAAGTTCTAGCAGAAGTATCTATCTTTTCGTAGTTACCTGTAGAAAAGATGGGATTCTCTTTTCTAATCTTTATCATTTCTTTGTAATGCTCAAAAATACTACCTTCCACACCTTTTTGTTCTTCTAATGAAATCCCATCATTAGCTTCAGTATATTTCATCTTATTATAAAAATTACTTTTTGCCATTATTGTCATACCTTCACCTTCTGCATCAGCATACCAATCAAAAGGCTCTCTGATATTATCATCTGGTTTAGCTCCCATTTGTCCAAGTTCTTCACCATAATATAAAAATGGTGTTCCTGGTAATGTTAATAATAAAGAAGAAGCTAATTTCATTTTTTCCTTATTTTCTACTAAGTCATGAGCCACTCTATTTTGATCATGATTTCTTAGGAAAGTAGCATCAATAAAATCTTTAGAATACCTACTATAACGATTATGAATATACTCTATATCACCCAGAATATCTCTTGGCTCACCATTAACCATTCTTATTATTTGATCAGCTAAGCTAAAGTTAAATGATGCATCTAAATCTTCAAAAAATTGTGCCATCTCATCAGTTTCTGTCCAGTTTTCACCTACTAAGAATGCTTCTGGATTTACTTTTTTAACAGCAGAATTAAATTCTTGCCACCAATTATGAGTTACATCTCCATCCTCATCTATATGCAAAGCAGCATCTAATCTAAATCCATCTACTCCATCAGAAAAATCTCCATCCTGATTAGGGTCTAACCAAAACTTAGCTATTTTCTTCATCTCTTCCCTTACTTTATGGTTTCTAAGATTTAAATCAGGCATTCCACTCCAGAAAGTTCCATAATAATATTCTGGGGTAGAAACCTTATGCCAAACCATTTGCCCCCATGGACCTTTTTCATAAATATCATCAAATTGGTCTCTCCAAACATAATAATCTGTATATTCATTCTCCTCTTCTTTTGAAGCTGCTTCAAACCAAGGATGTTTATCACCAGTATGATTTATAACTAAATCCATAATTACTTTTATTCCATTCTCATGAGCCGCTCTTAAAAATTCTTGAAACTCTTCTATTGTTCCATAATCTTCATTAGTATCATAATAATCTACTACATCATAACTATGATAGCTAGGAGAAGAATTAATAGGCATCAACCATAATGCATCTACACCTAAGTCTTTTAAATATGGTATCTTTTCTTTTAATCCAACAAAGTCACCAACACCATCATTATTTCCATCATAAAAACTTCTCACGAAAATCTCATAGAAAACAGCCTTTCTAGGCCAATCAGGTGCTTCCCAATTATTGGTGTTTCCTAATTTTTTAAAGGTAATGACTTCTGTAGAAGTACTATCTTCATTATTTTTAGCCTCTATTTTATAATAATAGGTCTTTCCTGCTTTTAAATTGCTTATTTCTAAACCTTCATTATCATAATCAATATTTTGCTCTTTAACTGTTAAATCATTTGAATCTTCTCCCAAATAAAAACTCACTTTATTATATGAATTCGTTTTAAACAGGAATTTAACTGTATTATCATCAATATCTATATATTCTTTTTCACCAACTATAACTGCTGTATCTTTCTTCTTTAATTCTAAAACTAAAGTTGATTCTTTTTCTCTTAATACAATATTTTTAGTCAATGTATCATATCCAACTTTAGAGATTGTTACTTCATAATCAGGCTTAGTAATATTAAAAGTAATTACTCCATTAGAATTAGTTTGCTTAGCATTAAGACCATCTAAACTCACTTTTGCCTGCTCTACACTTTCACCAAATTGATTTTCTACCTTAATAGATAACTTTCCTTGTGTTAACTGATCATTACAAGCAGTTAAGACAGAGATAGTAGCTATTAATAAAAATAACAGTATCTTCTTCTTCATCTGTTAGCCTCCTATAATTTTAATAATTCTTCAATACTTCAATATATTATATTCTATAAAAAAGAAGCGCTTCCTTTTTATAAATGTTAAAATAAAAAGCTTCTGTTAAACAGAAGCTTTTTTTATCCATTATAAGCATAAAATTATATCTATCCACTTTTAGCATAAAATTAAAATGTATATTTATAGAAAAATATTGCGACAGTTTCGGAGTTAGGCGTTAGGAGATAGGATATAGAAAGATCTTACTAACTCCTATGACCTAGCACCTAAAAGTGTCGCATTATACCCATTAAATTTCACTTTAAATTCAAGTTCTTGTATAAACTAGTAAACTAGGTATTTTAAAATTAATCTATAAGTTTTAATTCTTGATTTAATATATCGACTATATCTTTATTTCCTACAATAACTGTTATTCCTTTTTCTTTTTCATCAAACATAACTTTACCACCAGCCTCTTCAATTATTAGTAGACCAGCACCTATATCCCATAGATTTAATTTTCCTTCCCAGTAACCATCAAAGACCCCTGCCGCTACATTACACAGATCAAAAGCTGCGCTTCCAGTTCTTCTAATTCCTCTGACTTTAGTTGCTATTTTAGTGAAATTATCGACATTATTATCAGAATCACTTGCACGATCATAAGGAAATCCTGTGGCTAAGACTGATTCTCTCAAACACTTAGCATTGCCAACCTTGATCTTATTATCATTTAAAAATGCCCCTTCTCCTTTTATAGCAGAATACATGTAATTTAAAGTTGGAACATACACTAACCCCAAAACTGTTTCTCCCTTAAATTGTAAAGCAATAGAGATACAGAAAGCAAAAAATCCACTAGCATAATTGGTAGTTCCATCAATAGGGTCTATCACCCATAAATAATTAGATTCTTTTCTATCAACTCCACTCTCTTCTGATAAGATAGAATGCTCTGGATAACTGTCTTTAATCTTTTCAATTAATATCTTCTCTGATAATTCATCAACCTCTGTTACAAGATCTATCTCATCTCCTTTTATATTTATTTCTATATCTGAATTCATCTTTTCAAGTTGAATCTTACCTACCTCTTTTGACCATGATTTTACCTGAGATAATACTTTCTCCAAATTTAACAATGCTATTCCTCCTTAATAAACTCTGTAATTACTACTAAACTATTATAATCCCCTCTTTATAATGATAGTTAAATTTATCACTAGTAAAACCTCATTATAATATTACCTTATTTTAATTTATTATCCTGCAATAATCAATTAAAAGCATACTTCTTTTTGAAGTATGCTTTTAATTTCTACTCAAGCTCAAATTCTCTTAACTGCTCATATTCAGCTGTAATTGCAGTTGTTAATCCAAACTCTTCTTTATATTCATTATAAGTTTTAATCATAGTCTTTCTTAACTTATCCACAAATTGTCGATCATTGTATAACTCTTTTTTGATACTATGTGGATTATTAGGTATTTCAGGCATTGCGTCATCCATCCGTAACCACTTAACACTATCTCTCATTCTCTCTAATTGCTCTTCAGTTTCAAGAACTACACCAGCTTTTTTCGTATACCACTGGAACTGATATAATGGAGTAGTAGTCATTACAAAATCGCCACAAAATCCAGCATCAGCCTCTCCTTTAGCAACTCTTAGCAATACCTCTTGATGACCAAATCCAGTCTCTACATTGGCATCCTCTTCAATATCTATATCATAAAACTTCTTCAAAAAGTACTTCTGATATCTATAACCTGATTCAGAATATTCACTTCTAGCATAAATCGTCTTTCCTCTTAAATCTTCAAAAGAATTAATCCCTGAATTTCTATTAACTATAATAATTCCTGAATAGCTTGTACTATTATCAACTTTATTTACTGTCTTTGCAAAAGCCTTCATAAAGGTTCCATTCTTGTTTGCTGAAATAAAATCTCCAGGAGAGCTCTCTACAGCATCATATTTTCCAGCATTAACATCATCAATAAATGTTTTTCTATAGACAGGTACTACTTTTATCCCATCATAACCTTTAGCAAATAATTCATCTTTCATATTACTCCATATCTGCCCTTCTAAAACTTTTTTGATATTATCATCAAAAAATAACAATCCATATACAAAAGGATTACTAGGATTACTAGGAGCCTTATCTACCTTGATAGTTCTTTCTGACAAATATGAACTATGTAAATAATAATAAGGCCCATTCTCTAAATTTCCATCTTTCAGAAATTGCTTTTGTATGTTAGCTACTGTTTGTCCTTCAGAATTAGCATACTTTACTGTATACTTGTATTTTTTGACTGGAGTTAGTCCGTCCATAGATAACTTAACCTTATACCAGATCGGATTGCTAGTATCCACAACTTCAACTAAAGCGTTTTGGAACAGCACACCTACTGGCTGCAAATCTGTTCCTTGATTCTGACGAATATTTAAAGCAAAAGCCTTTACTCTCTTTAAACCTAGTCCCATCCTATCAGCTGACATAGCTTGACGAAGGCTATTTATTTGAACATCATATTGCTTGTTCTTATAATCAAGCCTTAGTAATTTATCATTAACATTAGATAATTTTGCTTTGGTATTTTCTAATTTGCCAGATAATGATGCTTGATCAGACTCAACCACTTTATATTGTTGAAATAAATAAAACATTCCTCCAATTAAAAACCCCAATAAAAGTATAATTAATAGATTACTTACTTTATTATTCAAAAATACCACCCCTTAAATAATTTATTATATCGACCTACTTTGCTTCCATAAATCATTAAACTCATTAAAGAGTTTATTAGCTGTCTCTGTTTCTTCTATAATTAACATTCTCTCAATATTCTTGCTCAAACCTGAATATGTAAAATTAGCGCTACCTGTTATTACTATCTGATTATCAATCACTATTTCCTTCCTATGCATTTTAGCATAACGGCCATAGGATCTTCTATCATAAGCTCTTACCTCTACATTTTTATTATTTGAAAACCAACTTTTTAATTTGCCTTTCTTCTCCTTGTTTCTACCCTCATCTCTAGAACTAGAATCGATTATAATTCTTATCTTCTTATCTTCAGCTAATCTACTCAATTCATCCAAAATTCTTCCATTTGTAAAGTCATAAGCAGTAACACAAACCTCTTCTTTACATTTTGCTAAAGATTTAAGTATCTCTTCTTCCATCTTTTTAGATTTAGATAGAATTTTTATCTTCTCTTTATCATTAATAGCAGCTAACTCTTTAATTAATTCCCTTTCTTCTATGATCGATTGTTGTATAGATTCAAATTTTTCAAAATGAGAGTCTAATGACTTTTTCATCTTATTTATTTCATCAACAGGTACATCTTCTCTCTTATTAAATTTATCTTCTAATTTATCAACCTTTTGGTTGGCTTCTTTAATAACCTGATTATTATTATCCATCTCATTAATTAGTTCTTCAACAATTTCCAGATAACCATTAAAATCATAATCATCAATCTTTTGATAAACCTCTTCATAATTATCTAAAATATTATTGTTCTGTTTTTCAATAATTCCAATTGTCTTGTCTAGATTTTGATATTCATTAACTAGCTGCTTAATACATTCTTGTACTAATGATTGATTCATATCAATACTTTCTAACCTATCAAAAATTGTATCAACTATAACTTCAAATCCAGATAAATATTCAATTACCACCTCTATATCTGATGAAGCAAAAGCAAAATCACTTCTATATTTTGTTAAGTATTTCTTAGCATCAACCATACAATTCTCTATATTCATTAGATATTTCCATATCTCTGTTCTTGCTTCAACTAAAATATCTCTATATCCATATACTGATTGGGCAATTTCATCCTTACTCATTAAATTTATATTTTCCCATTTCCTATTGATCAACTTTATATCTACAGATATATTATTATTAAAATCATTGATCTCTTTAGATATATATGACATATCCTCAATTAAATTATTTATCTTGCTAAGCTCTTCTTCTTTAGGAGAAAGTACTCGTAACTTATCAGTATAAGTCTCACAATATTTCTTCTTTGCCTCTAACTTATTTAATAATGATAAGGTTCCTCTTGCAACAGATTGTAACATACCTTTGACTTGAGGAGTATCAAATAATTCAATATCAAAACGAACCAACATATTCAAAACCATATTCTGAGGTAATCCCATAATTTCTGATAACTCATCTTTTGGCATAGCCATCATACTCTCTTCAGAAGCTATAACTTCTTCTATACTTTGCTCTAGAGGATCTACAGTATCTTCTTCTCCATAATCACCTTTAATCTTTGCATCACTTATGCTATTATCCTTATCTTGAGATCTGTTAACTTTTAGAGTGAAAAATACAACTGAAATAATTATAACCCCAAATATATACCAAATTATCGGTATATCTATTCCACTTTCTTCTTGAGAATCTTCTAATAACTTATTAGAAGATTCTTGCTTGGATTCTAAATCGCTTATATCATTATTCTCTTTTAATATCAGATAATAATGATTTCCTGTCTGATCTGTAATGTAAAAGGTTTTATAATTTAATAATGTATCAGCAAAGGTACCCATAATCTCTTTTTCAGATAAATTGCTAGCTTTAATCTCTCTTCTTATACTCTCAATATTATCCTCAGAAGCAACTATTAGTGGGTAATGTTGTGTATCTTCGCTAAGGTTAATTGCATATAATTTATAATTCTTAATTTTCTTGTCTAAATTTTTAAAATTAACATATGTTAATCTATCAACACTTTTCAAAGAATTAATCATACTATTAATATTATCTTGAGCACTAACATCATTTAATTGTAACAATAATATCAGAAGCAAAAATAAGATAATAGAATATATATTTAATTTATTCTTTCTTCTACCTCCCAATTCCAATATATTTCAGCCTCCCCCTCATTATATTTATTTGATAATAGCATCATATTTCTAAAATTTATTGTAATTTCAATATTTTCATTTTGCTATTTGTAAAAAATATACAACTAACTATGAATTAATAAACTTTGCTATTATTTTATTAATTAGATACATTATATGAAAATCCTTCTAAAAAACGCAAAGTTTGATTTTAATTTAGTACAAGATTAAATCTAAATTTAGCATAAATAAAAAAAGCATACCCTTTTACAGGTATGCTTAAGACTCAACTCTTTAGATTTTTATTAAATTTTTTCAATTAATCTATAACCTTATCTTTTTTAATATATTATTTAGCATTCAACCCTGCCATATTCAATAGGTTCCAAGGCTTATTGAAATGAGGTTGGAAGAAGAAATCAACAAATGCTAATTCATCTACTGTCATTTTATTTTGAATTACTACTGACATAGTATTTATAGATTGGGTTAAGTCTGTTTCTGACATGATTTGAGCTCCTACAATTCTTCGTGAATCTGTTTCATAAACAACCTTTAATTTAGCCTCATCATATGTAGGCATGAATTCTGGTCTATAATTATCTGTTACTGTTACTGTACTCACTTCTAAACCAGCTTCTTGAGCTGCTTCTTCTGTTAGTCCAGTAGCAGCTATATTATGTTGATAAATCTTGATTCCTGAAGTTCCTTGGGTTCCCATATATTTTGTAGTCTCTTGCTTCAAGTTTCTAGCTACTAAAGTCCCCATTCTAACTGCATTAGTAGCTAATGGTATATATCTATATTCTCCTGTAGGATTATATCTTACTGCACAACAATCACCTGCTGCAAGTACATCTTTGTTACTTGTTCGCATATAATTATCAACTATAATTGATCCATCATCTAAGATATCGATCTGTCCTTTGAATAATTCTGTATTTGGCTTAAAACCGATACACATAATTACTAAATCAGCTTCATATTCATTATGATCAGTAATTACCTTAGAAACTTTTCCATCTTTACCTGCAAATTTATTGACCCTCTCACCTAAGGCCAAAGTGACATCATGCTTTTTAAATTCTTCTTCAGCAACAGCTGTATACTCTTGGTCTAAATATTTACTTAAAATTCGATCCTCCATGTCTATTAACGTTACATTCTTTCCGTTCCTTTCAAAGGATTCAACAAGCTCAACTCCTATATAACCAGCTCCTACCACAACTACATTTTGAGTATCTTGAGCCTTTTCAATAATATCATTAGCATGATAAAAGTTCTTAGATAAGACTATATTCTCTAAATCTATACCTTCTAAATTAGGTATGATTGGCCAAGAACCTGTTGTAATAATTAATTTATCAAAATTATCTTCAAACTCTTCTTTAGTATCTAGATTACGGACCTTTAACTTTTTATTATCTATATCTACATCTAAAACATCATGTCCCATCTTTGTTCTAACGCCTAATTTAGCTAATTCTTCAGGAGAAGAATAAAATAACCCTTCTACATCTTTAACTACTCCACCAACATAAAGCGCTATTCCACAAGAAAGAAAAGATATATTATCATTTCTTTCATAAACAGTTATCTCTGCTTCTGGATATAACTTAGCTGCATTTACAATTGCAGCAGTTCCTGCATGGGTACAACCTATAACAGCTATCTTCATTAGCAACACCCCTTTAAATAGTAATAATGATTACTACTATTATTATATAATATGTAATTAATTTTTTCAATTAAAGTTAATATTAATAAAATGATGGTTTCTATACTATTTATATCCACTATTTTATTAATCATCAAATAATTTATAAAATAAAAAATATTCTCTTATAGTGTGTCCTTGTAAAATTTATTTATTAAATTAATAATTTTTTGGACATTTAGAAGTTATTATGTGCAATTAAAGTTAATTATATTTTTAGACTGTTTTAAAAAAGGCATATTAATGATTTATTAAAAAATGATGAAAATATAGGTATAGGTGCAACTAATCTTGATACAATTATAAAGACTGAAGATATCTTTACTAGAGGAAAAATTGAGAATTATTTCGAGATTAAGGTGACAATGTAAAACAGAATATAAAAAGATTCTTTAAATATTTAAAGAATCTTTTTATAGTTTGGATTTTAATAATTACTCTATTAATTATTACTTTGTAAAGTTAATTATTAAAATTTACTTCTCAAGTTTTCTTCTAATTCTGTTGTAAACCAATCTGGATTGATTCCATAAACTTCTTTACCTGCTCTTGCATAATCAACTTGGTCAAAAGTTCCTTCTGTATTCTTAAATGCAACAAAGCCTATGCCTTTTGCAAAATAACTATATCTAATATCTCCACTTGGCATAGTTAATTTTAAAACCATTATCTCCTTCTCATTAATACTATTATCATTTGGAAGTGTATCAATAATCTCTTCAAAGTTATATATCCAATCATCACCATATACATCTGCTGTATACTCTTTATTTCTTTCCATTAAAGCAGGCATTACTACATCATTAGGATTATGTATCTCACTTTCCTCAAAAGCTCCATTTCCATCTTCATCATCTTTATACTTCCATAGATATTTAGAATTATCTTTGTAATAGAAATAATCTACCCTATTTAATATAAGATCATCTGCTGAAACAGGAGTATCCACTGTATATTTAAAACTAGCTTCAATAAATATTGGCTTATTTAATTCAACACTATAGTCTACTTTTCCCAATATTAATTCCTTTCCAAGAACTTGAGCTATATTGCTAGTTGAAGGTAAAAATAACATTGAATTAATTGAATTTACATCACTTGTATATGTTATAGCATCAGGATCTTCTATACTACTTGTTTCAACATTATTTAAACTCTTTACATTCTCTGAAATTGCTCTTTGAGCAACTTCATCTATACTAATCTCTCCTAAGTCAACTCGTTGATTTGATGCTGTTATTTTAACAGTATCTTCATTATTATCTTTTAATATTCCTATATATTGACCTGCTGAATTCATAAATATAATTACATATGGAGCATCAGGTACTGTAAGCAACTCAAAATTACCATTAGAATCTGTATCTGTTGAATATACATTTCCCAACTCATCTACAGCCATTATACTCACATCAGTCGCTGTAGTTAAAACACCTGTACTCATAGCCATATTATTTGAGTTTAGTTTACTACTCATATTCACATTACCACTAAAGATTGTTGCACCATAAATAACATTAGCTTTATATTCTAATTTATTATATAAAAAACTAACTTCAGTTTCCTGAGCTTCAGGTAAAGGTTTTGGGGTGAAGTCGGTAATTTCAATCTTACTTCCATCATTAAACTCTGCTTCTAATGTCTCCGCATCAATAACCTTTAAATTGGATAATATAAGTTTCTCACTTATATTAGAACTATCATCACTACACCCAACTAATATTATTCCTAATATCAAAATCACTATAAAAATTAAACTATCTCTTTTCATATTTGCTATATACCTCCTGGATTTTTATAATTTAAATCATTAATTATAATTTTCTATATTATTATAAAAACCCCTTGTGAAATATTGATTATTTCCCCTTTAAATATTATTTTTCATTAGAATATATAATTAATTTTTTTATATTCATAGCAAGTATATATCATCTCTATACTAATAATTCTGACAAAAAAAGATACTCAATTTTGAGCATCCTCTTATTATTGCTCTATTAAATTATAATTGATGAGTTATCAATAAGATAGATTAAGTATATTTTTATTTAAATTTCTTGTAATATTACTAACCCTTATTTTTGGATATCAATAAATTCCCCAAGGTATCCAGTTCAGCTAAATTAACTTCATTTTCATAATTAATAATTCCTTGCTTATTTAACTCCCCCATTAGCCATTCCTTAGTTAATTTAACATGTTGAAGGTTTCTCTCTATAATTGCCCCATCAATTATTAGTGGGACTGTTAAGCCTTCATATTGGGTACTAATATTTAGATCACTAGGCTGTAGTGGTCTTTTCTGTGATTTTGGTATAACAGATAGTTGACCCTGAGGTTCTAATATAGCATACTCTACATCGGAAACCTTATCATACCCCTTCTGTCTCAATAATCCCTTCATTTGATTTAAACTTAAATCCATGTTTTTTAGAGCATACATATCAAGTTGTCCATCTTTAACTAATACTGTTGGTTTATGTTCCAAAATTGGAGTTAGTCTATCAATAAGTGTCAATTTGCTAGTTAAGATGATTAAGAAGGTAAGTACTCCAGTTCCAAATAATGCTTTAGTAGTAATTTTAGTAACTAAAGGTTCAGCAGCAACAGTTGTTAAAACTATAACTCCTGCCATTTCATAGGCAGTCATTTGAGCAATAGCTTTTTTAGAAAGCATTCTAGTACCAAAATAGGTAAAGAAATAAACTAATATAACTCTAATTAAATATGAAAGAAAATCTGTCAATTATATCACCCCTTTAAGGTCCTGGAAAAACATTGGTTATGTTTTTAGATATTTCTTTTAAGAGACCTAAGTATTCAAGAGAGTCATCTTCTTTGTGTTTAACTAAAGTTTTAAGGTGGCCTAATGCTCTTTCAAATTCATAAACTTCTGCTGACCCATTACTAATTTGAATTGCTAATCTATTATCATGCCAATCTTTTTTTAACTTATTAAGATTTTCATTAGTTAAATCCCAATCTTCAGCTGTGATAGATTCTTCAATATTATTTAAATTATCAATTAAAAGTTTACCTGGCAAAGATAACTGTAATATACCCCATAAAACTACAAGAGCAATAACCCAACAAAGCATGATAATATAACGGGTACTTAAACGATCAAACATCCTTTTACCTCCTAAGAAATTTTTATATTTACTCTAGTCCATATTCACCTTCTGTTTCCTCTTTATGTTGCTTTAGAGAGACATAGAGATTACCTGATGTATCTAAACCTGCATAAAAAATTCTTTGAATATCATCAATACCTTTATTTGAAAGCTCTCTAATCAGCCATTTTCTATCTAATTTTGCATCACCTAAATTTTCATTCATTATTTTCCCATCAATTATAAGATCTTTAGTCAATCCTTTATATAAAGTCGATAGATTTAAATCTTGTGGTGTAACAGGCTGTTTTTGTGATTTTGCTTGAACTGAAACTTTACCATCAATCTCTACTATAGCAAATTCAACATCACCTATATCAAAGATATTCTTCTTTCTTAATTGCATCATTAAATCATTAATAGTATAACGAGTTTTCTTCATATTCTCTTCAACTATTTTTCCATTTTTGACTAACACTACTGGCTCGGAATTAAAGTATTTTCTAATTAAATAACTTTTCAAATGCAAATAATCAGTTAAAAGAACTAACAAAGCTAAAATAATCAAGACAATAGAAGCTGATAAACTAGTAGGCTTTGACCCCATAGCTATAGAACCAGTAATTGTTCCTACAGTGATACCAACTGCAAAATCAAAAAATGTCATCTGAGCAATTATCTTTCTCCCTATTACTCTACTTAAGAAGAGTAATAAGAAATAGGCTATTATAGTTTTGATAATTAGATTTAGAATCATATTATTTAACTCCCTCTGTTATAGAACAATAATATATATCAACTGATCAATAGTATTATTTCTGATATTTAATATATTATTCCTATAGTAGAATGTACAGACTATTTAAAAATTATATATCAACACTTTAGAAGTTTGACAATACCTTCTTATTCTCTTGTAGAAAAGGTAAAAATAAATCCTAAAGAGTAAACTAACTTTGTCTTACCCTTTATAAAATAAAAAACATACCCCATTATCTGGAGTATGTTTCTAAGTTTTTTCTATGAAATTTTAGTCTACCATTCGTCGCCCAACCACCGACAAAAAATATACAATTATTCAACACTAATTATAAGTAATATTAATTTATTTTTTGAATTTAAATATCCATTATCCATTCTCAATTGATTTTATTGGTGCCGAGAGTGGGATTTGAACCCACACGGTCAATAGACCATAGCGCCCTCAACACTACGCGTCTGCCAATTCCGCCACCTCGGCTTTTCTTATATAATTATAACATACAAAGTATAAAAGTCAATAGTACTCTAGGAGATAGGGGATAGGTAATAAGATTTAAGGTATTGATCTTCCTAGCGCCTATCATCTAATACCCATAGCCTATTAAACTACTAATTCACCAGGAAAGACCAATTGAATACTATTAGCATCAAAATAGAAGTTTTCTATACCTATTGGCATCTTATCAATTAAAATCATTCTTTGACTTCTTATAATAGGATCATCCTCTTTTAACCCTAATTCATTTGCCATCATTGGATTAAATCTTTCTACTTGTAATACATTACTTCTGAACTTAAAACCATCAACGCCTTTATTACCGAATAATTCATATAAAGAATTTAAATCAGCAATTCTTTCCTGATTGATATCAGGACTTAAGTAAGTGATAATTTCCTGTACACTATATGGATGGCTATCTAATAATTTTTTCTGAACAATCTTATATAACTCTTCTTCGGGATTAGTCTTTACTAATTCTTTACTCTCTAGATTTGATATCCTTTGCAAACTAACCTCACTAACATTAACCTCACCATCTTCTCTTAATAAACGTACTGTTGCCTTTTGTAAGTTATTACCCTTTACTGCCAAACGTTCCTCCATATTGCGAGCATACTTCTCTCTTAACTCCATCAAAGAAATATTAGCTTCTGATAATATCGTTCTAACATATCTAGGGGTAGTTTCTACATTTTTAGCTATATCACTGATTTTAAGAAAGGGATCATGCCTAGCAAAATTAATAATCTGTTCTTTTTTCGTTAATTCTTCCATCTTCATTCTTTTCACTCCTTTTATCATACTGCTTATCTACAATGTATTATCCCTAACTTATGCCATTTTATACATTGATTTTAGAGCAAAAAGAAAAAAGCAGCCAGATTAAATCTGACTACTTTTTAATATATATTATTGATATTGTGGCTCTAACCATACATTTGTTAAAGGTAATGCAGATTGAGCTGTAAATACATAATTATGAACAAATGGTTTAACTAAAATAGGTGCAGTATAGTAATAAACTGGAATCCAAGGTGCATCATCAACAATTTGTTTTTCAATTTTTTGATATAATGCTAATCTTTCTTTCCCTGGTTTCATAGCACGAGCTTTATCTAACATTTGATCAACTTCACTATTCATATAAAATGCACCATTTCCTCCTGGACCTGCATTGTCAGAATGGAACAATACATATAGGAAGTTATCTGGATCAGGATAATCTGCAATCCATGCTAATCTAAACATTTGTGTTTCTCCATTGTCCACTTTCTTAATATAAGTACCCCAATCCATATTCATCAATGTTATATTGATACCAATTTGCTTCAAATTAGATTGGATAGCTTCAACAATACTTTGGTTCTTCTTACTTGTATTATAAGCTAACTCATAAGTTCCTGGCAATCCGTCTGGATATCCTGCCTCTGCTAACAATTTCTTAGCTTTTTCTATATTAAATTCATATCCTTCTAAGTCCGGATTATATCCTGGCATTGTAGGAGGTAATATACCTTTAGCAGGTTTTACTACACCATTCAATACTACTTGTGTAAGAACTTTTTTATTTACTGCATAGTTAATTGCCTGTCTTACCTTCTTATTATTAAATGGTTCTTTTTGAGTATTTAAACCAATATAGAATGTTCCTAATCTAGCAATATTACTGAAATCTTCAGCAAAATCACCAGTCGGATCCATTATTCTTTTAATTTGTCCAGCTGGCAAGTCATCATCAACTTCTTGATAAATACTACCTTGTTCATATTCAGCAAAAGCTGAAGATCCTTCTGGAATAACTCTATAAACAACCTTATCTAAGTAAGGACGACCATTTACATAATAATCTTCATTCTTCTCTAATATAACCTTACTATCATGCTTCCATTCTACAAATTTAAATGGTCCTGCTCCAACTGGATGTTGAGCAAATTCTTCACCATATTTTTCTACCTCTTCTTTAGGAACTACATAAGCATTCTCCATCGCTAATACTGATAAAAATGGAGTAAAAGGTTTAGCTAATGTAATTTCAAGCGTATAATCATCAAGAGCTCTCAAACCACTTACTTTATCAGCTTTTCCATCACTAAACTCTTTAGCACCTTTAATTCCATCAAATAACCATACACGTGGTGATTTAGTCTTTGGATCTAAAATCCTTGTAAAGGTATAAACAAAATCATCAGCCTTTACTTCTCTCCCATTATGGAATTTAACTCCTTTATTCAACTTAAAAGTCCATGTTAATGAATCGTCACTTACTTCCCAACTTTTAGCAATAGCTGGAACTACGTTTAGATCTTTATCAAAAGCAACTAATCCATCAAAAATATTTCTAATAATTCGACTAGATGTAGTATCAGTTGAATGAGCTGGATCTAATGTTGGGGGATCAGACTTTACACGCCCTTTAAAAGTACCACCATATTTATCTTTTTCACTGATCTGGCTTACATTCTCTACTTTGTCTTTTGATTTTGCATTATTATCAGCTGTCTTATTATTACCACAAGCAACAACAAACACCATCAGAAATGATAGCATTAAAATAAATAAATTTCTTTTCTTCATCTCTCTTCTTCCTCCTCAAATTTAAATTAAATAATTTCTTAACTACTAAATAATATTTATATAATATATATAGCTATATATATTATCAAATAAATAAAAATATTAACACTTTTGTAGATTACTTATATAAGTACTTTATATTCCCAAAAAATAAAATAATTCTAAACCAATAGTTTAGAATTACGCTAAATGATTATTATTATATAATAATATACTTAAAAATCAATTATTATATTTTGATATTATACTAGCTACTAAACTACTAATTTTAGAGTTTTCTTATTTATTTAGCTTTGTGCTCCTTCTCTTCTCGTTTATAATTATAACAAAGTCAAACTAATTTATCAA
The DNA here is from genome assembly GCF_000379025.1 of Orenia marismortui DSM 5156. NCBI lineage: Bacteria > Bacillati > Bacillota > Clostridia > Halanaerobiales > Halobacteroidaceae > Orenia > Orenia marismortui. The sequence goes on from NZ_KB900620.1 coordinate 42,338, forward strand.
GTTTTTATATTTTTGTAAATTTATAAAAAAGTTCCAAAGCACTTAAGTACTTTGGAACTTTTTTCTTTATTGATATTTTGGTTCTAACCAAACATCTGTAAAGGATAATTCATCTTGACCAGTCATTACATAATTATGAACAAATGGTTTAACCAATACTGGAGTTGTGTAATAATATACTGGAACCCATGGCGAATCATCCATTATTTTCTTTTCTATTTCTTGGTATAACTCAATTCTTTTTTGACCTGGTTTCATAGCACGAGCTTTATCTAACATCTTATCAACTTCTTCATTTTTGTAGAAAGAATAGTTTCCTCCTGATCCAAAGTTATCAGAATGGAATAATACATGTAAGAAGTTATCAGCATCTGGATAGTCAGCAATCCATGCCATCCTAAAAATTTCTGTATCTCCATTGTCTACTTTTTGGATATAAGTACCCCAATCCATACTCATTAGCTCAACATTAATGCCGATTTTCTTCAAGCTAGCTTGAACAGCTTCTGAAATTCTCTGATGGGCTTTAGCAGTATTATATGATAGTTCATAAGTTCCAGGCAATCCGTCTGGATATCCAGCTTCAGCTAATAACTGTTTAGCCTTTTCAAGGTCATATTCATAACCTTCTAAATCTGGATTATAACCTGGCATACCTGGTGGCAAAATACCATGTGCAGGTTTTACAAGACCATTTTTAAGAACATTAGCAATAACCTTCTTATTAACTGCATAGTTAATTGCTTTTCTAACCTTCTTATTATTAAATGGCTCTTGTTGAACGTTAAATCCAAAGTAATAAGTTCCTAATCTAGTTACTTTCCTAAATTCATCAGCAAATTCTCCATCAGGATTTAGTACTCTTGACATTTGCCCATCTGGAATATCAGAATCTATTTGATAAATATTTCCCTGTTCATACTCTGCAAAAGCAGAAGTACCCTCCGAAATAATTCTGAAAAGAAGTTTGTCTAAATAGGGACGACCATCTAGATAATAATCTTCATTCTTCTCTAATACAATCTTGCTATCATGTTTCCACTCGACAAACTTAAAAGGACCAGTACCTACTGGATTTTGAGAGAACTGTTCACCATATTCTGCAATTGCATCTTTAGAAACAATTGCTGCATTTTCCATAGCTAAAACAGATAAAAATGGAGTAAAGGGCTCAGTTAATTTAATTTCTACAGTATAATCATCAGTTGCCCTTAATCCAGTAACTTTCTCTGCTTTGCCCTCTTGAAAAGATTTCGCACCTTCAACCCCTTCAAATAACCATGCACGTGGTGATTTTGTCTTAGGATCTAAAAGTCTTGTAAAAGAATAAATAACATCATCAGCTGTTACTTTATTCCCATTATGAAACTTTACATTCTCCCTTAAATCAAAGGTCCAAGTTAATCCATCATCACTAACCTTCCAACTCTTAGCTATAGCTGGTACAATTTCTAAATCTTTATTGAATTCAACTAGACCATCAAAAACATTTCTAATAACTTTAGCAGATGTACTATCAGTTCCATGAGCTGGATCTAATGTTGGAGGATCAGCTGATATCCTTCCTTCAAATACTCCACCATATTTATCTTCTTCACTTACTTTAGTAACCTCATTTTTTTCTTTTTTAGGCTCTTCTTGCTTGCTTTCTTGATTTCCTCCACAACCTACAACAGTAAAAGCCAATATAAGTGTAATTGCAATAATACTAATTAATTTCTTAAACATTACTAAAATTACCTCCCTCTATAAATTAAATTTATCTCACTCATGCTCATTCATTCTTAGAATTTCGTTTTCTTATAAAAAAGGAATATGGATTTAATTATTAAAACCAATTAATATTTGGAATTGAAAGGATAAACTAACCCCAAAAACTTAACAATTATTTTAAAAAATATGGTCGCTTATTGGAACTCCACATCTCCATGGTAGTTTAACCTCCCATATCTCCCAGGATCTATGTCCCTACATTCCTTCGTTCTACCTATCCATGGGTGGAGGCTGGATATGCTCCTTGTCAGGGTCTATGCCCGTATTGAAAAAATTAATTCCAGCTCTTCCAGTCTTCCTTTTTCAAAGTACTTACTCTAAGAAAAACAAACATAAATAATTGATTTATATTATAAAATTTACATTCCAATAATTTACTTTAAATATCTTTAAGCAGCTTCCTGTAAATTTGAACGCTTAATATCTCTAAATAATTTTTCACTATCATATTTCACTTGCTTTTTCCATAAGGCAAATAATACTCTAATTAATTTGCATGATAAAGCTACTAGGGATTGCTTTTTCTTCAAAGGGTTTTCAGAGCGAGTTGTGTAGTATTCATGAAGTGCTTTAAACTCTTCGTTCTTTGCTACCAGAGGCAGCATCACTCTATATAGTAAAGCTCTCAATTTAGCTCTTCCCCTTTTAGTAATACAAGTTCTTCCCTTATGTTTGCCTGAACTATTTTCCATTAAATTCAACCCTGCTAGCTTTTGTATTTGTCGTGGATGTTCATAGTTATTTATATCTCCAACTTCTGAAATAAATCCTGCTACTGTCTTTATTCCTACCCCTTTGATACTTAACATTGATTCTGAACCTGGTACTTTCTTTAATAACTCTTCTATTTTATTGGTTAATTCTTCGCTTTGATTTGTTATATTTTCATATTGATCTAAGAAATAATTTAATTCAAACTTTGCTATTTCAGCTCCTTCAGTTAAACCTACTGAATTTTCAGCAGCTCTTATAAGCTTTTTAGCTCGTTTTATTCCAACTGCTCTTTTAACTTTTTTCTTCCAAATTGAAACTATTTCTTCTGGTGTCATTTTTACTACTTCAGACGGCAGAGGAAATGTCTTTAGTGTAACTAAAGACGCCTTTCCATCCCAACCTTTAAATACTGTTAAATATTCAGGAAAATACTTATCAATAAACTGATGTATCTTTCCTACTACCCGTTGTAAATCTTTATTTAATCTTTCCATATGGGTCATTGCTACACGAACATCAGCATAAACACCAACTGGTATATTAGGCTCTGAATAGCGCCCATCTTTAACTAATTGAGCTATTACTTTAGCATCTTTCTTATCATTCTTTGTCGGAGAATTATCATCTAACTCTTTACTTCTCTTTGTATGACTTGGATTGACTAATACCAACTTTATTTCCTTGCATCTTAAAAGTTGAGCTAAATTCAACCAATAATGACCTGTTGGCTCCATTCCAACTATTATATCTTCTTTCTCATATTGATCTTTTAATTTAAACATCCACTTTGAAAAGTTATCAAATCCTTCTTTTGAATTTTGAAAAGCTAACGCTTTTCCGTATTCAATACCACGATAATCTTGAGCTCTTGCAACATGCTTTTTCTTTGCAATATCAACCCCAATCACTAAAGTTGAAGTTTTTACTTGCATTATTTTACGATTTCGATTATAATTCATTTTATGAGTACCTCCTTTTTATTTAGGGATCTTTTAGATACCCCGTATTATATCAGGAGGTGCTCTTTTTGTCTATCTAGATATTTATTTATTACAGGAATGCTCCTTGTTATTTATTATGTATTTATTTTTAGTATTTATTTGCTTTATTATGATAATTTCTTAAAATTTAATCAGTGACAAACATAAGTCATTTATTAAAATTTAGAAAACAACTCAGATATTAATTTTATTATAATATTATACAATTGTCAAAAAATATTGCCTATAACTTAAAGAAATAATGATTACAAAGCAAAACAGACTATAATTCAGATATAAAAAAGCAGCAATTATTTTAAAATAATTGCTGCTTTTTAATTTACTTATTATCTACAGATTACTCTCACAGTTAATAACTGTTATTTGGTCATTATTAACCTTTAATAAAAGCTCTATCTCCCCTGGAATAAAATAAACTAAATCTAAGCCGATTAATTCTTCAGAGACAAAAATCTCTTTCTCCAATGTCAATACAGGTGAACCAGAACTAACATTCAATAGTTCTGCTAAGTTTGAATCGCTTACCTCAGCTCGAATTCTATTTTCAGAAAAATAAGTATCCGCTCTATTCTCTAACTCTTCAAAATCATTTAATCCTACATTTTCAGAAACAATAGTTGTATTAACCATAATAGGTACATTCTGGTCTTGAAATAATATTGTTCTTTCTAAAAAATTAGATTTCTCACCTATAATATCATTATACTTATTTCTCTTATTTAGAACAGTATTATTATGTACCAATAAGTCTAAATTTCCTAATTGATTTACATTTAATAAATCTAACAACAACTTGTTCTTATCCTTCTTATCTTCCAACTTTTTAACATATTGCTTTCTTAACTTGGTTAGTGATAGATTAGCCTCTGATAAAACAGTTCTCACATAATGAGAGGTAGTTTCAGCTAATTGAGAAATCCTTTCTACCTTTAAAAAAGGATCCTTTTTAGCTAAATAAATCACCCTTTCCTTCTTGGTCAAGTCATATAATCCATACTCTTCTACTAAACTACTCATTCGATTGACCTCCTCTGATTAATCATATCCCTACTGAGCCTAAAATTTATTTTAATAGCATTAATTAATATACAAACATAAGTTACTTTATTACTTAAATAAGATAAAATTATCTTCAATTAAAAAATTACTTAACTACTATAAAATAAACTTCCAAACAGAACCATTTGTATAAATATACGATATTTTTTATAATTATAATACAGTTGCTATACCTTGTCAACACTTAATAGGCTTAATTTTGATGATTATAATTCAATATCAATATTATATAAATATTTACTAACATTTATTTGTTCTATGATATAATTTTAGTAGAAAAGAATTTTAAGTTAAATTTCATCAGCATAGTGACAAGCTGCAAAATGACCATCATCTTTCTCTTCAAACTGTGGCACTTCTGTCTTACATTTATCTGTTGCAAAAGGACATCTTGTATGGAAGGGACATCCACTTGGTGGATTAATCGGACTTGGAACATCACCTTCTAAGATTATCTTCTCTCTTTTCTGTTCTGGATCTGGAATTGGAATCGCTGATAGTAATGCCTTTGTATAAGGATGCTTTGGATTGTTATATAGTTCATCTTTACTTGATAATTCTACCATTCTTCCCAAATACATTACTGCTACTCTATCACTGATATGGCGTACAACACTTAAGTCATGAGCAATGAAGATATAGGTCAATCCTAGCTCTTTTTGCAAATCCTGCATTAAGTTAACTACCTGTGCTTGTACAGATACATCAAGTGCTGATACCGGTTCATCACAGACTATTATCTTTGGATCTACTGCCAAAGCTCTAGCAATTCCTATTCTTTGTCTTTGACCACCACTAAATTCATGAGGATACCTACTTGCATAGTTTGGTTGTAAACCTACTCTTTCTAATAGGTCTTTTACCTTTCTTTTTGCTTCTTTTCCTGTAGCTATCTTATGGATTTTCATTGGCTCTGCAATTATTTCTCCAATTGTCATTCTTGGATTCAATGAAGCATAAGGATCTTGGAAGATCATTTGCATCTCACGACGCAAACTTCTCATCTCTTTTTTATTTAAATCATAGATATTCTTACCTTCGAAGATAACCTCACCTTCTGTAGCTTCTAAAAGTCTTAGTAACAGACGACCTGTTGTAGATTTACCACAACCACTTTCTCCTACTAAACCTAAGGTTTCGCCACGCTTTACTTCAAAGTTTAATCCATCTACCGCTTTAACTGAGTTTACTACCTTTCCAAAGATTCCACCTTTAATTGGAAAGTGTTTCTTTAGATTTCTTACCTTTAAAATTGTATCTGACATAATCTTCACCTCCTACTCTGCTTTTAAGTCTATTTCATCCCATCTATGGCATCTTACTGTATGATTATCATCTTTTATATCTTCTAATTGTGGTTCTTTAGACCAACACTCTTCTGTTGCAAATGGACATCTTGTTGCAAACTTACACCCTTCTGGGAAACTGAATGGATCTGGTACATTTCCTTCAATTGGTGTTAATCTATGAGATTTACCATCTAATCTTGGAATTGATTTGATTAATCCTGCTGTATAAGGATGCTTTGGATTCTTAAATAAGGTCTTAACATCTGTATATTCTACAACTCTACCACCATACATAACTGCTACTTTGTCAGCTACTTCTGCAATCACACCTAAATCATGGGTAATTAACATAATTGCTGTGTTATATTCATCTCTTAACTCTTTCATTAATTCAAGAATTTGAGCCTGAATTGTTACATCTAAAGCTGTTGTTGGCTCATCGGCAATTAATAAGTCTGGACTACATGCCAAAGCCATAGCAATCATTACACGCTGTCTCATACCACCACTCATTTGATGAGGATGATCATGAACTCTCTTTTCCGGCGAAGGTATTCCTACCTTCTCTAACATCTCTACTGCTTTTTCTAAAGCAGCTTTTTTATCTAAATCTTGGTGTAATTGAATTGTTTCTGCAATCTGATCTCCAACTGTATATACTGGGTTTAATGAGGTCATTGGTTCTTGGAAGATCATTGAAATCTCATTACCCCTAATCTTTCTGATCTCACGCATCGGTTTTTCTAATAAGTTTTCACCTTTAAAATTTATCTCTCCACCTACTATCTTTCCTGGTGGGGTCGGGATTAATTGCATAATTGATGCTGAAGTTACACTCTTACCTGAACCAGATTCACCTACAATCCCTAAGGTTTCACCTTTATTAATACTAAAGCTAACACCATCTACAGCCTTTACTACTCCTTTATCTAAAAAGAAATGTGTCTTTAAATCTTTTACCTCTAATATTTTTTCACTCATCTTCTCACCTCCGTTAGTACTTATTAGCTGCTAGCTATTAATGCTTGACTACTAGCTTAATTCTTTTAATCTTTACGCTATTAGCCAATAGTTAGTGACTAATTTATTAATCCTTCATCTTAGGATCTAAGGCATCTCTTAATCCATCACCAAATAAGTTAAATCCTAATACCGTAATCATAATTGCAATCCCAGGAAAAGCTACTACCCAGGGTGCTATCTGTAACGATGCTCTACCTGCACTTAACATAGCTCCCCATTCAGGAGTTGGAGGTTGAGCTCCCAAACCTAAAAAACTCAATCCTGCTGCTTCTAAAATCGCAGTAGCAATACTTAATGTTGATTGAACAATTAAAGGTGCTAAACAGTTAGGCAACACATGTTTCATGATAATTGTAAAATCATTGGCTCCTAAAGATTTAGCTGCTTCTATATATTCTTCTTCTTTCACACTTAAAACAGAAGATCTGATAATTCTAGCAAAACGTGGTAAATTAACAATACCAATAGCAATCATAGCATTACTTAGCTGTGGACCTAAAATAGCCATAATTCCAATAGCTAATAAAATACTAGGAAAGGCCAACATAATATCCATTAACCTCATAATTAAAGTATCAATCTTACCACCATAATAACCAGCAATAACTCCAGAACCAACACCTAATACCAAAGCCAAACTAACTGATATAATACCTACTTGTAAAGAGATTCTAGAACCATAGATAATTCTACTTAAAATATCACGACCTAAATTATCAGTTCCAAATAAATGTCCTCCAGAAGGTGCTTTTAATCTTTGTAAAATATTTGTTTCTATTGGATTATAAGGTGCCAAAAAAGGCGATAAAATAGCTGCTAATATTAAAAGAGAGATAATCCCTAAACCAAACATAGCAGTCTTATTTTTAATTAACCGTTTCCAAGCCTCTACCCACAATCCACTGCTTTTTTCCTCTATTTCAATTGTTTTATTCTCTAATTGTGCTTGAGTACTTTCCATTCTATCCCTCCTTGTATTCTAGCTAACAGTTAATATCAACTGACTATCAGCTATTTAATTGTAATGTATCTTAGGATCAATAACTCCATATAATAAATCTACTGCTAAGTTAACAAAAACAAAGGTAATTGCTAAAACTAATATTGAACCTTGAACTACTGGAAAATCTCTTGCCATAATAGCATCAAAGGAATATTTACCTACTCCAGGCCAAGAGAAAATTGTTTCAGTCATAACCGCTCCACCTAATAATACTCCAAATTGAAGTCCAATAACTGTTATAATTGGAATTAATGCATTTCTTAAAGCATGTTTATAAATAACGACTTTTTGACTTAATCCTTTAGCATAAGCAGTTTTAATATAATCTTTACTTAAAACTTCCAACATACTAGAACGTGTCATTCTCGCAATAATAGCCATAGGAATTGTACCCAATGATATTGCAGGTAAAACCAAATGCCATAATGAATCTTTTAAAGCCACCCAATTAGCTGTTAATATACTATCTAAGACATAAAAATTAGTTATATTATTCAATTCTACTCCCACACTCAATCTTGCTGAAGGAGGGAACCAACCTAATTTAAAAGCGAACAACCAAATTACCATTAGTCCTAACCAAAATATTGGCATTGATACCCCTACTAAAGCTCCGGACATGCTTAAATAATCAAAGAATGAATATTTTTTAGTAGCCGATATAATACCTGCTGGTACACCAATTAAAACAGCAAACAGCATACTAAATATAGTCAATTCAATAGTAGCAGGATACCTTTCTAACAACTCTACAGACACCTTTTCATTACTAAATATTGAACGACCTAAATCTCCCTTTACTAACTGTTTTACAAAAGTAAAGTATTGAACATATAAAGGATCATTCAGCCCCATTTCCTCTCTTAATCTAGCTACATCTGTAGGATTTGCCCTCTCACCAAGCATAATTTGAGCAGGATCTCCAGGAATCAAATGAATCATTAAAAATACCGCTATAGATACACCAATTATAATAGGAACTAATAATAATAATCGGCGGATTATATAATTAAACATTTATTAACTACACTCCCTTCTATAATTTAATAACTAGTAATTTGTGATTAATAATTAAAAAAATTAGTTATTAATCACTAATTACCAATTATAAGCTAAAAATAAATTATTCAGCCTTAAGTCTTCACTTAAGGCTGAACAATAGTTATCTATTGTTATAATTACTTCTTCCAAACTCCATTTAAATGTTCAATTCCTAATGGGCTTGGTACATAGTTTTCTATTTTATTTTTAAGAGCAATCGGTGGAGTAGAGTGTGCCATTGGTACCCAAGGAGCATCCTCATGAACAACCTCTTGAGCTTCTTTATATAGCTTAGTTCTTTCAGCTCTATTCATTGTAGTTTGAGCTTTGATTAATAGATCATGTAGCTCATCACTTCTATAGAAAGCATAGTTTCCTGCACTTCCTTTAACTGCATTATCCTTATCTAATAATACATATAAGAAGTTATCAGGATCACCATTATCTCCAGTCCATCCCATTAAGCACATATCATGTTCACCATTTCCAACCTTATCTAAGTAAGTACCCCAGTCATAACTTTTAATTTCAGCTTGAACCCCTATCTTCTTCAAGTCTGCTTGAATAGCTTGAGCAATTAACTTAGGTTGCGGCATATATGGTCTTGGTACAGGCATTGCCCATAGTGTTGTTTTAAATCCATCTGGATAACCAGCTTCAGCTAGTAATTCCTTTGCTTTTTCTGGATTATACTCATATTTATCTACATCTTCATTATATCCCCATAAAGAAGGTGGTAATGGATTCTTAGCTGGTTCTGCTAATCCTGCATATAATGCTTGAATAATCTCTTCTTTATTAATAGCATGATTAATTGCCTTTCTAACTAGTTTATTATCAAAAGGCTTCTTATCAAAGTTCATAGCTAAGTAACCAACATTCATACTAGGTCTTAAAGTCAATTTAAGCTTATTATCTGATTTAACTTGTGGTACACTATTTGGATTAACTCCATCCATCATATCAATTGTACCAGATTGTAATTCCATAAATCGAGCAGTATTATCTGGAATAGATCTGAAAACAATCCCTTCAAGATAAGCTTTACCTTTCCAATATTCTTCATTTCTAACTAATTCAATTCTATCTCCACGCTTCCATTCTTTAAACTTGAAAGCACCTGTTCCTACTGGATGCTTGAAATAATCTTCTCCATATTTTTTAACTGCTGTTGGACTTGAAATAGCAAAAGGTGCCATTGCTAAGTTTGAAATAAATGGAGCAGATTTTTTATTTAATGTAATTTTTACGGTATATTCATCTACAGCTTCTACTTTATTAAGAAGACCTGGGAATCCTCCAAACATATATCCCCAATATTCAAATTCTCCTTGGTGATATGGATGATTTTTGTTCATCCACCTTTCAAAGTTGAATACAACAGCTTCAGCATTAAAGTCTGTTCCATCGTGAAATTTAACTCCTTCTTCTAAGTGGAAAGTCCATACTAATCCATCTTCAGAAGCTTCCCAACTTTTTGCTAAAGATGGGATTACTTTTGTGCTGCCCTCTTCATAATCAACTAAAGTATCGAAAAGTTGCATTGTTACTTTTAGTGATTCTCCATCAGTAACATTTGCTGGATCTAATCCAACTGAGTCACCACCACGTCCATAAATTAAAGTTCCACCATACTTATTTTCCTCTGAAACCTCTTTTTGAGCTTCTTTCTCTACTACTTCTTTTTTAGCTTCATTAGTATTAGCACATCCTATTGCTAGAAAAGCTAATAAACTAATTAACAAAAAAACTATAATACTTTTTTTCATTATACTTCTTCCTCCTCATTTCTCTTTTTTTATTTTATTTTATTCTTTATAATAAAATTACTATAAAGAAATTCAATAACCTTATAACAAGACAAACATAAGTCATTATACTCAAAAAATAAAAATACTCCAAACTAATTTAATAGTTTAGAGTCCAGTACATCCAAAATATAATAACAATTATATGTATATATAACTAATTTAACTAATTAAAAGAGACTCTTTTAATTAGTTATTGCATTATATTTATTTATTCTACTCAACTTCTAAACTACTCATATTATTCTTCAAATCTAATCACTTATAACTTATATCTACTCTACTAATAATACTAACTTCTAATTTATAATTATTCTTCTCTATTGATAATTATACTCAAAAAAATCTTATTTGTCAACACCTTTTATCAGATAAAAAGAAAGAACAATCTCAAGATTGTTCTTTCTTTTTATGATTAAATTTCATCAGCATAGTGACAAGCTGCAAAATGACCATCATCTTTCTCTTCAAACTGTGGCACTTCTGTCTTACATTTATCTGTTGCAAAAGGACATCTTGTATGGAAGGGACATCCACTTGGTGGATTAATCGGACTTGGAACATCACCTTCTAAGATTATCTTCTCTCTTTTCTGTTCTGGATCTGGAATTGGAATCGCTGATAGTAATGCCTTTGTATAAGGATGCTTTGGATTGTTATATAGTTCATCTTTACTTGATAGTTCTACCATTCTTCCCAAATACATTACTGCTACTCTATCACTGATATGGCGTACAACACTTAAGTCATGAGCAATGAAGATATAGGTCAATCCTAGCTCTTTTTGCAAATCTTGCATTAAGTTAACTACCTGTGCTTGTACAGATACATCAAGTGCTGATACCGGTTCATCACAGACTATTATCTTTGGATCTACTGCCAAAGCTCTAGCAATTCCTATTCTTTGTCTTTGACCACCACTAAATTCATGAGGATACCTACTTGCATAGTTTGGTTGTAAACCTACTCTTTCTAATAGGTCTTTTACCTTTCTTTTTGCTTCTTTTCCTGTAGCTATCTTATGGATTTTCATTGGCTCTGCAATTATTTCTCCAATTGTCATTCTTGGATTCAATGAAGCATAAGGATCTTGGAAGATCATTTGCATCTCACGACGCAAACTTCTCATCTCTTTTTTATTTAAATCATAGATATTCTTACCTTCGAAGATAACCTCACCTTCTGTAGCTTCTAAAAGTCTTAGTAACAGACGACCTGTTGTAGATTTACCACAACCACTTTCTCCTACTAAACCTAAGGTTTCGCCACGCTTTACTTCAAAGTTTAATCCATCTACCGCTTTAACTGAGTTTACTACCTTTCCAAAGATTCCACCTTTAATTGGAAAGTGTTTCTTTAGATTTCTTACCTTTAAAATCGTATCTGACATAATCTTCACCTCCTACTCTGCTTTTAAGTCTATTTCATCCCATCTATGGCATCTTACTGTATGATTATCATCTTTTATATCTTCTAATTGTGGTTCTTTAGACCAACACTCTTCTGTTGCAAATGGACATCTTGTTGCAAACTTACACCCTTCTGGGAAACTGAATGGATCTGGTACATTTCCTTCAATTGGTGTTAATCTATGAGATTTACCATCTAATCTTGGAATTGATTTGATTAATCCTGCTGTATAAGGATGCTTTG
>NZ_KB900621.1:0-53827 GCF_000379025.1 Orenia marismortui DSM 5156
TTTTTATAATTACCATAGACTAACTCATCTCTATTTACCATCAAGATACCTTTGTCTATATAATTGTATATTGTTTTCCAATGTAGCTTAATTTCAAATCTTTCATCTTCCTGTATTTGATTAGCAATTACTTCTGGAGACCATTTATCTTGTTTTATTTTTCTTTCTATAAATCTTGCTAACTCATGTTCCTTAGCTATTTTTATCTTAGTTCCTTTAGCTGTAGCATTTTTATCATAGACTTTTTGCGCTATTTCAGCATCATATTCTATTCTTGTCGTATAATCAGAATTTAATAATTTTAATTCACCTTTCTTAAGCTCTCTACTTATTGTTGTTCTATGTTTTCCTAACTCTTTTGCGATCTCCTTATCTTTCTTACCTTGAATATTATATAAATGCTCTATTATTTTCCTATCTTCCAAAGTTAGGTGTTTTCCTTTTTTACTTTTTCTGTTATAATTATTTTGACACATATTTTAATACCTCACTTTATGTTATTTGTGGTTATTTAACATTATATATGAGGTATTTCTATGTGTCACTTTTTATTTTTTGATCTACCTGTGCATTTAATTATACAATGCTCCTTCTTATTTACAATATATATTTAAAACTAATTTATAACTATTATAAAAGAATAATAATTATTCTGATTTTTTATTTATCAAAGTACATAATTAATTAAATAAAAAGAAAAAATAAGAAAAAAGAAAGGAGAATATAATTATTATGAGATTATTATTCAATATCTTTAACTTCATATATTCACCATATTTTATACTCTTATTATTACTTGATGGTATTCTAGCTCTAATATCTACTCTACACCAAAGCAATAATAATAAAATAAATATTATGATATCAAAATATTCTGGCTTTTTTTATATTTTTTTAGCTATAATAATATTTCTATTTAATCAATTTTCTATTTTCCTTCGAATTTAATCATACCTACCTGTCTAATATAAGCTTTAACTTCAAGGTTAAATTTTATCTTAGAGTATTTCTGTTTCCAATTAATCTTTTGCCAGTAGCTTGGATAATATGCTCTAACATATTCTCCAAATCCCCAGACATCAGATTGAAATTTTTTTTGAGTCTTTCTAATAACCTTATCTACCTCAGACTTAATCTTATTTTCTATTCTCTTTTCTATTTGATGAACTATCTTTTCTCTACCTAAGTTAGATTGATTAAGCTGTTCAATTACTTTAGCTTCTACTTTTATATTGATATTCATCTTTAATTCTTTGTTTTTAACTATAGGTCTTATTTTACTAGAAACCTCTTGAATTTGAATTGTTAAAGGATCAATTTCTGTAGTAGGGTCAGATGATAATACCAAATTACTACCACTACCACTAGTCCCCATCAACCTTTGATAATATAGAGTTTCTGGCTGATCTAGTGACCCTACAAATTCATCTCCATCAAATACTGCTAAACCAATATAGTCTATTATTTCTTTATTAGCCTTAATCATAACTACTGTAGATTCTTGACCGGGGTTAGATAACCTAATAAAGAAATCTCCTAATCGTAAATCAGGAATTCTCCCTGTTTTAGCACCATTATTAAGCATATGACTTAAATATAATGCTTGTATACTTTCTAATTTAGGCTCTGATTTAATTATATCCTCTGCATTATTTTCAGATATTAAAAGCCAACTTAACCTTCTAATCTGAGGTAAATTACGAAAATAATTCAAAAACTTATTAATTCCTTCTTTAGCTACGTCCTGACTAAAAATAATTACTTGTAAATGACCAAAAAATAGCTCTTGATTTAACTTATTTTGTAAATTATCTATTGCTCCAGCAATACTCTCTCCTACACTACTCATAACCCAAACTACATCTTCACCTTGCTCCATATTTGCTGGTATTGGAATTTGAACTGTAACTTTGACTCTACTGCTTTTTGTTAACTCTCGTTCTTCTTCTTTTATAAAATCTATCCCTATTCCTAGTACAGGAACAGTCTCTTCTATATCTCTTCTATCCCAACATCCTGTTAACAAATTCATTAGCATAATAATTATTAATAACTTAACTATTTTCCTCATGAATATTTTTACCTCCCTTACCAGTAAAACTAGCTAAAATCAATAATAATGATGGTAAAATAGTTGTAATTATTAATCCTATAATCGAAATTATATCCATCAAATTGAATACATCATAAGCATTACGTGGTATAAGAGCAATTAGATATAACATAGGTAATAGGGGTAATACAAAGGTTCTATGTGTCTGAAGATTCAATATTTGAGAAATTCCTAAAACTGATCCAAACATTAAATTAGATACAGTAGTAAAAATAGCAATTACCCAAGTGATAATAAAAGCTACCTCTAATCTTTCAAAAATTAAAGCAAAAAATTTAGTAGTCTTGACTAATTCAAAAGTAGGCCATATTAAGTTTTTTAATTCAAAAGCACCAAATACAGATATAGAAGCTATTACTATTATTAGAGATAAAAAACTAGGTAATATCCATCCTTTAATACCATATTCTATAGCTAGTTTCTTTGTTGTTATAAAAGGAACAAGAATAGCAGCTATTTCAAATCCTAAAAAGGAAGAATAAGATTTTACTGTACTTTTTAAAATATTAACTATACTGTGCCCCTGAAATAATGGAAATAAATGAACAACATTACCTCTTTTAAATGACAAGATTACTAAAATTAACACTGGAATAAATACTATAAAAACATATAACTCATTTATCCTACCTAGTACTTGAATATCTTTATAGGATAAATAAGTAACTAACAACAACATTATTATCATGATAACCTCTAACGGGGTTTTAGGTAAAATAGCAGTCACTATTAATTCGCTAAATATTCTAACCACAAAAGCACTAGAAAATAGCCAATAAATAATAATACATAAACCTATTACTCTTCCTATTATATTCCCTAAAATAATCTGCAAATATTCGAAAATAGTCTTATCAGGAAATCTTAATCCTAATTTAATAATAATTAACAAATTAATTAAAAATATTAATACTGCTAAAATTACTGATATTATCCCTCCTTGATCTGCAAAACTAACTGCTGCTCTTGGTAGAGTTAATATTCCAACTCCCAATACTGTATTAATAATAATAGCACTAAATTGTCTTTCCGTTACTTTACCTACCTTACTAATCATTACCACCCTCTTTACTATCATCCTCTCGCTTAGGATTATTAGTTCTCATTAATTTAGGTCTAAAGTTCATCTTCCATAATGGAAATCTGATTACGCTATCTTTTAAATCTTCAAGTCTAGATGGAGCGTACGGTGTTAAATAAGGAATTCCAAAGGATTTTAAAGAAGCCATATGTATTGTAATGGCTATAATTCCAGCTACAAATCCATAAAGTCCAAAAGTTGCAGATAAAAACATCAATATAAACCTTAAAATTCTGATTGCATTAGATGCAGAATAAGTTGGAGAAGTAAAAGAACCAATCGTAGTCAATGCAACTACAATTACCATAGCAGGACTAACAAGACCAGCATCTACAGCAGCAGTACCTAAAATCAAACCACCAACTATACCGATTGTTGAACCTATTACATTCGGTAAATGAACACTTGCTTCTCTTAATATTTCAACAACTCCTTCCATAAAAAATGCTTCTAAATAAGATGGAAAAGGAACTTGGGCTCTTCCGCCAGCTATAGATAGGGCAAAAACAGTTGGTAACATTTCAAAATGAAAAGCAGTTAGAGCTATATACAATGCTGGCAAAGCTAAGGAAATGCTACTGCCTATAATCCTAACTATTCTTAATAAGCTAGTAATTATGAATCTCTGATAATAATCTTCTGGAGAATGATAAAACTGATCAAAAATAGCAGGTGCGATAAGTACAAAAGGGGTCCCATCAACGATTATAACAACTCTTCCTTCTAATAAATTTCCTACAGCCTTATCTGGCCTTTCAGTATGCTGCAATTGTGGAAATGGAGAAAAAGGACTATCTTCTATAAACTGTTCAATATATCCTGACTCTAAAATACAATCAACTTTAATATTTTTTATTCTATTCTCTACTTCTTTCACTATATTCTTATTAGCTAAGCCTTCTATATAAGCAATAGCAATATTAGTATTGCTTCTTTCTCCAACTAAAACTCCTTTAATTCTTAATCCAGGATCTCTTAATCTTCTTCTAATATGAGAAGTATTTGTTCTTAAATTTTCTGTAAAACCATCCCTTGGACCCCGAATAACTGATTCAGTAGTTGGTTCAGAAACAGATCTAGCATCCCACCCCTTACTAGCTACAATAAATCCTTGATTAAAACCTTCTATTAGTAAGACTGCATCACCTGACAATACAGATTTAATTAATTCTTCTATTTTATTCTCTGCTTTTATTTCGTGAGTTGTTACAATAGATTCTTGAATTAGTCCGGTTTCTTCATCTATATTCTTTGCTAGATCATCTATTTCTAAATTGTTTAGCAAAGGATTGATAATATGTTTATTTAATAGATCAGTATTAGTCAAACCATCTATGAATATTAATAAAGCGGGATTTTCTTCACTTTTAGCTAAATTAAAATTCCTAAAAACCACATCATTACTATCACCAATCAAGTCTTTTATAATATTTTTATTTTCTTCTAAATTTTCATTTAATTCAAGTTTTTCTAATGATTTATTATTAGATTTATATTCTTCCTTATCTTTAAATTTAACTTTAGATTTTTTCCAAAACATTTATCTCCTCCTTCTTTTTATATTATTAACTATTTTTATCATTAATATAAAAGTATAATAATTTTATTTTTCCTTAAACTATATAAAAATAAATAAATTTAATAAAAATTAATTATAAATTATAATATTTAAATATTATAATTTATAAAACTAATAAAGTGGTGATTATATGAAGAAAATGTCTATTACAATGATTATCTGTTTATTATTAATAATCTGTGGTTGTGAAGTTAGTTTAGAAAAAATAAATCCATTTGTCCAACCTCCAAAACCTAAAAAAGAAATTAAAGTTGGAGTCAGTATGGCTACTATGAAGGAAGATGTATATGAAATTATGAAAAAATCAATATTTGAAAATAGAGATGAAGAAAAAATAAAAATAATATGGAAAAATGCTAATAACAATTTAGAACAACAAGAAAAAGATATTAAATCACTAATCACAGATAATGTAGATATAATTATATTCCATGCTGTTGATACTAGTGAAAAAGGAGCTAAATTAGTAAATTTTATTAATAAATCTAATATACCTGTAGTAGCATTAGATAGACTAACCCAAAATGTAAAGGTTGATGCTTATATCAGTGCAGATAACTTCAAAGCAGGACAACTACAAGCAAGATATTTAATTGATCAACTAGATAAAACAGGGAATATAATTATATTGAAAGGTGATAAAAATACTAATGTATCGAAAAGTATTACAAAGGGAAATATGTCAGAGTTGAAAAAATATATGGGGATAAATATAGTAAAAGATAAATTCCATGAAAAATGGTCTAAAGAACTGTCTAAGAAAACAATAAAATCAATTATAGATTTAAATAAAGATTTCGAAGGGATTTTAGCTAATAATGATCAACTTGCTCTAGGAGCAATAGAAATATTAAAAAAAGAAAAAATTAATAAAAAGATGATTGTAGTTGGGGCTGATGCTAGTAAAGAAGGGGCCATTGCTGTAGCTAAAGAAAAACTCAACGCAACTATAGATAAAATGCCATATGCACTAGCAAAAAATGCAATAAAAGTAGCTACTTTTATCGCTAGAGGAGAGGACTGGAATTGGGATCGTACTATAAAAAATGGCGAGCATAATATAAAATTAGTAATTTCTCCAGTAAAATTAATAGATAAATATAATATAAATTCTTTAGAAGAAAGGTGGGGAAGACTACCTATAAAAGAAAACAAGAAGTGAGCATGCTCACTTCTTGTTTATTCTTCTTGTTTATTCTTCTTGTTTATTCTTCTTGTTTATTCTTCTTGTTTATTCTTCTTGTTTATTCTTCTTGTTTATTCTTCTTGAGTTTCTTCTTGAGTTTCTTCTTGAGTTTCTTCTTGAGTTTCTTCTTGAGTTTCTTCTTGAGTTTCTTCTTGAGTTTCTTCTTGAGTTTCACTGATTATATATCCGATAGATACCACTTGATCATTATCATTTAATCTCATAACTCTTACTCCCTGAGTATTACGCCCCATAGAAGATATTTCTGCAATAGATGTTCTTAAAAGAATTCCCTCTGCAGTAATTATCATAATTTCATCATCTTCTTCTACAACTTTTATATCAATTAATTCACCATTATTCTCAGTTCGATTTAGAGTAATTAAACCTTTACCTCCCCTACTTTGGGTTCTATACTTATTAAGAGGAGTCTTTTTACCATAACCTTTGTCTGTAATAACTAATAACTCTTTATCATCTTCAGCAACACCTATACCTATTACTTGGTCATTCTCTTCCAAATCAATTCCCTTTACACCTCTACCAGTTCTTCCAATACTTCTTACATCATTTTCAGAAAAACGAATAGCTAAACCGTTTTTAGTTCCTAAAATTATATCTCGATGTCCATCTGTTAATTTAACATCTATTAATTCATCATCTTCATCTAGAGTTAATGCAATTAAGCCAGTATAATTAGTATTATATTCTTCCAACTCTGTCTTTTTAACAATACCATTTTTAGTAGCCATAAATAAATACTCATACTCTTCAAATTCAGAAATTGGAATAACTGTTGTAATATTTTCATCAGGTTTAATATCTATTAAGTTTACAATAGCTGTACCACGAGATTGTCTTCCACCTGAAGGAATCTGATAACCTTTAAGTCTATATACCCGTCCTTTATCAGTGAAAAATAATAGATAATTATGCGTTGAAGTAGTATATATATCTTGAACAATATCTTCTTCTTTAGTTTTGATTCCAATAATACCTTTTCCTCCACGCCGTTGGTTACGATAAGTATCTAAAGCTATAGTCTTTATATAGCCATCTTTAGTCAAAGTTACTACTATATCTTCTTCTGGAATCAAGTCTTCTGTTTCTATATCTATTATCTCATCTGATATTTCAGTACGTCGCTCATCGTTATATTTATCTTTAAGCTCTATTATTTCATCTTTAATTATTTCTAATAATTTATCTTCATCTGCTAAAATTGATTGGAAATATTTAATTTTTTCTTGTAATCCTGTATATTCTTCTTCGATTTTATTTCTTTCAAGATTAGTAAGACGATGCAATCTCATATCAAGAATTGCTTTAGCCTGTTTATCAGAAAAATCAAATTCACTAATTAAAGATTCTTTAGCACTTGCTGCATCATCAGCTGACCTTATAATCTTTATTATTCTGTCAATATTATCTAAAGCTATTCTAAATCCTTCTAAAATATGGGCACGAGCTGCTGCTCTATCTAAATCATATTGGGTTCTCCTTGTCACTACATCTTTTTGATGATTAATGTAATGCCCCAAAGTATCTTTAATCCCTAATACCTTAGGCTCTCCATCTACTAGAGATAGCATTATAGTTCCAAATGTTACTTGTAATCTAGTATGTTTATATAATTGATTTAATACAATCTTAGGGTTCATACCTCGTTTAATTTCAATTACAATCCTCATACCTCTTCTATCTGATTCATCTCTTAAATCTGTTATACCTTCTACCTTATCATCTCTAACTAATTTAGCAATCTTCTCAACTAATCTAGCCTTATTTACTTGATAAGGAAGTTCTGTAACTATTATCTGAGATTTATCATTATTTAGTTCTTCTATATTTACCCTAGCTCTAACTTTAACTTTACCTCTACCTGTTTCAAAATATGATCTAATTGCTTTTCTACCCATAATTATTCCACCTGTTGGAAAATCAGGACCTTTGATAATTTGCATAAGCTCTACAATAGAGATATCAGGGTTTTCAATCATCTTTATGACTCCATCGATAACTTCACCTAAATTATGAGGAGGGATATTAGTACTCATACCTACAGCAATCCCAGAAGTTCCATTAACTAATAAGTTAGGTATTCTAGAAGGTAATACTTCCGGCTCTTGTAGACTACCATCAAAGTTATCCACAAAATCAACAGTATTCTTGTTGATATCTTCTAATAATTCTAAAGTTATCGGAGCCATTCTAGCTTCAGTATAACGCATTGCTGCAGCTGAATCTCCATCTACAGAACCAAAGTTACCATGACCATCAACCAATTGATAACGATAAGAAAAATGTTGAGCCATCCTTACCATTGTATCATAAACAGCAGTATCACCATGAGGATGATACTTACCTAAAACTTCCCCAACGATTCTTGCAGATTTCTTATGGGATTTTGTAGGTTTCATCCCTAAATCATGCATAGCATATAAAATACGACGGTGAACTGGCTTTAATCCATCTCTTACATCTGGTAAAGCACGAGAAACTATTACACTCATTGCATAATCTATATAAGCTTCCTGCATCTCCTCTTCGATATCTACTGGTTTTATCCGTTCACTATCTAACTCTATCATAAACAATCCTCCTAAATATCTAAATTCTGTACTTGCTTAGCATGCCTTTGAATAAATTCCCGTCTTGGCTTAACTTTATCTCCCATTAAAGTCGTAAATATTTCATCAGCCATAATAGCATCGCTAATTTCTACTTTTTTTAATGTTCTATGTTCAGGATCCATAGTTGTTTTCCATAATTGCTCTGGATTCATCTCACCTAAACCTTTATATCTCTGTAGCGAGATTCCATTTCTACCAATTTCTGATAAAAGATCTTCTAACTGGCGATCAGTATATACATAATATTCACCACGACCTTTAGTAATCTTATATAAAGGCGGTTGAGCTATGTAAACATAACCCTTTTCTATTAATGGTCTCATATAACGGTAGAATAAGGTCAATAATAAAGTTCTAATATGAGCCCCATCAACATCGGCATCGGTCATGATTATAATCTTATGATATCTAGCATTTTCAATATCAAATTCATCTGTTATTCCTGTACCAAAAGCTGTTATCAATGATCTAATTTCTTCATTACTCAAGATCCTATTTAATCGAGCCTTTTCAACATTTAAAATTTTACCTTTTAATGGTAAAATTGCTTGGAAGACTCTATCTCTACCTTGCTTTGCAGAACCACCTGCTGAATCCCCCTCAACAATATAAATTTCAGATTCCTCAGGATCCCTAGAAGAACAATCTGCTAATTTCCCTGGTAAAGATGTGCTAGACAAAGCACTCTTACGTTTAGTTAATTCTCTTGCTTTTTTAGCTGCTTTTCTAGCTCTAGCTGCAGTAATAGCATTTTCCACAATTATCTTTCCTAACTGTGGATTTTCTTCTAATTCTGTACTCAATTTAGCAGAAAGAACAGAATCAACTATACCTCTAATCTCTCTATTAGCTAGTTTAGTCTTAGTTTGACCTTCAAATTGTGGCTCAACTAATTTAACATTGATTATAGCTACTATTCCTTCTCTAATATCGTCTCCAGATAAATTCTCATCTTTATCTTTAAGTAAATTATTCTTTCTAGCATAGTCATTTACTGTCCTAGTTAAAGCAGACTTAAATCCACTAAGATGAGTACCACCTTCATGAGTATTGATATTGTTTGCAAAAGTAAATATTTTATCTACATAATCACTGTTATACTGAAGAGCTATTTCCACATGAGTATCATCTACTTCTTCTTCTAGAAATATTACATTTTCATGAATAGGAGTTTGATGTTTGTTAATCTCTTCAATAAAAGAAATTATCCCACCTTCAAACATAAAGTTATCTTCAATATCCTCTTCTCCACGTTCATCCTTGATATTGATATTAATCCCTTTATTTAAATAAGCTAACTCCTTTAAACGTTGAGATAATGTCTCATATTTATATTTTGTTTCTTCAAAAATTTCATCATCAGCTTTAAAAGTAATCTTAGTTCCTGTTTCTTCTGTCTCTCCTATTACTTTTAGTTCATTTTGTGGTACTCCCCGATGATATCTTTGATAATATACCTTTCCATTTCTCTTAACTTCAATTTCTAGCCATTCTGCTAAGGCGTTTACAACAGAAACACCTACTCCATGTAAGCCACCGGATACTTTATATCCTTCTCCTCCAAATTTTCCTCCTGCATGTAATACTGTCATTACAACTTCTACAGCAGGTCTATTCATTTTAGGATGTAAAGATACTGGGATTCCACGTCCATTATCTTCAACTGTTATAATATCTCCATCTTTGATTTTAACCTTAATTTTATCACAATATCCAGCTAAAGCTTCATCTATACTATTATCAACAATTTCATAGACTAGATGGTGTAATCCCCTAGAACTAGTACTTCCAATATACATTCCTGGTCGTTTACGAACAGCTTCAAGTCCTTCTAAAACTTGTATCTGCTCAGCATTATAATTTATATCTTTTTTCATGCAGATAAAACCTCCATTTAAACTTATTAAACCATGATCTTAGTAATCACGGTTTAGATTATATGCAAAGTTTACTCGTTTACTTAAAGTACTTGATGATATCATAGAATAATAAATTGTCTCATCTGTAACTACAAAAGACTTTGGATTTCCCTCAGAAAAATCAGTAATAAACCCCTCTTCTTCAGCTACTTCCAAAAACTCTCTAGTCTTTTTAGAATACGTTGTTGATTCTAGATCAGCTATTAAAACTATATCTTTAGCTGGAATCATATGTCCAGCCCCTAAATGAACCAAAGCCATCCCCCCTTATAAACATTTGTATACTTTCATATAATTATCTCCTATTACTTTCTTTATCAAACGGTCATTTAATCTTTCTGGATGAACTCCAGTCTCTAACATAACATAATTCTGAATTAATACTTTGGCTTCATTAGTATCTATTTCTTTTTTCATTGCTTCTGTTATAACTCTATCTAATTTATTTTTCATATTCTTTATCAATTTATTCTTTATTCTTTCTAAATCTTCTTCTAATAGATTTGGAAAGATGTTTAGTATTTCATTATAACTTAACCAAGGAGTGTTTATTAACACTTCTTCTAATTTACTCATATCTAACTTAATATTATTCTCTTTAACCTGACAAATTGAACATTTTTCTTCTTCAGGAGAAATTAAAACTGAACATTGCGGACAAGGTATCCATTTGTTTATTTCTTTCCATTTTTTTATTCTCTTCTGAGTTTCTAATAATTTAGAAAACTTTTTTTTCAACTCAGGATCAGTTATCAAATTTGATGTATCTTCAACTTCTCTAATATCTGAATTATTAAGTTCTATATTTACATATGATTTTTTATCTTCCTCAATTTCCTCAATAATCTTAGACTTTATCTTCCCTGATTGAAATCTAATATCTTTAACTAATTTTTTATTTAACTCTTTATTTATTTTATTAATAAGATCTTTTTTCATAAATAATAATTGGTGTGACCAAACTGGGTTATCAACAGTTATAAAAAGGATTCCCTGATTAATATACTTAGCTTCTGTATGCTTTTTAATTTCATTTCCAGTTATTTTAGACCATAAATCTAAAATCTTTTTTTCTTCAATTTTTTTAGATATTCCTAATTTATTTAAAGTTTTATTCAATATTTCATTAATTAAATCAGCCATCTTTACACCTCAAATACTGACCCATTTTTTATCTTAAAAATTTGATGATTACCTTTAAGTTGATCTAAATCAGCTAAGTCAGTACTAGTTATAAAAGTTTGAATTTTATCTCTTATTGTTTCTAATAGTTGACTTCTACGATTAATATCTAATTCCGAAAAGACATCATCCAGTAATAAAATAGGATATTCACCGGTTTCACCTTTCATAAATTCAAGTTCAGCTAATTTTAAAGCTAAGGCTGTAGTCCTTTGTTGTCCTTGTGAGCCAAACTTTCTTATATCTATATTATTAACAATTAAGGAAATATCATCCCTATGAGGTCCAATAGTTGTAACACCACGATATATCTCATTATCTTCTTTTTCTTTTAATTTTAGTTTAAAAGAACTTTTGATTTCTTCTTCTAAACTATTTGAATCTATTTCTAATTCTGTATCATATTTTAATTCTAAACTCTCTAAACCGTCTGTAATTTTTCGATGCATTAATCTAGCTAGAATCCCTAATTTATTTAGAGATTCTAGCCTTTTTTTAATTATTTTACTACCTAAATCTATTAACTGTTGATTCCATACTTCTAACATCTCTTTAGGTGATTTTTTATCTCTAATATCTTTTAATAAATTATTTCTATGTTTTAATATCTGACCATATTTACCCAATAAATGTCTATAATAAGAACTAATTTGAGATATTTCAATATTGATAAACTTTCTTCTCAAGCTAGGACTTCCCTTTACTAAATTTAAATCTTCAGGGGAAAATATAACTATATTTAAATATCCCATTAAATCATTTATTCTTTGCAAGGAATTTGAGTTAACCTTAATTTCTTTTTTTCTTCCCATTAATGAAATTTCTAATTGAATTTCTTGATTATTTTTAATTAATTCTCCTTTTAGATATAGACCATCCTCTTTCCACTTTACTAACTCCGAATCTATATTTGTTCTATGAGAGCTTGCTGTACCGAGAAAGTAAATAGATTCTAAAATATTAGTTTTCCCTTGGGCATTAGATCCAATTATTAAATTAATGTTTTTATTGAACTTCAAATGTTCTTGATTATAATTTCTGAAATTTTTTAAATATAATTGGGATAAATACAATTTAGTCGATGCACCCCTTACGAGGTAGTAATTTGGTATTGTTCATTATTAAATTCAATTATATCATCTGCTTTTAAAGACCTACCTCTTCTATTTTCTATTTCTCCATTTACTTTAACTTCTCCTGCATTTATAACTATTTTAGCTTCTCCCCCAGTTGAAACTAAATTAGCCCATTTTAAAAATTGATCTAAATTAATTGTTTTTGTATTTATTTCTATTACTTCCACAATAAAACCTCCTTATAAATTCTAAGCACTTCTAACTGGCATTATAACATATATATATTCATCTTCAGATTTACTTTTAATAACTCCTGGTGATAATGAACCTAATAATTCTAAAACAACTTCTTCACTATCAATAACTTTTAAACAATCCATTAGATAAATAGCATTAAAAGCAATTTCTGTCTCTTGACCTACTAGAGAAATAGAGACCTCTTCATAGGCTTGTCCTATTTCTGGAGCATTTGAAGTTATAATTAATTTATCTTTTTCCAAATTAATTTTGATGATATTCGAATCTTTCTTAGCTAATAAAGATGCTCTTTTAGCAGCACTTAATAATTCGTTTTTATCAACAACTACTTTGGTATTATTTTTATTAGGTATCACCTGTTTATAATTAGGAAATTGTCCTTCTATCAAACGAGAAACAATTGAAACACCTGAAAATTTGAATAATATTTGATTTTCTGTAATTATAATTTCAATTAAATCTTCTGAGTTATCTAATAATTTAGCTATTTCATTTAAAGTTTTATTAGGAATAATAACTTTTTCTGCTGAAATATCTTTTTCATTAATTTGATCTTCACGATAAGCTAATCGATATGTATCTGTTGATACTAGTTTAATATTTCCTTCTTCTATAATTAATAATCCTCCAGTTAAAAAAGGTTTACTTTCATCTTTAGAAATAGCAAATTTAGTTTGATCTATAATTTCTTTAAATTTATTTTGTTTTATAGTAAATCTTACTCCTGATTCTATTTCAGGTAAGATTGGAAATTCGTCTGCTGGAGAACCATGTATGTTAAACTGAGCCTGATCACATTTAATTTGAGCTGTATTATTAGATGCTTCAGTTGTTAAAATAATTTTTTCATTTGGTAACTCTCTAACAATACTTGTTAAGTATTTAGCAGGTAATACAATAGATCCTCCTTTAATAATGTGCGCTTCTATAAAACATTCAATACCTATTTCTAAATCTGTTCCAACTACCTTTAATTTATCTTCTTCGGTTTTTAATAAAATTCCTGAAAGAATAGGTAATGTTGTTTTTGAAGATACAGCTTTACTTACTGTTTGAATCCCTTCATAAAATTCTTTTTGGTTAATTTCTATTCTCATATTAAACCTCCTTATAATAATTTTAAAACATTTGATAACAAAAAGCTATTATTACTTTATATATTATAAAAAATAGTAGTAGTAGTAGTAGGGGTTGTGGATAATGTGGAAAACTAGCATCAAGCTAATAAATATCAAGGGTTAACCCTGTTGATAAGTTGTTGATAAGTTGTTAACAGTTATCCACAAGTCCACAGGCATGATCTTTTTTTTAAAGTTATCAACAGAAAAAAGTGATAATCCACAGGTTATCCACAAGTTGTCCACAGGGTTATCCACAGCTAGCCTCTTTTTATATCTTCTACTAGTGTATCTATTGTCTTTTTTAGTTTTTTATCTTCTAAAATTATATTTTTTATCTTATCATAACCATGTAAAATGGTACTATGGTCCCTTCCACCAAATCTATTACCTATTTGTGGTAAAGAAAGATCTGTTAATTCCCTGGAAATATACATGGCAACTTGTCTTGGAAATGCAATAGCTCTAGTTCTTTTTTTAGAGTCCATATCTGTCATATTAATGCCATAATGTTGTGAAACTATTTTCTTTATCAAATTGACTGTAATCTCTTTGGGGATATTATCTTGATTATTAGCAACTATTCCTTTAAGAGCCTCTTGTGCTAAATTTACAGTTATATGTTCATTAGTTAATGAAGAATAGGCTACTACTCTAATTAAGGCACCTTCTAATTCTCTAATATTTGATTCAATTTTATTAGCTATATAAACTATTACATCATTTGGTACTTCTAAATCTTCTAAAGTTGCTTTCTTTTTTAAGATTGCAATTCTTGTTTCTAAGTCTGGTTCTTGAATATCAGTAATAAGTCCCCATTCGAATCTTGATCTTAATCTTTCTTCTAAAGTGGGAATTTCTTTAGGTGGACGGTCACTAGAAATAATTATTTGTTTATTAGCATCATGTAGTGCATTAAAGGTATGAAAAAATTCTTCTTGAGTCCTTTCTTTACCAGCTAAAAACTGTATATCATCTATTAATAGTATATCTATGTTACGATATTGATTTCTAAACTCTATAGTTTTATCATATCGAATAGAGTTTATTAGCCTGTTAGTAAACTCTTCTGATGTTAGATACATTACTTTCATATTTGAATTGTGCTTAAGTATATAATGTCCAATAGCATGCATTAAATGAGTTTTACCTAAACCAACATCTCCATAAATAAAGAAAGGGTTATATGCTTTAGCAGGAGCTTCAGCTACTGCTAAAGATGCAGCATGAGCAAAACGGTTACTATTACCTATGACAAAAGTATCAAAAGTATATTTAGGATTTAGGACAGAACTTTCAATTACTTCTTCTTCATCTGCTTTTTCCGTTTTTTTGTTTTCTAGTTCTTCTTTTTCTAAAAAAATTTCTTCTTCTTCCATTTCAGGGATAACAAATTTCACTTGATGTGATTTATTTGTTATTTTTAATAGAGTTTCTTTAATTAAATTAGAGTATTTAGTTTTTAACCAATCTTTAGCAAATTCATTAGGAACTTCAATAATAATAGTATTATTTTGTATAGCAAGAATTTCTGTTGGCTTAAACCAAGTTTCAAAGCTAGGCTTACTTAATTCCTCTTCAATACTGCTTAGGGTTGCACTCCAAATTTCTTTAATTTCATCTTGCGTCATAAATAACCTCCTAATTAGAGTTATCCACAGGAAATGTGAATATTCTGTGGATAACTTGTTAAATACGTAAATTTTAGTTAAAAAAATGACTAGTTATACACAAAAACATCTAGAAACTGTGGATAACTAATCCTCTTTTTGTTCTTATTCTACCAATATTTAATTATTTAATCAAATAAGATAGGCTAATAATAACAAATTATTAACAATTTATCAACAGTTTTTGTGGATAAATTGTTAATAAGGTGATTATTCTTGACATCTTATTAGTGGATAATTTATAATTGAAAGAGATACTTTCTAAATAAATGCAAGGGAGGTTGTGGTTTTATTCTACTGAGGAGGACTATATCAAATGAATATTGATAAAAAGTTAAAAAAAACTTATGAATTTAAAAGAGTTTATAAATATGGTAATTCAATAGCAGATCGCTTTGTAGTTTTATATGTTTTAAGAAATAATAGTCAAGAAAGAAAAGTAGGTTATTCTGTAAGTAAGAAAATTGGAAAAGCAGTAGTTAGAAATAAGGTAAAACGTTTATTTAGAGAAGCTTATAGAAATAATAAATATAAATTAATTAATGGTATTGATATTGTTTTGATTGCTAGAAAGCCTATTGTTAGTGCATCTTATCAACAGATTAATAAATCATTAAATTATCTTTTTAAAAAATCTAAAATAATTAAGGAATGATTTTGTGAAATTTATTTCTAAAGGTTTGATTTATATAATTAAATTTTATCAGAATTATTTATCTCCTTTAAAATCTAGGAGTACTTGTCGATTTTATCCTAGTTGTTCTACATATACTATTCAATCTTTAGAGAAATATGGTTTATTAAAAGGAGGATTTAAGGCAATTAAAAGGATTTTATCTTGTCATCCGTTTCATTCTGGAGGTTATGATCCAGTAGATTAAATTTTTAGGAGGAATATAATGTTTAGAAAGAAAGCTATACCTTTTTTATTAATTTTAGTAGTAATATTATTATCTGGATGTGCAGCAAATCCAGAATTTAAATTAAATGTTCAATATAAAGATAATTATAGCGGGGATAGCAAAGTTGTTATAGAACCCAATCAAGAGAGTTATTCACAAGGTGATGAAGTAAATTTAACAGCATATCCTAAGAATCAATTTAAACATTGGCAAATTAGTGTTTTAGACTCTGAAGAAAGTAATAAAACTATTAAGTCTAATCCAACTACAGTTGCTATTTCTGAAATTAAAGATGTAAAAGCTGTATTTAGTGATACAGAAGTAAAATTAGATGTAGTCAGAGATACTGGTGGAGGAATGTTTGGTTGGTTAGGAGAACTAATGCAGAGTTTATTAGCTATGATTTATAATTTAACTAATAGTTACGGATTATCAATTATAATATTAACTTTGGGTATAAAGCTAATATTATATCCTTTAACTCATAAGCAGACAGTTTCAATGAAAAAAATGCAAAAACTTCAACCTGAAATGGAGAAAATGAAAGAAAAGTATGGTGACAATCAACAGAAATTACAAGAAGAGACTATGAAATTATATCAGAAGCATAAAATTAATCCTTTATCAGGATGTTTACCATTAGTTATACAGATGCCTTTCTTACTAGCCTTATATAGATCTTTAAGAGGTTGGGAAGAGCTAGTTGGACAATCTTTCTTAATGATACCTGATTTAAGTCAAAGTTATATGCCTTTAGTTCTTTTAACTGGTTTAGTAACTTTACTTCAGAGCTTATTGACTCAAAATGTTTCTATTGATGATATTAAATCGGATTTTGGTGAATTTGTAGCTAATAATAGAATGGCATTTTTTATGCCTTTATTTATTATCTTTATAGGGTCTAATTTACCAGCTGGTGTATTATTATATTGGTTTATTTCTAATTTAATTATGGTTGTGCAACAATATATTATTGCAAAACAGCCTGATATAGAGTTAAAGGAGGAATCAAATTAATATGGAAAGGGTCATTGTTGCAGCTAAAACAGTTCAAGAGGCCCTTGAAGAAGGACTGAAAAAGTTAAATACTACAAAAGATAGAGTGAGTTATAAAGTATTGCAAGAGCCTCGAGTTGGTTTTTTAGGTTTTATTGGTAGAAAGGATGCAAAATTAGAAATTATAAAAGAATTAGATAAGAAAGAAAACGCTAAGGTTTTCTTAGAGCAGGTATTAAGTCAAATGAATCTAAATCTTAAGGTAGATATAGTTAAGGAAAATAGTAAAGAAGTAGTTTTGAATATTGATGGTGATGATTTAGGGATAGCAATCGGTCACAGGGGAGATACATTAGATGCTTTAGAATATATAAGTAATCTGGCAGTTAATAAAGGAAAACAGTATTATTTGAGGGTGGTTTTAGATGCTAACGGATATAGGAAGCGTAGAAAAAAGACTTTAGAAAATTTAGCATTAAAGATGTCCAAAAAGGCAAGAAGAACAGGGCGTAAGGTGATGTTAGATCCTATGCCTCCTCATGAGAGAAGAATTATTCATTCAGCATTACAAAATAAAGTTGGGGTTAATACCCATAGTGTAGGTAAAGATCCTTATCGGAAAGTGGTTATTGTAGCTGAATAATTTATTAACCCAGTATTTTTAAAAATACTGGGTTTGTTTAATTATTATTAAGAAATAGATTTGGGTAACTTATTAATTAGAGGTGATAATAATGTATATTAAAGATACAATTGCTGCTATTTCAACTGCTATAGGTGAAGGTGGAATTGGAATTATAAGAGTTAGTGGACCAGAGTCTATTCAGATAGTAAATAATATTTTTAAGAGTATTAAAGCTAAAGATTTAGCTGATGTTGATAGTTATAGTGCTCATTATGGTCATATAGTTGATACTTCAGGGCAAGTGATAGATGAAGTTATAACCTTGGTAATGAAATCACCTAAAACTTATACTACTGAAGATATTGTAGAAATAAATTGTCACGGAGGTATGGTAGCATTAAGAAAAGTATTAGATCTGATTTTGCAACAAGGTGCTCGTTTAGCTGATCCTGGTGAATTTACTAAACGTGCATTTTTAAATGGCAGGATAGATTTAGCTCAAGCTGAAGCAATTATCGATTTAATTAGATCACAAACAGAGACTGGACTAAAAGTAGCTGTTAATCAATTAGAAGGTGGACTTTCTAATAAAGTAAAAGATATTAGGCAAGATTTGATTAAATTATTAGCTCACTTAGAAGCTACTATAGATTTTCCTGAAGATGAAATAGAAGAGTTCAATTCTGAAGAGCTTGATGGTAGAATTGATGGGATAATAGAAAGAGTAGAAGGACTATTAAAGACAAGTCAGCGAGGAAAAATCCTAAAAGAAGGAATTGAAACAGCTATTATAGGGAGGCCTAATGTTGGAAAGTCTAGTTTATTGAATTCTTTAGTAAGAGAAAAAAGGGCGATTGTTACTGAAGTTCCTGGTACTACACGTGATATTATTGAGGAAGTAATTAATATTGATGGTATTCCAGTTAAAATTATTGATACTGCTGGTATTAGGGAGACTGAAGATGTAGTGGAAAGAATAGGTGTAGAAAAATCTGAAGAATTCTTAAATAGAGCAGATTTAGTATTACTTGTTTTAGATGGTCATCAAGGAATTACTTCAGAAGATCAGAAGCTAATGGAAGCGATTAAAGATAAAGATGGAGTTATAATTGTTAATAAATTAGATCTTGATAGCAAGTTAGACTTTAATAAAATCGAAGATATATTACCAGGCAGACCTATTGTTAAGACAGCTGCTATTGAGAATAAGGGGATTGATAAGCTAGAGAATGTTATTTCTACTTTAGTTTTGGATGGTGAAGTGAAGAATGAAGATCAGACACTAATTACGAATATGAGGCATAAGAATGCTTTGGATAGAGCTCATCAGACATTACTAGATGTGAAAAACACATTTAAGATGAATCTACCAAATGATTTCATTACAATTGATTTAAGAGCTGCTTTGGAAGCAGTAGGGGAGATTACAGGAGATACTATTGGCGAAGATATTATAGATCAAATCTTTGCTGATTTCTGCTTAGGGAAGTAATTCTTCATTGTTTTTTTATGAAGAATTACGACCACGAAGGGTCACTTGAGACCCGTAGGGGAAAGAGTTGTGATAAAAGCTGGTGCTAGGGAAGTAATTCTTCATTGTTTTTTTATGAAGAATTACGACCACGAAGGGTCACTTGAGACCCGTAGGGGAAAGAGTTGAGATAAAAGCGGATGCTAGGGAAGTAATTCTTCATTGTTTTTTTATGAAGAATTACGACCACGAAGATTCTTTTGAAACTCGGAGGTAGTTAGTAAATAGCTATAAAAAGTTTGAATGAGTAGTAGAAGGGGGATTAGATTATGACAGACTATGATATTATAGTAGTTGGTGCAGGTCATGCAGGTTGTGAAGCTGCTTTAGCTAGTGCTAGAATGGGTTGTAAAACCTTAATTTTAACATTAAATGCAGATCATATTGCCTTAATGCCTTGTAATCCATCAATTGGAGGTCCTGCTAAAGGTCATATTGTTCGTGAGATAGATGCTCTTGGTGGAGAGATGGCTAAAAATATTGATAAATCATATATTAATATAAGAATGTTAAATACATCTAAAGGTCCAGCTGTACATTCTTTAAGAGCGCAGGCAGATAAGCAAAAATATCAATTTGAAATGACTAAAGTTTTACAAGAACAAGATAATTTAGATCTGAAACAGACTATAGTTACAGATTTAGTAATAGAGGATAATATAGTTAAAGGTGTAAAGACAATTACGGGAGTAAGTTATGCAGCCAAAAAGATTGTTTTAACTACAGGTACTTCTCTAGATGGAAAGGTAATTATTGGTGATATTAAATATACTGGTGGAAGACAAGGAGAGTTTGCTGCTACTGATTTAGCTAAAAGTTTAAAAGAAGCAGGTATTACACTAGAAAGATTTCAGACAGCAACCCCACCTAGAATAGATAAGAATACAATAGACCCTGAAAAGATGACTCTTCACCCAAGTTCTAAAAATAATCTTAAATTTTCTTTCTTTAGAGATTATGAAGAGCGAGAGACTCGTCCATGTTGGTTAACTTATACTGGTGATAAGACTAAAGAGGTGATGGTAGAGAATATTGACCATTCTCCATTGTCTACAGGAATTGTAGAAGGTAGTGGACCGCGTTATTGTCCATCAATTGATAGGAAAATCATGCGATTTCCTGATAAATTAACTCATCAGGTCTTTGTAGAGCCAGAAGGGTTGCATACAAATGAATTATATCTTAATGGACTAACTACAAGTATGCCTGAAGAGATTCAATTAAAGGTAATACGTAGTGTACCTGGATTAGAAAATGCAGAGATTATGAGACCAGGTTATGCAG
This sequence comes from Orenia marismortui DSM 5156, assembly GCF_000379025.1. Taxonomy (NCBI): domain Bacteria; kingdom Bacillati; phylum Bacillota; class Clostridia; order Halanaerobiales; family Halobacteroidaceae; genus Orenia; species Orenia marismortui. The sequence continues at coordinate 21,154 of NZ_KB900621.1, forward strand.
TAGAGTATGAGTATATTCCACCATATCAACTAAGACCAACAATGGAAAATAAGCTTATAGATGGTCTATATACAGCAGGACAGATTAATGGAACTAGTGGGTATGAAGAGGCTGCTGCTCAAGGGTTAATGGCCGGAATTAATGCTGTATTGAGTATAAAAAATCAAGAAGCATTAATTTTAAAACGTTCTGATTCTTATATAGGTGTCTTAATTGATGATTTAGTTACTAAAGGAACTAGTGAACCTTATCGAATGTTAACTTCTCGGGCTGAGTATCGTTTGATTTTACGCCAAGATAATGCCGATTTGAGGTTAGTACCAACAGGTTATAAGCTTGGATTAATCAGTAAAGAGAATTATTCTAAGGTTAAAGAAAAAAGAAGATTAATTGAAGAAAATCTAAATGAGTTAAATAATATTAGGATTACACCGACTAAAGAGGTACTTCAAACACTAGAGAAGTTGGGTAGCGGTGGTTTGAAGAAGCCTGTTAGTTTAGCTACTATTTTAGAAAGGCCGGAAGTGAACTATAAAGATTTAATTAAATTTAGTTCTGAAGCACCTAAAGTTAATGATGAGATAGGTGAACAACTGGAAATTAGAACTAAATATCGTGGTTATATTAATAGACAGTTAAAACAGGTTGAAAAATTTAGGTATATGGAAGAGAAGGAAATTCCACAAGATATAGATTATCATCAGCTAACTAATCTTCGTAAAGAGGCAAGAGAGAAATTAGATAGAATTAGACCAATGTCAATTGGACAGGCATCTAGGATTTCTGGAGTATCTCCAGCAGATATTTCAGTACTGATGATTTATTTAGAGGAGATACAGAGAGGAGGAAAAGCATGATAGATTATGATGTGATTGTAGTTGGAACTGGGCATGCAGGTTGTGAAGCAGCTTTAGCATCTGCTCGGATGGGAGCTAAAACCTTAGCTTTAACTGTTGATTTGGATAATATAGCATTAATGCCTTGTAATCCAGCTATTGGAGGACCTGCTAAAAGCCATATAGTTAGAGAAATTGATGCTCTAGGTGGAGAAATGGCTAAGAATATTGATAAGACTTGTATTCAAATTAGGATGCTTAATACAGGTAAAGGACCTGCTGTTCATGCTTTGCGAGCTCAAGCTGATAAGAAGATGTATCATATTGAGATGAAGAAGGTTTTAGAGGAACAGGAGAATTTAGATGTACGTCAAGCTATGGTACAAAAGTTAATAGTTGAAGATGATGTTGTTATTGGTGTTGAAACTAAAACTGGACTTGTTTTTAAAGCCAAAAAGGTTATTTTAACCACTGGAACCTTCTTAAAAGGTGAGATTATTATTGGAGATGTTCGTTATAGTTCTGGTCCTCATAATCAGTTCCCATCTAATGCTTTATCTGATAACTTAAAAGAGATAGGATTTAATCTATTTAGATTTAAGACTGGAACTCCACCAAGGGTTGATAAGAGGACTATAGATTTTTCTAAGTTAGAATTACAGCCTGAATATGAAGAAAAGATTGCTTTTTCTTTTGAAAATGATAGTATTAGAAATAATCTTCAGCGTCAGGACTGTTGGATTGTTCATACTAATGATGATACACATAAGGTTATTTTAGACAATATAGATCGTTCACCTATGTTTAATGGGGATATTAGTAGTGAAGGCCCACGTTACTGTCCATCGATAGAGACTAAAGTATATAGATTTCAACATAAAGAACGGCATAAATTATTTGTAGAGCCTGAAGGAGAGTATATCTATGAAATGTACCTGTCTGGTTTTTCTACTAGCTTACCAGAAGATATACAAGTAAAGATGTTAAGGACTTTACCTGGATTTGAAAAGGCAGAGATTATCCGTCCAGCCTATGCTATTGAATATGATTGTATTGATCCTACTACTTTAAAGCCAACTTTAGAAACTAAAAAAATTAAAAATTTATATACAGCAGGACAGATTAATGGAACCAGTGGATATGAAGAGGCTGGGGGACAAGGATTGATGGCTGGAATTAATGCAGTTTTAGCTATTGAAGGTAAAGAATCCTTTATCTTAAAACGTTCAGATGCTTATATAGGTGTATTAATTGATGATTTAGTAACCAAGGGTACTCATGAACCTTATCGGATGTTAACTTCCCGAGCTGAATATCGTTTAGTATTACGCCAGGATAATGCTGATTTAAGACTAACTGAATTAGGATATAAGATAGGGTTAATAACAGAAGAAAGATATAAACAATTTAAGTCCAAACAAGAAGCTATCCAAGAAGAAGTTGATAGATTAAAAAATACAGAACTTTATCCAACTGATGAAGGTGTACAAGAGCACTTAGTTAAATTAGGAAGTACAGAAATAAATAATAAGGTTACTTTAGCTAAATTAATTAGGCGTCCAGAACTAAGTTATAAGAATTTAGCAGAGCTAGATAAAAACAGACCAGAATTACCTTATGCAGTTAGAGAAGAGGTTGAGATTCAACTCAAGTATGAAGGATATATTAAAAAGCAGCAAGAACAGATTAAAAAACAGCAGGAATTAGAGAATAAAAGCTTACCTGAAGATTTGGATTATAATCAAATAGAAAGCTTGAGGTTAGAGGCCAAAGAGAAATTAAATAAGATTAAGCCTGTATCCTTAGGTCAAGCTGCAAGAATTTCAGGAGTTTCACCTGCTGATATTTCCGTTATTACTATTTATTTAGAGCAATTAGAAAGAAGTGAGGAGTTGTAATAATGAATTATAAACATAAGTTGATAGAGGGCGCTAAGGATTATGGAATTGATTTAAGTAATAGGCAAGTAGAGCAATTTATTACTTATATGAATATTTTAAATGATTGGAATCAAAAGATGAATTTAACTGGTTTAGAGGAGCCTGAAGATATTATTATTAAGCATTTTTTAGATTCTATTTCTTGTGTTGATGGTATGAACTTAACAGGAAATGAGAAAATTATTGATGTGGGAACTGGTGCAGGTTTTCCAGGGCTACCTCTGAAAATAATCTATCCTGATCTAGAGTTAACATTATTAGATTCTTTACAGAAGAGAATTAGATTTTTAGAACATGTATCTACAGAACTAGGATTAGATAATGTGGAGTGTATTCATGGACGAGCTGAAGATTATGGACAAGATAATAGCTACCGTGAGAAATATGATTATGTTGTAGCACGTGCAGTTGCTTCCTTAGATGTATTATCAGAGTATACTCTTCCTTTTGTTAAAGTTGGTGGTTCTTTTATTTCACAAAGAGGTACTAATGTAAAAGATGAAGTTATAGAGAGTACAGAAGCTGTAGAAACTTTAGGTGGTAGATTTGAAGATATTATAGAAATTGATTTACCTTATAGTGATGCTGAACGCCACTTAGTTATTATAAGTAAATTATCTAAAACACCTAATAAGTATCCAAGAAGAGCTGGAATGCCTAAGAAGAGACCACTATAGTAAAATAAAAAATATTATTTTTCATAAAAGAAGCCCTTTCGGAAAAAATAGTTATATCTATAGTTTTCGAAAGGGTGATTTTATTGTTTAATAACACCAAAATAACTTTTAAATTTTCTTTAAGATGTTTTTTTATTATATTATTTTGTTTATTATTAAATTCTAAAGTAGCTTTTGCCCAAGAAGTAAAAATTAATACTTTATTAACTACTGAAGGACTGAATAAAGATGGTTTTCCAGTTACTTATAAAAATAACTTTAGTCTAAGTGATGATAAAGGAGTTCAGTATTATGTAGAGTGGATTGATGATCAAAATAAACATGATATATTAATTAAGTGGTTTGATTCTAAGGATAGACTAATTAATTATTTATTACTTAAAAACTTTTCTAAAAATATTGTTAGAGATTATATTAGTTTTATAAAAAAGAATAGAAGTCAATTTATGATTCCTAATCAATTAGGTGCTTACTATATTTATCTATATATAGATAATAAGTTAGTATCTATTACTAAATTTAATATTATTAAATAAAAGCACAATATTGTGCTTTTATTTTTAGTCTATATAATTATCCGATTTTAAAGTGAAAATTAATGGATGTAATGCGATACTTTTAGGTGATAGGTCATAGGGGTTGGGCGTTAGTTTTTCCTAATACCTATCGCCTATCTCCTAGCGCCGAAACTGTCGTTTTATCTTTCTATAAAGACATATTTAAATTTGATTGCAAGGTTGAATAGCTATACAAATAATATCCTTTTATTAAATTAGATGGAATTGAAAGGAATTAAAACAAATTTCACGAATTATTAATATTAGAATAATTACTAATATATTTAAAAGTAATAGTCGATGTATAACATAAGTTATATTTTTAACTTTAAAAGTAATATAAAGAAATTATGGCTAAGAGGTGATAAGATGGGAAAAACAATTGCTATTGTAAATCAAAAAGGAGGAGTAGGTAAAAGTACAACAGCTGTAAATTTAGGTAGTTATTTAGCAGAATTTGATAAGAAGGTGTTGTTATTAGATTTAGATCCTCAAGGAAATGCTACTAGTGGAGTAGGAGTAGACAAATCTAAGATTGAAAATTGTATTTATAGTGTACTAATAGAGGGCAAAGTTATAAGTGAAGTGAAAAAAAATACTATTATGGATAATCTCGATATTGTTCCAGCTACATTGGAATTAGCTGGTGCAGAGATAGAGCTAGTATCTAGTATTTCTAGAGAATATAAGATTAAGAATGCTTTAAAAGAGGTTAAAGATAATTATGATTTTATTTTAATAGATTGCCCACCATCTTTAGGATTATTAACTTTAAATTCATTATCAGCTGCTGATTCGGTTTTGATACCTATACAATGTGAATATTATGCTCTAGAAGGATTAAGTCAGCTATTAAATACTATTGATTTAATCAAAGGGGGATTAAATTCTGATCTGAAGATAAATGGTGTATTATTAACAATGTATGATTCTAGAACTAATTTATCTGAACAGGTAAGCTATGAAGTGAAAGAACATTTTGATAGTATAGTTTATGATACAGTTATCCCGAGAAATGTTAGATTAAGTGAAGCACCTAGTTTTGGAGAACCGATCAATATTTACGATAAATCTTCTAGAGGTGCTAAAGCATATTTGGAATTAGCAAAGGAAGTGATTGAACGTGGCTAAAAGAAGACTAGGCAAAGGATTAAATGCTTTAATTTCTAATAATAATTTAGAAGAAGATAATAAGGATCAAATAAAAAAAATAGAACTTAAATTGATAAAACCAAATCCATATCAACCAAGAAAGAACTTTGATGAACGGGAGTTAAAAGAGCTAAGTCAATCTATTAGGGAACATGGTTTAATACAGCCTATTATAGTAAGAAAAAAAGAAGATAAATATCAGATTATAGCAGGAGAAAGAAGATATAGAGCTGCTAAAGAGCTAAAATTAAAAGAGATTGATGTTATTGTTTCAGATATGGATGAGCAGAAGATGATGGAGATAGCCTTAATAGAGAATATACAGCGCCAAGACTTAAATCCAATTGAAGAGGCAGAAGCATATCAACAGTTGATGGATAGATTTGATTTAATTCAAGCTGAGGTTGCTAAAAAAGTATCTAAGAGCCGTTCTACAATTGCTAATTCTCTTAGATTATTAAACCTTCCTGATAAATTAAAAGATGATGTTTCACGTGGAACATTAACTATGGGACATGCTAGAGCATTGTTATCTATAGAAGATATAGATTTGCAGAAAAAAGTAGCAAAAGAGATTATAGATAAGCAATTAACTGTTAGGGAAACAGAGAAGTTGATCCAAAAATTAAAGACTTCTAATAATAGTAAAAATAAGAAAGTTACTAAAAAGAAAGATCCTAATGTAACTATGGTAGAAGATAAACTAAGAGATATTCTAGGTACTCAGGTAGCAATAAATGCAGGTAAAAATAAAGGAAAGATAGTAATAGAGTATTATTCAAATGAGGATTTATCTAGAATTATTGATTTATTAGATAATTAGGAGCATTGTATAATTAAATGCACAGGTAGATCAAAAAATAAAAAGTGACACATAGAAATACCTCATATATAATGTTAAATAACCACAAATAACATAAAGTGAGGTATTAAAATATGTGTCAAAATAATTATAACAGAAAAAGTAAAAAAGGAAAACACCTAACTTTGGAAGATAGGAAAATAATAGAGCATTTATATAATATTCAAGGTAAGAAAGATAAGGAGATNGCAAAAGAGTTAGGAAAACATAGAACAACAATAAGTAGAGAGCTTAAGAAAGGTGAATTAAAATTATTAAATTCTGATTATACGACAAGAATAGAATATGATGCTGAAATAGCGCAAAAAGTCTATGATAAAAATGCTACAGCTAAAGGAACTAAGATAAAAATAGCTAAGGAACATGAGTTAGCAAGATTTATAGAAAGAAAAATAAAACAAGATAAATGGTCTCCAGAAGTAATTGCTAATCAAATACAGGAAGATGAAAGATTTGAAATTAAGCTACATTGGAAAACAATATACAATTATATAGACAAAGGTATCTTGATGGTAAATAGAGATGAGTTAGTCTATGGTAATTATAAAAAATCTAAAGGTACTAAAAGACAAGAAAAGGAATCAACTAAGAGGAGAAAAGATGGCAGAAGGATATCAGATAGACCTGAGGAAGCTAATAAAAGAACAGAGTTAGGTCATTGGGAAATGGACTTAGTAGAAGGTAAAAAAGGAAAAGGAGAGCCATTCTTACTAGTTTTAACAGAAAGATATAGTCGAAAAGAGATAATAGAAAAAATATCTAATAAGACTCAAGAAGCAGTTATAAATGGATTAGATCGAATTGAAAGAAGAATAGGTGTAAGAAGGTTTAGAGAGTTATTTAAGACGATAACAACAGACAACGGGCGGGAATTTTATGATTATGAAGGAATAGAGACTTCATTTACAGGAAGTAATATACCAAGAACTAATCATTACTATGCTGATGCCTATTGTTCTTGGCAAAGAGGTAGTAATGAAAATTTAAATAAGATGATTAGAAGGTTTTTGCCAAAAGGAAGCAGTTTTAAAGATATTAGTACGAGTGAGGTTAAAAATATTCAACAATGGATGAATAACTACCCAAGAAAGATGTTTGATTTTAAAACTTCGAATGAAGTTTTTGAAAATAAATTAAAAGTAGCTTAAAAGTTTATATTATATGGGGTATAAGTGTTTCACAAAAAAACGTGCATTTTATATTGCAATTCTCATTATTAGATAATTAATGTAAGTAATTTGAAGTATTATATATAATGATATATAATATAAGTGAAAAGTTAATATTAATAATGTTTCACATAGAACATCCTAATAAATTGGGGTAACCTGGTTTAGAGGGATAGAGTGAAATGTGTTAGTAGAAGTTCTCTAAATGAAAGGTTTTTCCAATCATAGGGAGGGTGTCTAAGAATTTAGTATATTTAGACTTATCTCTGTGGTAAGTCTTTTTTTATTTGTAAATGTGAAAAAAATCTCAAAAGGAGTGGTAAAGGTGTCAAAAGATTTTATTGATGATAGAAAGTTGCAGGATCTTTTAGTGCAGGCAAAGCCGACAGAAGAGAAGATAGAAAGAATTATTAATAAATCATTAAATAAAGAAAGATTATCTTTAGAAGAGACTGCTATTCTTTTGCAGGCTGATAGACCTGAGTGGATTGATAGAATATTTAAGGGTGCTCAAGAATTAAAGAATAAGGTTTATGGCGATAGGATTGTATTATTTGCTCCATTGTATGTAGGAAATAAATGTATCAATAACTGTGAATACTGTGGTTTTAAGGCTTCTAATACTGAAGTTGATCGCTGTACTTTGAGTATTAAGGAATTACAAGATGAAGTCAAGGCTATGGAGAAGAAAGGGCAAAAACGTTCTATATTAGTTTATGGTGAAAGTCCAGATTATGATGCAGACTTTATTGCTAAAACTGTTGAGGCTGTTTATGATACTAGGGAAGATAAAGGTGAGATTAGACGAGTTAATATTAATGCTGCTCCTTTAGACGTAGAAGGATATAAGAAATTAAAAGAGGTTGGTATTGGTACCTATCAGATTTTTCAAGAAACTTATCATCATAAGACTTATGATAAGGTTCATCATTCTGGACCTAAAAAAGACTTTGAATGGAGAGTAACAGGACTGGATAGAGCAATGGAAGCTGGAATTGATGATGTAGGGATTGGAGTATTATTTGGACTATATGAATGGAAGTATGAAGTGATGGGATTATTAGAGCATACTATTCACCTTGAAGAGAAGTACAATGTTGGTCCTCATACAATCTCTTTTCCTAGATTAAAAGAAGCTAGTAATGTAAGTATAGATGATAAGTACATTGTTAATGATGAAGAATTAAAACGAATTATTGCTATTTTAAGGCTTGCTGTTCCTTATACTGGTTTAATTTTAACAGCACGAGAGGATGCTGAGTTAAGAAGAGAAGCTATTAAATTAGGGGTTTCACAGATTGATGCAGGAACAAAGATAGAGATAAATGGTTATTCTGATGATGAAGAGGAACAAGATATAAATCGTGAACAATTTATGATAGGAGATAGTCGTTCTTTAGATGATGTGATTTATGAATTGATTAATGATGGTTATCTTCCTTCCTTCTGTACAGCTTGTTATCGTTTAGGTCGTACTGGAGAGCATTTCATGGAATTTGCTATTCCTGGTTTTATAAAAAGATATTGTGGACCTAATGCCTTATTAACTTTTAAAGAGTATTTGGAAGATTATGCTTCTGAAAAGACTAAAGTAGTTGGAGAGAAACTAATACAAGAAAAATTAGCTGAAATAGAAGATGATAAAACTAGGGATAATGTTAAAGCTAAGTTAGAGGAGATTGAAGATGAAAAAAGAGATTTGTACTTTTAGAGAAGAGGTAAGGGAAATTATTGATCAAGGGTATGCTAAGGTCTGGCTTAATAAGAAAGCAAGTAAAAGGATTGATTATATTTTTAAGCTAGGACAAGAACAATTTATTGAATCAGAAGTAATAGCAGAAAATGAATCTTTTATACTATTAGGGCAGAATATAGGTGCTAATTTGAAAAAAAAGTTAGAAATACTTTTTAATAATTATTTAAATTAGTATAAAAACCATATTAGAAAGAGGTTATAATATGAATTTGGATGAGATTTTGAAGCAAGATAAATTGACTAGAGATGACTTGGTTTATTTAATGAATTTAAAAGAAGAGGATGATTTAGAAAAACTATATAATAAAGCTTATCAGCTTAAAGCAGAACACATAGGACAGAAGGTATTTTATCGTGGTTTAATAGAGTTTAGTAATCTATGTGTGAAAAATTGCAATTATTGTGGTATTAGAAAGGATAATAATAAAGTAGATAGATTTACTATGACAGAGGAAGAAATTTTAGATAGAGCTAAATGGGCTTATGAGAACAAATATGGATCTCTTGTTTTACAAGCAGGTGAAAGAAGTGATAAAGAATTTGTAGATTTTGTAGATAATCTAATTAAGAAAATTAAAGAACTGAGTAATAATGAATTAGGAATCACCTTATCTTTAGGTGAGCAAAGTAAAGAGACTTATCAACGTTGGTATGATTCAGGTGCTCATCGTTATTTGTTGAGGATAGAAAGTTCTAATGAAAAGTTATATAATTCTCTTCATCCTAATGACCATGATTTCAAAGGGAGATTAGAATGTTTAGCAGAGATGAAAGAGATAGGATATCAGGTAGGTACTGGGGTAATGATTGGATTTCCAGGACAAAGTATTGAAGATTTAGTAGATGATTTAATCTTTTTTAAAGAAAATGACATTGATATGGTAGGTATGGGACCTTATGTACTTCATGAAGATACACCAACTGCGAAAAAAGTAGAAAATAATGAGTTACTAAAGACTCGTAATTTAAACTGGGGATTAAAAATGGTAGCGGTTTTGAGACTTTTAATGAAGGATATTAATATAGCAGCAACAACTGCATTACAGGCTTTAAACCCAGTAGGACGTGAAATGGCATTAAAGGCAGGAGCTAATATTCTAATGCCAATCATAACTCATCGGAAGTATCGAACTGAGTATCAACTTTATGAGAACAAGCCATGTATTGATGAAGAAGCTTCTGATTGTAAGAACTGTTTAGCTGCTAGAGTTGCTACAGTAGGTGATGAGATAGTTTATGGAGAATGGGGAGATTCACCACACTATTTTAAGAGAACTGCTAAAAAATAAATTCAAGGATATGGAGGTGAATAATTATGCAAAATACACCACAGGCTAATAGATTACACATTGCTCTTTTAGGAAGGAGAAATGCTGGTAAATCTAGTTTGGTAAATGCACTGACCAATCAAGATTTAGCTGTTGTATCAGATGTAGCAGGAACAACAACTGATCCAGTATATAAATCTATGGAGATATTACCAATTGGACCAGTAACAATTATAGATACAGCAGGGATTGATGATGTAGGTAAATTAGGAAAATTAAGAATCAAGAAGACAAAAGAGGCTTTAAGTAGAACAGATTTAGCTTTATTAGTAATTGATCCTGAAGTAGGAGTAGATGAATACGAGAAAAAACTTTTATCTGAGCTAGAAGAGAGGGAGATACCTGTTGTAGGTGTAGTTAATAAAGAGGATAAATTTGAGAATATTAATCTAAAATCTCTAATGAAAGAAGTAGGGGTTAAATTATTAACAGTCAGTGCTAAAACAGAGACAGGAATCGAAAAATTAAAAAAAGAGATAATCTTAAAAGCACCAGAAAAATTTGAAGAACCCCATATTATAGGAGATCTAATTAAACCTCAAGATATAGTGGTATTAGTAATCCCTATAGATTTAGCTGCTCCTAAAGGGAGACTAATATTGCCTCAGGTACAGACTTTAAGAGATATCTTAGATAATGATGCACAGGCAGTGGTAGTAAAGGAAAGAGAACTTAAAGGAGCTTTAGATAGCCTTAAAAAGAAACCTAAAATTGTAGTTACCGATTCTCAAGCTTTTATGAAGGTTGCTGCTGATGTGCCAGAGAATATTATGTTAACTGGATTTTCAATTCTTTTTGCTCGTTATAAAGGTGACTTAGAAATTTTCACTAGAGGAGCTAAAGGAATTTCAAAACTTAAAGCAGGTGATAAGGTATTGATTTGTGAAAGCTGTACCCATCACCGTACAGCGGATGATATTGGAACAGTTAAGATTCCACGCTGGTTAAGACAAGAAGTAGGTGGAGAGTTAGAATTTGACCATGTATCTGGAAGAGAGTTCCCTGATAACCTTGAAGATTATGATTTAGTTGTTCAATGTGGTGGCTGTATGACTAATCGTAAAGAGATATTATATAGGTTAAAAAAAGCTGATAGTTTAGGAGTTCCGATAGTTAACTATGGTATGTTGATTGCTTATGTTCATGGTATTTTGGATAGAGCATTAGAAGCATTTCCATTGGCTCAAATGATTTGGGAGGAAGAGTGATGAGGCAAGAAGAGGATTTATTAGGGGCTAGAGAATTAGATGATACCGCATATTATGGGATTAATACATTAAGGGCTGTAGAGAACTTTAATTTAACAGGGCGTAGAGTTAATATCGAATTAATTAAAGCTATAGCCCAAATTAAACAAGCGGCCATAATTACTAATTATGGAATAAATAATATTAGTGAAGATAAGAAAGAAGTCATTTTAAAAGTTTGTCAAGAAATATTGACTGGTAAATTTGATGAACAATTTATTTTAGATGCCTTGCAAGGTGGAGCAGGCACCTCGACTAATATGATGGTTAATGAAGTAATTGCCAATAGAGCTATTGAGCTTTTGGGTGGACAGAAGGGTGATTATAGTGTAATTCATCCAAATGAAGATATTAATATGAGCCAGTCTACCAATGATATTTATCCAACTGCAGTTAGAATTGCTGCATTAAAATTATTAGTTCCTTTAAGTGAAGAGGTAGCTAAGTTACAAGAGGAATTACAAGTTAAAGAGAGAGAATTTGCTAACTATCTTAAATTAGGTCGTACTCAGTTACAGGATGCTGTTCCAATTACTTTAGGTCAAGAGTTTTCTGCATATGCAGAAACAATAAGTCGAGATAGATGGAGGTTATTTAAGGTAGCTGAACGTTTAAAGCAGGTCAACTTAGGTGGAACTGCAGTAGGAACTGGTTTAAATGCTCCTCGCAAATATATCTTCAAAGTTGTAAAAGAGTTAAGAAATATAACTGGTCTTAATTTGGCTCATGCTGAGAATATGATAGATAATACCCAGAACCTAGATGTATTTGTAGAGGTTTCAGGATTATTAAAAGCTTTAGCAGTTAATTTAAATAAGATTGCCAATGATCTAAGATTATTAAGTTCAGGTCCTAGAGGTGGAATTGCTGAAATTAAATTACCAAAGGTACAGGTGGGTTCTTCAATTATGCCAGGTAAGGTTAATCCAGTTATTCCAGAAGCAATAAATCAACTTGCATTTTTAGTAATTAGTAATGACCAAGCGATTACTCTAGCTGCTCAGTCAGGTCAATTAGAGTTGAATGTAATGATACCTTTATTAGCTGATAAATTACTAGAGAGTTTAACAGTTTTGAAAAGAGGAGTTAAAATCTTTAGAGAAAGATGTATCGAAGGTATTGAAGCTAATAAAGAGAGATGTGAAGAATTGTTAGAGGATAGTTTAGGATTATTAACAGCATTAAATCCTTATTTAGGATATGAATTGACTACAGAAATTGCTAAAGATGTTTTAAATAAAGGTAAGAAAGTTAGAGAATCTATTTTGGATAGGGGTATTTTTAGTGAAGAAGAATTAAATCAGATTTTAAGTCCAAGCCAGATGACTCATCCAGGTATAGCAGCCGAAAAATTATATAATACTTTAAAGGCAAGAAAGTAGAAAAAGAAAGGGAGAACTCCTTTCTTTTTTTATGTTTTACAAATAGATAATTAAATGTTATATAAAGGGCAAGTTCATCAGGGGGAAGTAATAGAAGGATTATTGCTTTGTGATTAATTTTAGCAAATCTAATAATTTTAGAGGAATTAAAAGAAGGATGAATAATATAGATATACAAGAAAAGATATAAAAGAGGAGATAAAAGATGAAAGGAACTATAGTTAATACTTTAGCAATTATTATTGGTGGTAGTTTAGGGGGCTTACTTGGAAATAGGTTGGGTGATCGATTCAAAGAGATAGTTATGCAGGGGTTAAGTTTAGCGGTGTTATTAATAGGTATACAAATGGCCTTAAGTACCCAAAATCCAACTTATATTATCTTTAGTTTATTAATTGGTGGGTTAATTGGAGAGTTAATTAATATAGAAGCTAAATTAGAGAAGATAGGAAAATGGTTTGAAAGAAAATTAGGCAATAGAGGTAGAGTGGCTGAGGGCTTTGTTCAGTGTAGTTTAATTTATTGTGTTGGTGCAATGGCCATAATGGGGGCAATTCAAGATGGTTTACAACAAGATCCTTCTACATTATATGCCAAAGCTTTATTAGATGGTTTTTCTGGGATAGCTTTTGCATCTACATTAGGAGTAGGTGTAATACTATCAGCAATTCCTGTGTTCTTTTATCAAGGAACTATTACTTTATTAGCTGGTCAGGCTAAGATGTTCTTAACTGAGCCAATTATTGCAGAAATGACAGCAACAGGTGGCCTCTTAATTTTAGCTATTGCTTTGAATCTGTTGAATATAACTAAAATTAAAGTAGGAAATTTATTACCAGCTATTTTTATATCTATTTTATTAGTTTATTTATTTTAGATTTGAGAATAATTATATGTGATTTAATAATTTCTTTCAAATTTTTATAAAAAAAAGGATAAATAGTTTTGATGTAGAATAGTTATATCAAGGAAAATATATCTTATTTTAAATTAAATGGAGGGACACTATTATGTCATATCAAAAGCAAAAAAGAAAAATAACATTAAAGATTGTTCCTCATACTGATGGAGAAATTAGGAGTTTAAGATTATCAAAGGGATTTATTAAATTTTTATTTTTATCAGTTTTATTATGTGCATTTACTTTGGTGGGGTCTTTATATTACTATTATAATCAATATAATCTAGCTGAAGGTGAAATTAATAATTTACTAGCTTATAAGGATCGAAATAATAAATTAAAGAATAAGAATAAGTTTTTAGAAAAGAAGGTATCCCAAATTACTAGTGAGATAGAACAGATAAAAGCAGAATTTGGAGATATTATAACTGAAAATCAAGAAATTAAAAAGATGATAAACTTTAATGGGAAAATGAGTAGTAATGATGAATTAGATATTGATGAAACTAATAGCATAGGTTACTATGATTTTGAAAATTCTAAAAATCCTAATTTAGAGAAGGTTCAATATACAGAAGCTAATTTAAATATGTTAAAAGAAGCTTTGCCCCAAAAGAAACATGACTTATATAAGTTGAAAAAACAGGTTGAAGAATATAATAGATATTTAGCAGCAAAGCCTAAAGGGTGGCCTATTAGAAATGGTAAGGGGAGAATCACGTCTCCTTTTGGAGTTAGATATCATCCAGTATTAAAAGAAAAAAGGTTTCATGATGGAATAGATATTGCGATTTGGTATAATCATAAGATTATTGCTACCGGTAAAGGTAAAGTGATATTCTCAGGAACTAAAGGTGGCTATGGACGAACAGTTGTAATTGATCATGGTTATGGGTATAGAACTTTGTATGCACATAACAATCGTTTGTTAGTTCGAGTAGGTCAATGGGTAAATAGAGGAGATGTAATTGCTTTATCAGGTAACTCAGGGCGTAGTACAGGCCCTCATACTCATTATGAAATTAGATATAAGGGAAAAGCAGTAGATCCAATGAAATATCAATAAGATTACATAAGATTAAATCTCAAATTAAGGAGGCTGTTATATGTTTGGTAGAAAGAAAAAGAAAAAAAGTTTAACAAAAAATGTAGGAACTATAATTAGTCCAGGTACAAGAATTGAGGGAATAGTGGAAGTAGCAGAATCTATTAGAATTGATGGTTCGTTAGAGGGAGATTTGATTGTTAAAGGCGATGTTTATGTAGGTAAGGAAGGAAGATTAAAGGGGAATATTCAGGGAGATAATATTATGATAGCTGGTAATGTAGAAGGAAATATAAAAGCAGATGGTAAATTAGAGATTGTTGAAACAGGAAGGTTAGTAGGAGATATATCTATAAGTAACTTAATTATTCATGATGGAGCTATCTTTGAAGGGAATAGTACTTCAAAAGCAGATATTGAAAAGAAGATGTCAGATTCTAAAAAGATAGACTTTAAGTCTAAAGGAAAGTCAAAAAATAAAGGTTTAAAAGAAAAAAATAATGAAGAAAAAAATTCATAATATAGAAGTTGCTTTTGTTAGTACTGAAAAAGAATTACAAAAAATTTTTGGCTTAAGGAAGGAAGTTTTTGTAAAAGAACAAGGTGTTCCAAATGAAATAGAGGTTGATAAATTTGATTATGAAGGGAAGCATTTGATTGCTAAATCTTCAGGAAATGTTATTGGAACTTGTCGTTTATTAACAGAGGATAAGGTAGGTAAAGTAGGTCGAATGGCTGTGAAATCTGATTTCAGAGGAAAAGGAGTCGGCTCTTTAATTTTAGATAAATTAGTAGAGTTCTCTAAAAGTCAAAATTTAGAAGAGTTATTATTACATGCCCAAATTCATGCTGTAGAATTTTATAAGAAAAGTGGCTTTGAGGTTTGCTCAGACAAAATTATTGAAGAGGCTGGTATAAAGCACCTTAAAATGAATATGAGATTATAAATAAAGACTTTGATTTTATATAAAATCAAAGTCTTTATTTATTGTAACTCCTTAATTGGTGAAATAGAGAGCAGGATATTATTTTAGACATTTTAATTACTAGACTTAATCGAGTACTTTGTAGAACAAAATACTCCATATAGCCTGAAACATTAACTAGACCACTAATATGAAGATGACCAACAGGAGGTAAATTTTTATTAACTCCAGAACCTGGTTTTAAAGGTCCATCATTAACACTAATTGAACCTACACTATTACTTTTACCTAAGCTTGCATCAATAGCAAGAATAAAAGGGTTGGGATAAGTTTTTTCAATATCTTCTAATTTTTTTTCTAAGTTAGTAGCATGAATAGGGGATTCCAATGACCCTAAGACCTTTATATTTTCATTAAATCTAAAGTTAGCTAGCTTAGAGCCAATGAGTGGTCCTAAAGAATCACCAGTAGATCTATCTGTTCCAATACATATAATTATTAATTGTTGTCGTTCAGGGTTGTATCTATTTTGTAATTTTCTATTGATTATTTTTTTAAGATTAGAAATGGCTAATGGGTCATCTATATGTACTCTATTTTTAGTTAATAATTCTTTTCTACTCAAGCCAATAGAAGAGATTTCCTTAGCGGAAGAGTTAAGCATTTCTTCTTTTGAAAATGATTTATTCTCTTTTATATCCATTTTATCCACCACTTTTTAAGTTTATAGTATATTCTTTCTCGTATAATATAGTATTCTTTAGTACAAGGAAATGATACAAAACTCACACTGTAAATTTTTACCTAAATTTATTTTCTAACCTCCTCATATAAATTAATAGGGGAGTGAGTGAATTGAGGAGAAATAATAGTTTTAGGGTAGCTGTAACATATATTGGAGCTATTATAGGAGCAGGATTTGCTTCAGGTCAAGAAATACTTCATTTTTTTGTGACTTATGGTAATAGAGGTTTAATGGGGGTTTTATTGTCTGGGTTGTTATTTAGCTTTTTAGGTGTTATCATTATCTATATAAGCTCCAAATTGAACTGTAATAGCTATAAAGAATTGTTTTACACTATAGGTGGCAATAAAATTGGATTTTTAGCTGATATAACCCTAACTTTATTTCTACTAGGTAGTTTAATTGTAATGCTAGCAGGAAGTAAGGAGATATGTAATGAATTATTTAATTATAAAGTTAATATTGGCTTAATAGCTACCCTGTTAATAGTAATCTGGACTAATTATTATGGATTAGAAGGAATTATGAGTTTGAATTTTATTTTAATACCAATATTAGTTATTATAACAATTATTATTACAGGAAATTTAATAGCTGGTTTTCATTTAGACCAGATAGAAAATTATTTTAGTTTAGACTGGATAATTTCATCTTTAATTTACACCGGATATAACTTTGTTCTTTCTATGACAGTCTTGATTCCTTTAACAGAAGGGATTAAAAAAACAGATTTATTTAGTGGTATTTTTCTTGGTGGAATACTGTTAGGTTTCTTAGCTTTTCTAATTGCTTATACATTAAATCAATTTTATCCTCAAGTAAGCAATAGCCAGATCCCACTTTTAGAAATAATATTTAATTATCAACCTAAATTATATTATGTATATTCTATAACTTTGTGGTTGGCTATGTTGACTACTGCTACTTGTAATTTATATGCTTTAACTAAGCGACTTACTTTAAGTATAAGGTTATCTGAGAAGAAGATCATATTAATGATTGTATTATTTATACTTCCTTTTATAAAGTTACCTTTTTCTAGCTTGGTTGAATTTATTTATCCCCAGATAGGTAAATTAAGCTTAGGTTTATTTTTATTATTATTTATTAATTACTTTATGAAATTTATAATTAGAAGTTAATATAGTAGTTTTGAATTAAAGTTTTGAGAAAAGGGGAATTGTACGTATGAAAAATTTACGACCTACTTGGTTAGAGATAGATTTAAATGCATTAAAGCATAATATAAGAGAAGTTAGAAGTAAATTAGACAATAGCACAGATATTATGGCTATTGTTAAAGCAAATGCTTATGGGCATGGTACTGTTGAAATAGCTAAAGCTGCACTTTATGAAGGTATAAATTGGTTTGGAGTAGCTACAGTAGCAGAGGGAATT
Organism: Orenia marismortui DSM 5156; assembly: GCF_000379025.1. NCBI lineage: Bacteria > Bacillati > Bacillota > Clostridia > Halanaerobiales > Halobacteroidaceae > Orenia > Orenia marismortui. The sequence continues at coordinate 39,075 of NZ_KB900621.1, forward strand.
GAGTTGCGTAATGCTGGAATAGATGCTAATATTTTAGTTTTAGGTACTTTGCTTAACGAACAGATTGATAATATAGTTAAATATAATTTAACTCCTACTGTTTATGATTATAATTTGGCCAAGGAACTATCAAAATTAGGTAAAGATATAAAAATACATATAAAAATAGATACTGGAATGGGGCGGATTGGCTTTTTACCCAAAAATGCTAAAGAAGAAATAAAAAGGATTTTTAATTTACCTAATATAAAAATAGAAGGTTTATTTACTCATTTTGCAAAAGCTGATACAGATAAAAATTATACATTAAAGCAACTAAAGAGATTAAATAAATTGATTAAAACTTTAGAAGAAGATGATATAAGAATACCGATAATCCATAGTTCAAATAGTGCTGCTATTATTAATTTTCCGGAAGCCCATTACAATTTAGTTAGAATGGGGATAATCCTCTATGGATTATATCCTGATAATAGATTAGTAGATAAGTTGAATTTAAAGCCAGTATTAAGTTGGAAGGCAAAGCTTGTTCATGTTAAAGAAATAGAAAAAGGACGAGGAATTAGTTATGGTTGTACTTATATTACTAAATCTAAAACTAAGGTAGGTACTTTACCAGTAGGATATCATGATGGTTATTCAAGGTCTTTATCTGCTAAAGCAGAAGTCTTATTTAATGGAAATAGGTCTCCAGTAATTGGGACAATATGTATGGATCAAATGATGATTGATTTGACAGGATTAGATGCTAAAGCTGGTGATATAGTGACTCTAATAGGTAAAGATAAAGAAGAAGAGGTTAGTGTAAATGAGTTAGCTACTAAGCTAGATACAATTAATTATGAAATAATTAGTAGAATTGCTCCAAGAGTTCCTAGAGTTTTTTATGAGAATGGAGAAATAATTGCAATTAAGGAGGGATAAATATAATGAATAATACTACTGTAAGGTTTCAGGAATTATGGGGAGAATTTTTAGATAGAATTTTGAACCCAGATTTATTAGCTAAGGTTGGTTTAGGATTTTTACAATTAGCAGGTATTTTAATAGCAGGAAAGATGTTTTTAAGATTAGGGAATTTTGTTATTGACCGCTTATTTGAAGAGAAAGAAGCATATGAAAGTAATGTGAAAAGGAGAAATAAAACCTTAAAGATAGTTCTTAAAAGTGCTTTAAGATATATCTTATATTTTATTGGTGGAGCAACAGCTTTAGAAGTAGTAGGTGTACCTATTGCTCCTATTTTAGCTGGAGCAGGAGTAGTTGGACTAGCTGTAGGTTTTGGTGCTCAAAACTTAGTTCGAGATGTTATAACTGGATTTTTCATCCTATTTGAAAGACAGTTTTCTGTAGGAGATTATATTAAAATATCAGACATAGATGGTATTGTACAAGAGATTGGACTGAGGGTAACTAAAGTTAAGAATTTTGATGGCGATTTACATATTATCCCAAATGGAAAAATAGAACAAGTGACAAATCTTAGTTCAGAAGCAAGAAGGGTAGTAGTTGATGCTCCAATTGATTATGGACAAGATATTGCAGAAGTAATTAATATACTCAAAGAACTATCTAAGGAATTAAAAGCAGAGTATTCAGTGATTAAAGAAGGACCAACAGTACAAGGTGTACAAGAGTTGGCTGGTTCTAGTGTTAATATTAGGATAATTGCAATGGTGGAGCCAATGGAATCATGGCAGATGGGAAGAATTATGAGACAAAGAATTAAGGAAAGATTTGATGAGAAGGGAATTGATATTCCATATAATCATCTAGTATTAATTAATAAGGAAGATTAAGTTTAAGGTTAGATATCTAACCTTAAACTTTTCTTTTCTATCTTGAAATTTGTATTAATTATTTATATACTGATAGATAGATTATAATGATTTGTATTTATTTAAATAATTTAGGAGGTGTAAGAATGAAGTTTTCTGTTGGTGAAATTGTTCAATTTAGAAAAAAACATCCTTGTGGAGAGGATAGATGGGAAATCTTACGAACAGGAATGGATTTTAGAATAAAATGTTTAGAGTGTGGTAGAGTTATTATGCTCTCGCGTCCTAAATTTGAAAAGAGTGTTAAAAAGAAAGTAACTAGCCACTAGCTAATGCTAGTAGCTAAAAGCTAAATTATAAAGGGGATGTTTAAGTAAAATGGGAATGAAATGTGGAATTGTTGGGTTACCAAATGTAGGTAAGTCGACATTATTTAATGCGATTACAGAAGCAGGAGCAGAATCTGCTAATTATCCATTCTGTACAATTGATCCTAATATTGGGATTGTAGAGGTTCCAGACCAAAGATTGGACAAGTTAACAGAAGTAATAGACCCTAAGAAGGAGGTTCCTACAGCAATTGAATTTGTTGATATTGCTGGTTTGGTTAAGGGAGCTAGTAAGGGAGAAGGTTTAGGTAATAAATTTTTAGGTAATATTCGTGAAGTAGATGCTATTGTACATGTAGTACGTTGTTTTGAAGATGAAAATATTACCCATGTTGAAGGTGGAGTAGATCCTTTAAGAGATATAGAAATTATAGATTTAGAACTTATATTAGCTGATTTAGATAGTGTTAATAAGAAGAAAGATCGGACTGAGAAAATGCTTAAAACAGGAGATAAAATTTATAAAGAACAGATGGCTGTTTTAGAGAAATTATCTCCTATATTAGAAGATGGTAAACCTGCTAGAAGTGCTGGTTTATCTGAAGATGAAGAAAAATTAATTAGAGATTTAAATTTATTAACTTTAAAGCCAGTCCTTTATGCAGCAAATGTATCTGAAGATGAGATTGGAAAAGAAGATAATGAATTAGTAGCTAAAGTTAGAGAAAAAGCATCAGAAGAAGAAGCAAAGGTTGTTACAATTAGTGCACGTATAGAAGCTGAAATTGCTGAATTAGATGGAGAAGAAAAAGAGATGTTCTTAGAAGAGTTAGGTATAAAAGAGTCGGGTCTGGATAAATTAATTAGAGCTGGATATGAATTACTAGGTTTAATAACATATTTTACTGCTGGAGAGAAAGAAGTTAGAGCTTGGACTGTTAAAAGAGGTGCTACAGCCCCAGAAGCTGCTGGAGTCATTCATACTGATATGCAAAGAGGATTTATCAAAGCTGAAGTAGTTAGCTATGAAGATTTAATTGCAGCAGGTTCTTTTGCTAAAGCAAGAGAAGCAGGAACTTTGAGATTAGAAGGAAAAGATTATATAGTTGAAGATGGAGATGTATGTTACTTTAAATTTAATGTATAATTAATTGTTAGCTAAAGCTAAAAAACTAAATAAAAAATGGTTGCAATGTAGTTGAACAAGTGTTATAATTTATTATGTTATTCCATGCTCCGTGAGGGGCCATTGACCAAATGGGGAGGTGAAAGAGATGAGAAAATATGAAACTATATTTATTGTAAAACCTGATTTAGGAGAAGAAGCTACTGAAGCAGTAGTAGAGAAAATGACTACTTTAATTGCTGATAATGGTGGTGAAGTAGCTAATACTGATAAATGGGGAACAAAAGAGTTGGCTTATGAGATTAATGACTATACTACTGGATATTACACAGTAATTAATTTCACAGGTGAGCCAGCAACTATTGAAGAGTTAGAAAGAATTTATAAACTTGATGATAATGTCCTTCGTTATTTAATTTTAAGAAACGAATAATCAACTAAGGTGGTGTTTTAATTTGCTTAATAAAGTTATTCTAATAGGCCGGTTAGGGGCAGACCCTGAATTAAGGTATACTCCTAATGGTACAGCGGTATGTAACTTTAGTTTAGCTGTTGAACGGGATTATACGAATCAGCAAGGTGAAAGAGATGTAGATTGGGTTGATATTGTTGTTTGGAGAAAGCAAGCAGAAACATGTGCAAACCACCTAGAAAAAGGAAGATTAGTTGCAGTTGAAGGAAGATTACAAGTTCGTTATTATGAAACAAATGAGGGACAGAGAAGAAAAGTTACAGAGATTGTAGCTAATAGTGTTAGATTTTTGGATTGGTCTAGCAATAATAATAGAAATAATAACAGTAACACTAACAGTAATAATAATACTAATAGCAATAATAATATGCAATCTATGGAAGAAGATATAGAGGTCCCTTTTTAAAATTAGAAAAGGAGGGAAAATAAATGGCGCGCGGAAGAAGAAGAAAATCATGTGATTTTTGTGTTAATAAAGTAGATAAAATCGATTATAAAAAAGTTAAATTTTTACGTAAATATATTACTGATCGCGGGAAAATATTACCAAGAAGAATTTCTGGTAACTGTGCAAAACATCAAAGAGAACTAACTACAGCAATTAAAAGAGCAAGAAATATTGCTTTATTACCTTATAAAATTGACTAAAACAGAAGGGGGCATTTTTGTGCCTCCTTTTATTTTTTAACTATGCAGGAAAAAATAACCTTAAAGTAGAATTAGATTATTGATATTTTTATTAGGGGGTTCCTGATGAAGAAGTTTAAAGCTATAGAAGGTTCTATAACTAAGAACCTAAAAATAATTGAATGGCTAAAAAGTGAATTGCTTGCTAATATATCTTTGTTATTTAGAGTTATGATTAAGCAAAATGAAACTAAATTATTAGAAATTTTAACAAATATAATTATGTCTACTTATTTATTGGCTAAAAGGTTAGGTTATTCTTTTGATCAATTAGATAGGAAGTTAGAAAAGCAGATAGAGGTAAATATTAATAATAAGCATCAAATAGAAGCATGGTATGGTGATTTAAGTGAGTTATTAGAACACTTAAAAGACCGGAATTAAGAGGTGGTCTATGTGCAAACAAAGGCAATAGTAGAAGGAGCTTTATTAACAGGAATTACAGTGATATTAGTCTTTTTGGGTTCTATTCTTCCTTTTATAGGAATTATAGCTCCTTTACCCTTAATTATATTATCTGTAAGATGGGAAACAAAAGTAAGTATAATGAGTAGTTTACTAGTAGCGGTCATTCTAGGTATATTAATGAATCCTATGATGTTGGTGATTTCCCTATTATCAACTGGATTAATAGGAGTTAGTATGGGAGCTGCTTTTGAAGAAGATTTTTCTCCTAAAGCAATTGTAATGGTAGGAACTATTGCTACAGTAGTGTCATTATTACTAATTTTAGCTGTTAATACCTACATATTAGATATAGATATATTTAAAGAGATAGAAGGTATATTTGATCTGTCTTCAGATATTTATAAACAACTTGGCGTTTCTGAGCAGTATATGACTCAATTTAATCAGATATTTTCTCAATTAATTAATTTAATAAAGGTTGTCTTTCCAGCACTATTTTTATTAGTGGGGCTTTTTACTGCTGTTATTAATTATTATTTTAGTGTTAAAATATTAGATAGAATAGGATATAATTATAAATTTTTCTTTTCATTAAGGAAACTCAGATATTCTAAGTATTTAGCAGTTATTTATATATTATTTCGCTTATTATTATCATTATCTAAGGAAGAGATATTGATAGTATTCATACAAAATTCTTTAATTATTATAAATTTTATGATTTTATTTGAAGGTTTAGCAGTTGTCTATTCTTACTTTGTTAAGAAAAAAGTGAAAAATTCACTAATTATTCTAATTGTAATTTTCTTTTTACCTTTTGTTAGTCAGATCTTTTTTATTATAGGATTTTTCGATCTCTGGATTGATTTTCGCAAATTAGATAAAAGTTAATTTCATGTTATTAATAGTTTATTGTCATAGAGTAGTCTTTATTATATAATAAGAGATAATGGAGGGGTATTATGAAAGTTATCTTAGAAAAGAATGTTAAAGGATTAGGTAAAAAAGGAGAGATTGTTGAAGCTTCTGATGGACATGCACGTAATTATTTAATTCCACGTGGATTAGCTAAAAAAGCTAATGAAGGAAATGTTCATAATTTAAAGCAGAAGAAGAAAGCTAAGAAGCGCCAGGCAAGAAGAGAATTAGAGGAAGCCAAAGAAAAAGCTAAAAAATTAGAAAATAAAATTTTTACTATTAAAGTAAAGGCAGGAGATAATGGGCGGTTATTTGGTTCAGTAACTTCTAAAGATATAGCAAATAAAATTAAGAAAGAAATTGGAGAAAAGATCGATAAAAGAAAAATAGAACTTGCTGATAATATTAGAACTTTAGGAACTAAAAAGGTTAGTATCAAGTTACATAAAGGTGTAACTGCAAAAGTAAAGATAAAGGTAACTGAAGCCTAAAATTAGAAAGGTGATCTTATGGTGCAAAAGCAAAATAAAGATCAAAAAGAGCAGTTAAAAAATAAAATAACTGCTCTTTTTGATCTTTTATCTGAATTATATGGAACAGAAAGATTACTATTGAAAGCAGGAAAATTAGACATATTAGATATATTAGAATCTGAAGAAATAGAAGATCAGTTAATTGCTTTACAAAAAATTGTTTTTGATCATCCGATGTTAGATAAAGTTCCAGAAGATTTTTCTAAGAGATTAGAACTTGTTAATGAGTTAGAAGATAATTTAGTTGAAAATTTGTCTAAAAAATTAGTTAAAGAAAACTTGGAAAAAAAGATTAATAAAAAGTTAGAATTAAGACATCAAGAATATATTAAAGAAATTAAAGAAGAAATAATTAAAGAAGAGTCTCAAGAAGATACTGTGGATAATCCTGCTAACTTAAAGAAGTATATTGAGCTAGAGTCTTTAGAAGAAAAGGGACTAAATGTTTCAGCCACTAATTTACTAAGACCTCAATCTTTGGAAGAAATTGTTGGACAGGAAAGAGGGATTAAAGCATTATTGGCTAAATTAGTGTCTCCTTATCCTCAGCATATTATTATTCATGGACCACCAGGTGTAGGTAAGACAACGGCTGCTCGTTTAGTATTAAATATGGCTAAAAAAATGAAAGAAACTCCTTTTCATACAGATTCCAAATTTGTTGAAGTTGATGCTACAACTTTACGTTGGGATCCTCGCGAAGTAACAAATCCATTACTGGGTTCTGTTCATGATCCGATTTATCAAGGTGCTAAGGGTAAATTAGCTCAAGAAGGAATACCGGAACCAAAGTTAGGTCTAGTTACTAAAGCTCATGGTGGAGTTTTATTTATAGACGAAATTGGTGAATTAGATCCTATCTTACAGAATAAATTATTAAAAGTTTTAGAGGATAAAAGAGTAAATTTTGATTCTTCTTACTATGATCCAGATGATGAAAATGTTCCTCAATATATAAGAAAATTATTTACGGATGGAGCTCCTGCAGATTTTATTTTGATAGGAGCAACTACAAGAAGTCCCCAAGATTTAAATCCAGCGCTACGTTCTAGAACTACTAGTATATTTTTTGAACCATTAACTAAAGATGATATAATTAAGATAGTTAATCAAGCTGTAAGTAAGTTGGATATAAAAGTATCTGATGGAGTTGCAGAACTAATTAGCCAATATACTATCCAAGGAAGACAAGCTGTTAATATTTTAATGGACGCATATAATCTTAGTTTATATTATAAAAAAGATAAGATTAGTATCGAGGAAGTATTAGAAGCTGTCAAGTTAAGCAGATTAGTAGCAATTAATAAGAAAGAAGCAAGCCATGAAAGTCAAGTAGGTAGAGTATTGGGATTAGGAGTTAGTGGATTTTTAGGTTCTGTACTAGAAGTGGAGGCTATTGCTTTTCCTGCTAATAAAGAAGGTAAAGGTAATTTGCGTTTTAATCAAACTGCAGGAAGTATGACTAAAGATTCAATATTTAATGCTGCTTCTGTAATTCGTAAGGTTACAGGCAAAGATATTAAGGATTATGATATTCATATCAATATTGTCGGCGGAGGACAAGTAGACGGACCATCAGCTGGAACAGCTATTTCAGTGGCTATTATTAGCGCATTACAAGATATTCCAGTTCGTCAAGATATGGCTATCACCGGTGAAATTTCTTTGCATGGAAAGGTAAAACCTGTTGGTGGTGTAATTGAGAAAACTTATGGTGCATATCAATCAGGAGTGAAAGAAGTATTAATTCCAGTTGATAATAAAGTTAGTCTAAATAATATGAAGATTAAAGTAAGCCAGGTAACTGATATTCACGAAGTATTAGATAAGATGTTGGATGGCTAAAAGGAGGTTACAGTATGGAAGTTATGGATAGGGTTCCTCCAAATAGTATAGAGGCAGAAAAATCTACTTTAGGTTCTATGTTGTTAGATCGTGATGCAATAGCTAAAGTAATAGAGATATTAAAACCACAGGATTTTTATCGTGAGGCCCATACTACTATTTTTAATGTTATTAATAAATTATTCGATAGAGGAGAACCAGTTGATTTAGTTACTATTAGTCAGGAATTAAGAGAAGAAGAACAGTTAGAAGCGATTGGTGGAGCTTCTTATATTACCTCTTTGGTTAACAGTGTTCCTACAGCAGCTAATGTAGAACATTATGCAAAAATTGTAGAAGAAAAGGCAATTTTGAGAAGATTAATTAAAACTGCTGATCAAATTGCTCAATTAGGCTATAAAGGCGATGAAGAAATAGATACTATTTTAGATAGTTCAGAACAATTAATATTTAATATTTCTCAAAGAAGAACGGTACAAAGCTTTGATGGGATTAAAGATATTCTAATGGAGACTTTTGATAATCTAGAACAGCTTTATAATAATAAAGGTGATGTTACAGGAATTGCTACTGGATTTAGAGATTTGGATAAGATGACTTCTGGGTTACAGAGATCAGATTTAATTATCTTAGCTGCCCGTCCAAGTATGGGGAAAACTGCTTTAGCACTTAATATTGCTCAACATGCTGCAGTAAAAGAAAAGCAATCTGTAGCTATATTCTCATTAGAGATGTCTAAGTCTCAATTGGTACAAAGAATGTTATGTTCTGAAGCACAAGTAGATAGTCATCGATTAAGAACAGGATTCTTAAATGATACTGATTGGCGTAGAATATCTCAAGGTGCAGGACGTTTAGGAGAGTCTAAAATATTTATTGATGATACTCCAGGAATAACAGTAATGGAGATGAGAGCTAAGGCAAGAAGAATTCAAGCTGAACATGGATTAGATTTAATCCTAATAGATTACTTACAGTTAATGACTGGAAGTGGAGCTACTGAGAGTAGACAACAAGAGGTATCTAATATCTCTCGTTCTTTGAAAGGATTAGCACGTGAATTAAATGTGCCAGTTGTTTCACTTTCTCAGCTAAGTCGTGCTGTAGAGCAAAGAAATGATAAGAGACCACAGCTTAGTGACTTGAGATCAAGTGGTTCTATTGAACAGGATGCTGATGTGGTAGCTTTTATTTATAGAGATGATTATTATAATCCTGACTCTGAAAGAGCAGGAATCACAGAAATTATTATAGGAAAGCAGCGTAATGGACCAGTTGGAACTGTTGAATTAGCCTTTCAAAAAGAATATACAAAGTTTGTGGATTTATCTAGAAGAGAAGAGAAATAAATTTAAGAGCAAAATAATCAGCTAGCTGATTATTTTGCTCTTTTTTTATAGTATTAAACAAAATGTAAAGGTTTTTATTAATAAATAAAGAATTAAATGTAATAAAAGCAATAATTTTGATATATTTGATTTTGTATTATTAAATAAGCAAATATTTAAAGTTTTATTATATATATTTTATTGTTCGAGATAAGTATTCATAAAAATATTATGTATAAATTAGGATATCATTGCTTTCTTCTTGAATATAAAGGAATTTGTCAATTAAAGTCGAAAGTATTAATTTAAGTAGTATCTCAATTTGAGGTATATTTATTTTTTGGTGGTGATGCTAGTGGATAATTTTAATAAAAAAAGTTTATATCAAGTGATGATTATCTTATTAACTCAGACCTTATTATTATTATTTATAACATGCTGGAATGAAGTGGAATTATTTGGAGTATCTTATGATAAATTGCTAAATATAATAATTTTTGTGGTAGTTGGTTTATCTATCTTATCAATAATCATGGTTGCAGAGTTACATAAAATGGTCGAATATGAGACTGAATTTAAGATTCAGCAAGTTAAATTAAAAGAGAATAAAAAATTAATTGATAGCTTAAGAAGTCAAAAACATGATTTCTTAAACCATTTACAGACGATTTATGGAATGATACAGTTAGATAAAAAGAATCAAGCAAAAGATTATATAAAATCTTTGAATAAAGATTTATCCAGGATTAATTTCAAAGAAGATATTCTGTCTGACTCTATTCTTGATTCAATTCTAATTTCTAAAAAGTTAGAAGCATCCAAAGTAGGGATAAAATTTGACTGTAGGGTTGAAGTAGGGGTTGAAGAGGTTAATTTCCCCATTGATAAATTATTTAGAGTTCTTTCTAATTTAATTGATAATGCTATTGATGCTGTTAAGGATGCTGAGATTAAGGGAATTATCATAGTTAAAGGAATAGATAAAGGAGAAGAATATTTATTATCTGTTTATAATAGTAGATCAGTTATTGGAGATGATTTAAAAGCAAAGATCTTTGAACCAGGTTTTTCTACTAAAGGTGAAGAAAGAGGGTTTGGTTTATATATTATTAAGTCTTTAATTGAAGAATTTGGAGGTAAATTAAAATTAGAGAGTAAACCTGGCTATGGAACAGAGTTTTTATGTTACCTTAAGAAGGTTAGTAGAGATAGATAATTTAAAAACATAGGAGGTGAACTAATGAAATTATCATTAGTTAAATTTATATTTAATGGTTTTCCTGAAGTTTTATTACTATTATATGTTTCTGTAGGTTTATTAGGCCTTAGGATGTCAGTCGAGGAATATATAAAAGTAGGAATGATAAATCTGTTTATTTTAGCTTTTATCAGAGAATATTTAGATCTATTTGGTTTACATACTTTTATAGGCCTAATTATAATAATTTTCTCAATAAACTATCTATTAGAAGTTGATATTATGAAAATAATTATTTCCATGTTTATTAGCTTTATTCTTCTCTTTATAGGAGAAACCTTTACTTTTTCTTTAATGGTTAATTCCTTGGGAGTTGATATAGAAGAAATAAATAATAATTTAAAATTATACTTTATGGTAGTTTATGGGGCTAAAATCCCCTTGTTAATTACAGCATTAGCAATTTATAAGTTTGATCTTAAAATATTTAATGAAAAAGCATCTAAGCTTAGAGATTGAAGTAATAATTTATAAAAGAAAATGTTTATTTTATAAATTTAATAATTATTGTCCATAGAATTTATGATTCTCTTCTTTTATTTAACTTAATATTATCTGCTAGAAATCATAACATCCTCCTCTAATTTTACCTTTTTTGTCTGATTTTATCAATTAATCATATTATATTTGCACCTCTTGATGTAATTTTTTGTAATATTATAATTATAAAGTAAAAAAAAGAAATTGAAGGTTGATTAATATGTAATTTAATGGTACAATATAAATAAATAAGTAGATAATAGTAATTTTTACAAAGAAGAGGGGTTAATATGGAGGGGAAAAATAGTCTTGAACTTATTAGTCAAAAGCTTATAAATTATTTCTTTAAAGATTATCAAGCAGATGATAAAGAAATACTAATCTTTGGATTAATGGCAGTATTATCTACAACTATTACATCAATTTTTATAATTGTTTGTTCATCATTACTTGGAGTTGCTAGATTTTCAATAATAGCAGCTATTGTTGCATCAATACTGAGATTTTTTTCTGGAGGGATTCATGCTGCTACTTATAAACAATGTATTACAATAAGTACAGTTGTTTTTGTCTTATTAGGTTTATTAGCTTCTTATGCTGGAATAGGATTACAGGATAGTTTATTTATTATTTTATTACTAGCTCTTATAGTTGGTTCTATTATAATTTTCTTTTATGCTCCGGCAGAAGTAGAACAAAATCCTATTAATTCGATAGAAAGAAGATATAGACTCAAGAGATACTCTTTCATGATTTTATTTATTATAGTTTTTATTTCTTATCTTATTCTCTTATTAAAAAATGATTTATATCAGTTTATTCTAGCTGGGCTATTAGGGGTTATTTGGCAGTTATTTACAATAACCCCTTTAGCGTATAAATTAATTGACTTATTAAATAAAGATAGGAGGGGTAAAAATGAAGAGCAAAAAATTAATATCTAAAGTATTAAAAGGAGTAGCAAAAAGAAGTTCAAAGTCTGCTAGCTTTTATTTTGTTTATCAACCTGAAGTACCAAATGCTTTGAAAGAAGATAAGTAATCCAAAATAAAGGCTTGTCCAATTGGACAAGCCTTTATTTTGGATTAGCCAATGAAATTTAGAATAAGTAGGAAAGAGAAATGCCCAGTCGAAACCCATTCATTTCAGATTCTTGTTTTCCGCCTACCGCATAAAGAGGGTGGTCTTCATCATAATCTTCTAGCTCTCCGACATCTACCATTTTACCTGATTCATCAACAATAAAATGAGCAACTTTGCTTAAGCTTACTTTTGCTATACGATAATTAAAATCAGCAGTTAATAAGATATTTTCTTTAATTGGATAATTTACCTCTCCGCCTAAAAGTGCTCCTTTTCCTTTACATTCTGCAATTGTAGAAGATAGCATAGTTTGTCCATTATTTTTGAAAGTATCATCTTGTTTTAAATAATAACGCAATATTCCAGCTTTAAGTCTAAAAATTTCATTGATAGAATAGGCAAGTCCAAAATAGGGACCATATAATTTTTGAGTAGTTATTTCTCGATCTACATCAAAAGCTAATGTGTTAGCAGTTTCTTTAGGGCATGTTCCATCATAAGTGCTTTCTGCTAAATCAAATCCACCTTCAACGCCCCATTTTTCATTAAACCAATAAATTAGACCTAGATAATATCCAGAGCCTTTTTCAGCTTGATCTCTAAAACTTTCTTCTGTTTCTTTGTCATTGTAGATAGATATTTCTTTTCCTTTACTATATTTGATTAAATCAAAAGTATTATAAGTTAGCTTTCCTATTACTTCAAAATTTTTAGCGAATGTATTTTGAGATATAAACAAAAGAGTTACAAAAATAAATAAAATTATTAATTTTTTCATTTTTTCCTCCTTCAAATTATTTTCTACAATTTTTGAGTAAATAAATTGACAAAAAAAGAATATATGTAATAATTACACATAGTTACATAAAAGTCCTTTAGATTTACATTTTTTAAATTGATAGATAAATTTTACGATTTAAATTAGCTGTGGTATAAAAATAAATAACTCTTTATCTAAAATTAAGGTGAATTTGGTTTAATTGATTATTGTTTTGAAAAGTATAAGCATAACAATTATGAATAATAATTTTAAATTGATGATGTCAAATGTTTTGTGTAAATAGATTTAAGAAATCATTGGTATCTCTCTTTAAAAAGTTGAATAATGTCATCCTTAGCTTGCAAAAAACCTTTCATTCGTCGTTGAGACCAACGGTCATTATAATTAATAACTGTAAGATAAACTAATTTTTCTGCTGCTGTTATATTTGGTAAACTATTGGTGGGTTTAAGTCTTTTCTTAATTTCTTTATTAGTTCTTTCAATCCAGTTTGTAGTATATATAGATTTTCTAATGGATTCTGGATATTTATAAAAAGCTAAAAGATCATATTTATCATCTAACCAACTATCAGTTACTTCTGGATAAATTGATTGCCACTTAGCTATAAACTCATTTAAAGCTTTTTCAGCTTGCTCTAGAGTCAAAGCTTTATAAATAGGCTTTAAATCATCCATAATATCTTCTAGATGCTTTTTACGAACCTTTGAAGCAGTATTGCGTAATTTATGAACTACACACCTTTGGATATCAGCTTTAGGAAATACTTTTAAAAATGCATCTCTTAAGCCTGGTAGACCATCAATAACACCAAGTAATACTTGTTGAACACCTCTAGATTTTAATTTAGATAATTGTTCTTCCCAAACACTAGCAGATTCAGTAGGTGCTATATAAAAATCAAGGATTTCTCTATATCCTTCTTCATCAATGCCTATAATAACATAGATTGATTCATTATCTACATGGTCACGACGAACTTTAACACTTGTTCCATCAATAAAAATTACACTATAACGTTCTTTCAACTTTCTATTACGCCATTTTTCAATTTCTTCAATGGCAATGTCAGTTATATTGCTAATAGTAGACGGTGAATAATGATGACCATACATTTTTTCAATAACATCAGCAATATCTCTAGTCGAAAGCCCTCTAGCGTACATCATTACAATCATCTCTTCTAAGAGTTGATCACGTGTTTGATGAGGTTGAAAAAGAGCAGTATTAAATTCACCATTACGATCTCTAGGTATATTTAAGTTTTCAATTTTACCGTATTTAGTGTGAAGACCACGATTATATGAACCATTACGACTATTTCCTGAATTATTACCTTTAGTGTTGTATTTTTGATAGCCTAGAAATTCAGTAATTTCACTTTGAAGTAATAGTTCTAAAAAGTTTTTAATTAAATTTAATAAAAGACTGTCTAAGTTGTTATCTAAATTTTCTTGACCTGATAATAGATTTTCTATTATACTATTCATAGGGAATCCTCCTTAAGGTTGAGTTTTGTTTGGGATAACAATTATTTCAACCATTTTAAAGAGGATTCCTTTTTCTGTTTTAATTCTTAATGTCCTCAGGACATTTACACACAATATTGTACACTATCTTTAAATAATTTCTTAAATTGCAATATTAAATTGAACTAGTTTCAAACTGTAATAATTTGGTTAATTAGTTATATAGAATTTCTCTTAGTTGATCTTCAAAAGCTTCAT
>NZ_KB900621.1:53927-163135 GCF_000379025.1 Orenia marismortui DSM 5156
TTTAATTTGGGAAACTGTACCACGCTTTAACTCGTTTCTAATTGTATTAGAAGCTCTACCTAGACGTTTTGCAATAGCATAAGGCGACATTCCTTCGGAATGTAACAATGCAATTTGACCACGCTCATAAGCATTTAGGTGTTTATTTTTTCGGGATTTTGGTGTATCATTTAAGTAGTCCATAGTGTGCACCCTCCTGTAATTTTTTGTTTTGTGGTGATTCAATTATATTACAGTTTGGTCCACTATGGGCATTTTTTTATTAGTTCAATTTAATTATACAATCAACCAAATTAATAATTTATTAAAATATCAACATAATATAATTAATATATAGAAGTTTTACTTTACTACACTAAAACAATAAAATAAACGAATATTAATAAATGTTGGAACAATAAAAATTCGACTTATCGTTGACATTTATTTTGTAATTTGCTATCATATTAATGTTGGATAATAATTTCCTAACATTAGATTTTGGTTATTAATTATTGTTTATAAATAGTTATTAATTTAAATTTTATAAATTGTAGTTAGTAACTGAAGTTTTTAATGAAAGAGTGATAAAATTAATCGCTAGGAGGATCAAGTAAATGATTACCCGTTATTCATTAGATAAGATGGAAAAAGTTTGGAGTGAAGAAAACAAGTTTGAAAAATGGTTAGAAATTGAGATTGCTGTCTGTGAAGCTTTAGCAGAAGTAGGAGAGATTCCTAAAGCAGATGTGGAAAATATTAAGAAGAATGCTACCTTTGAGGTAGATAGGATTAAGGAGATAGAACAAGAGACTAGACATGATATTTTAGCTTTTTTGACAGCTGTAGCAGAGAGTTTAGGTGAAGAGTCTAAATATATACATATGGGACTAACTTCTTCAGATATTAAAGATACTGCTAGGGCTCTACAGATGAAAGAATCTGTAGAATTAATTTTAAAAGATTTAGTTTTAGTTAAAGATGTTTTAGCAGAGCAAGCTAAGAAATATAAGATGAGGGTAATGATTGGTCGAACTCATGGAGTTCATGCTGAGCCTGTAACCTTAGGTTTGAAATTAGCTAACTGGTATTCTGAAATAAATAGAAATATAGAAAGAGCTAAGGAATTATTAACTAGAGTTAGTATTGGCAAAATTTCAGGTGCTGTAGGAACCTTTGCTAATATAAGTCCTAAAGTAGAAGAGATAGCTTGTGAAAAGTTAGGGATTAAAGCTGCAGCAATATCTTCTCAAATTTTACAAAGAGATAGGCATGCTGAATATTTAAGTGTTTTGGCAATTATAGCTAGTTCTTTAGATAAATTTGCTACTGAGATTAGAAACTTACAACGAACAGACATCTTAGAAATTGAAGAAAGCTTTAAGAAAGGTCAAAAGGGTTCTTCGGCAATGCCTCATAAGAAGAATCCAATTGTTTGTGAAAGAATTTCTGGATTATCTAGAGTTGTAAAAGCTAATACTAATGTTGGTTTTGACAATGTTAATTTGTGGCATGAAAGAGATTTAACTCATTCTTCACCAGAACGTGTAGTGCTACCAGATAGTAGTATTTTAATTGATTACATGTTAACTAAATTTGCTGATGTAGTTAAGAATCTAGCTGTACATGAAGATAATATGGAGGCAAATTTAGCCAAAACAAAAGGTCTTATCTTTTCGCAAAAAGTTATGTTATCTTTAGTAGATAAAGGTCTATTAAGAGATGATGCTTATGCTATTGTACAGCGTAATGCTCTTGAAGCTTGGAATAGTAAGAAGACTTTTAAAGAACTATTATTGGCTGATAGTGAATTAGTAAAACATATGAATAAGAAAGAAGTAGAAGATATCTTTGATTACAAGTATCATTTACAAAATATAGATGTTATTTATGATAGATTAGGATTAAGTTAATATTATACAATAAAAATTTATTATGTGATTGTATAGGGGGATTTATAAATGTCAACTATAGTTGTAGTAGGAACCCAATGGGGAGATGAGGGAAAAGGTAAGATCACAGATATGATAGGTGAAGAAACTGATGCAGTAGTTCGATATCAAGGTGGTAATAATGCTGGACATACTGTTGTAGTAGGAGATAAAGAATATAAACTGCATTTGATTCCTTCTGGAATTTTATATGATAATACAAAATGTGTAATTGGTAATGGGGTAGTTATTGATCCTAAAGTACTAATTGAAGAGTTAGATTATTTAGCTGAAAAAGGTGTAGAGGTTAATAATTTATATATAAGTTCAAAAGCACATTTGATTATGCCTTATCACAGATCATTAGATAAAGCAGAAGAGATTAGAAAAGCTAATGCTAAGATTGGTACAACTGGAAAGGGTATTGGACCAGTTTATATGGATAAGATTGGACGCTTTGGAATTAGAGTAGAAGATTTACTAGATGAAAATGTCTTTAGAGCAAAGGTTGTAGAAGCAATTGAATTAAAGAATTTAATTTTAGAAAAAGTTTATGGTTTAGATACTTTTGAGGCTGAGGATATAGTAGAGGAGTATTTAGGATATGTTAGTCGTATTGAAGATTATATTACTGATACTTCTTTATTGATTAACCAAGAGATAGAGGCAGGGAATAATATCTTATTTGAAGGAGCTCAAGGAACTTTACTTGACATTGATCATGGTACTTATCCGTTTGTAACTTCATCTAATCCAACTGCTGGAGGAGTTTGTAGTGGTACAGGTGTAGGCCCAACTAAAATAGATGAAATTTTAGGTATTGTCAAGGCTTACACTACTAGAGTAGGAGAAGGTCCTTTTCCTACCGAATTAGAAGATAATATTGGTGAGTATTTAAGAGAGAAAGGTCATGAATTTGGAACGACTACAGGGAGGGCAAGGCGTTGTGGTTGGTTTGATGCAATAATTGTTAAATATGCAGCTCGTATCAATGGATTAACAGGTTTAGCAATTACTAAGTTAGATGTATTAGATGATTTAGAAGAGATCAAAATTTGTACCGGTTATGAGTATAAAGGTGAAGTGATTACAGAATTCCCAACTAAAGAGGAAGTTCTAAAAGAATGTAAGCCAGTATATGAAACTTTGCCTGGATGGAAATCTAAAACAAGTGATATTAAAGATTATGATAAGTTACCTGAGAATGCTAAAAAATATTTAGCTAGGATTTCTGAATTGACAGATACTAAGATATCAATTTTGTCTATAGGTCCTAAAAGAAATCAAACAATAGTATTAGATAATCTATTAAATAAATAGTAGTTTAGTTGACAATAATTAATATTTTAGGTAGTATAGAAGTATAAAGTATAATAAACAAAATAAAATACAAGATTATATAACTGGTGGATTACATGGAATTAACCATGGGGAAGTATAATCTTTAGTTAAATCGCCCACCTGGATAATAAATATTCATTATCCAGGTGGGTTTTTGTGTGTGCCTCGTAGATTTAGTAAACAGTAGGTGAAAATCCTATCCATGCTGTTTTCGCCAGTACGGTGTGTGAAATCAACAGTAGCAGGGTGTCTACCGTGAGGTAGAATCTGAAGAGTTTGAGATGAGCAATCAGTCCGGAACAATATGTGAACCAGAGGTGGCATTTAGCTTTGGCGACCCGCCATAAAAACGGGGAAGTCCAATGTTAGCTTGGGGCTCTGTACAAAGGAGAGACAGGTAGCGCTGGTAAATACGTGTAACTGGAAGTGCCCATGTTAGAAAACTAGGTGTGATTAGGGTCGGAATGATTGTAGGGTTTACGTAATTGACCGAGGGAATCTCTAATATAATTCTTTATAGAAATCTATAGAGATAAGTGATGGTATAACTCCAACAGGAAAGCCAGAGTGATGATATATTAGAGTTCAGAAGATATCATAGTAGTGAGAAAAAAATCAACGAAAGTTGATTATAGCGAAGGATATCTAGGTTATTGAAGTTTAAGATTTGATTACTAATGATATCTTAATTTTGAGTGGTTTAAACACTAGTACTATAGTGGGTTCTAGTAGAATTACAAACAGGAAATCATAACTGTAAAGTATGGATAACCTAGAGAACACCATAACCTAAGTAATGGTAAACTGAGAGGTGCGATTGGTGAGAGCTTAGAGACGTGCTCAGGAGTGCTATGAATATAGGGATTAAGATATTAAGGTGAGACAGGAAGAACTAGTAAGTAGTGAAGTTAGGATAGGTGTTAAAATTTCGAACTCTATATAGTTTGAAGGATAAAATCACAAAGAAATTTCACTTATATATTGCAGGACAAAAAGTACTGGATAATGGTGGCTGTGGTGGAGTTGATAATGTAAGCATAGAAGAGTTTAAAAATAATTACAAGATGAATATGCGAGAACTTCATAGACAGCTGATAGAGAATACTTACGAGCCATTACCAGTGTTACGGACGTACATTTCCAAAGGAAATGGAGAAAAGAGACCACTAGGTATTCCAGTAATCAAAGATAGAATTGCTCAACAAGCAGTGAGGCAAGTACTAGAAATATACTTTGAGCGAGAATTTTGTGAATGTTCCTTTGGTTTCAGACCTAATAGGTCTGCTCACGATGCGATAGAAAAGATAGAGAAATATAAAGAACAAGGTTACTACTGGGTGGTAGACGCAGACATTAAATCTTATTTTGATACTATAGACCATGAGTTATTAATGGATTTTATAGCGGAATATATAAGTGATGGTTGGGTATTAGATATTATCAGGTCATGGCTGACAATTGGAGTTATGACTGAAGAAGGTAGAGAAGAAACTAGAGAAGGGACACCTCAAGGAGGTGTCATCTCTCCTCTATTAGCTAATATCTATTTACATTACTTTGATAAGAAAATGACTCGTCGAGGTTACAAAATAGTCCGCTTTGCTGACGACTTTGTAATCTTAACTAAAAATAAGCGCAAAGCAAAGAGAGCGTTAAAAGTTACCCGTAAAATTATAGAGGATGAATTGAAGTTGAAACTTCATCCTCGTAAGACGGTAGTAACTAACTTTTATGATGGATTTGAATTTCTAGGATTCAAATTTCACCATTCTGAATACAAGAGACCTAAAGATAAAGCAATAACAAAATTCAAAAACAAAGTAAGAAAGATTACTAGAAGAACTAGACCTTTTCCTGTAGAAGTAATAATTGCAAAATTAAATCCAGTTTTGAGAGGTTGGGGTAACTATTTCAAGATAGGAAATGTGAAGACTTTGTTTACGAGGTTGGATAAATGGATTAGAATGAGAATGCGTTCGTTTATCGAAAAGAAAAAGGCGATAATGTATCAAAATTATCGCTTTTCAAATAGTTATCTAAGAGATAAAGGACTTCAATCATTACTTACTGATGTGCTCTAATTAAGGGTAAAATATACATCTATGGTAACATAGAGTCGAAGACTTACTCTCTGATAAGGAGCACCAATAACCGAAAGCTGTATACGGGAAAACCGTACGTACAGTTTGACAAGGGGTCCCAGCCGTGAGGCTGGTCCTACTTTATTATGATATAAAGATTTTAATTTTTTTTAAAGATAATTAAGTTCAATTGAACATTGATAAATTAATAACAAAAAATATTGTTTAAATTATCATTTGAATCTGAATTGTTTGAAAATTTTATTTATTCACTAAAAAATTAAATTAATTGACTATAAAAATAGCTTATGTTATTATTGAGACAAGTTAAATAATTATCATTACTAAAAAGAATAGATATATATTTAACAATGATAGATTTTAAACTTTAGTTAGTTAATTAAAAATTTCTATAATGTGATGTATTTAATAGTATACTAATTAAAGTAATGATAATATATATTCGACTTGTATAGTTATATAATTTAATTAGCAGTTGAATGAGAAGAGTATGATATATTTGAAGTTCTTATTCGATTATGCTATAATTTGTTTGTAACGATAATTATTATCATTTAATAAGAATATAAGGAGGAAACTCTAATGAGTAAATTTAAGAGTGGTAAATGGCAAGATGAAGTTGATGTTAGGGACTTTGTTCAGAGAAATTATCTTCCATATGAAGGTGATGATTCTTTTTTAGCAGGTCCAACTGAAAGAACTACAAAGATTTGGGAAAAGTGTTCTGAATTAATTTGGAAAGAAATCGAAAATGATGGGGTATTAGATGTAGATGCTAATACAGTAGCTGATATTAATGCTTATGATGCAGGATATATAGATGAAGATTTAGAGAAGATAGTTGGGTTACAAACTGATGCACCTTTAAAGAGAACCTTAAATGTTTATGGTGGAATCAGAATGGCTAATCAAGCAGCTGAAGCTTATGGTTATGAAGTAAGTGATAAGATTAAAGAGATCTTTACGACTTATAGAAAAACTCATAATGATGGTGTTTTTGATGTATATAATCCTGAATTAAGGGAGATTCGTCGTTCTGGTGTAATTACTGGTTTACCAGATGCTTATGGCCGTGGAAGAATTATTGGTGATTATAGGCGTATAGCTTTATATGGTATTGATAAATTAATTGAAGATAAAGATCAAGATAAGACTAACTTAACTGGTCCAATGACTGAAGAAGTTATTCGTTTACGAGAAGAAGTTAGTGATCAAATTAAAGCATTGAAGAAATTAAAAGGTTTAGGAGAAACTTATGGATTAGAATTAGGTCGTCCAGCTGAAAATGCTCATGAAGCAATTCAATGGACTTATATGGGATATTTAGCAGCTATTCAAGAGAATAATGGTGCTGCAATGTCTTTAGGTAGAGTTTCTGAATTCTTCGATATCTATATTGAAAATGATATTAAAGAAGGTAAATTAACAGAGTCAGAAGCACAGGAATTAGTTGATGATTTTGTAGTTAAATTAAGATTAGCTCGTCAATTAAGAACACCAGCTTATAATGAATTATTCAGTGGAGATCCACTTTGGGTAACATTAGTTGTTGGAGGTATGGGAATTGATGGTCGCCCATTAGTAACTAAGACAAGCTTCAGAATTTTAAATACATTATATAACTTAGGACCAGCACCAGAACCAAACTTAACAGTTTTATGGTCTGAAAGATTACCAGAAGGATTTAAAAACTTCTGTGCTAAGGTTTCTAAAGATACAAGTTCAATCCAATATGAAAATGATTGTATTATGAGACCTAACTTTGGTGATGACTATAGTATTGCATGTTGTGTATCTGCTATGGATTCAGGTAAGCATATTCAATACTTTGGTGCTAGATGTAACTTACCTAAAACATTACTTTATGCGTTAAATGGTGGTAGAGATGAAAAGACTGGTGTACAAGTGGGGCCAGAATTTGCTGCTTATGATGGTGATGTTTTAGAATTTGATAAAGTAATGGAACAATTTGATAGATTCTTAGATTGGTTAACTGAAAAGTATGTAGATGCTTTAAATATTATTCACTACATGCATGATAAGTATGCTTATGAAGCAGTACAAATGGCATTACATGATACAGAAGTAGGAAGAATTATGGGATTTGGTGTTGCTGGACTATCAATTATTGCTGACTCCTTAAGTGCTATTAAATATGCAACAGTTAAGCCAATTAGAAATGATGAAGGAATTATAGTTGATTTTGAAATCGAAGGAGACTTCCCTAAATATGGTAACGATGATGATCGTGCTGATAAATTAGCTGTAGATGTTGTTAAGAGATTTATGACTAAATTAGAAAATCATAAATTGTATAGAAATGCTGAACATTCTATGTCTATTTTAACAATTACTTCAAATGTAGTTTATGGTAAGAAGACTGGTGCTACTCCTGATGGACGTAAATTAGGAGAACCATTTGCTCCAGGTGCAAATCCAATGCATGGACGTGATACTTCTGGTGCTATTGCATCATTAAACTCTGTTGCTAAAATACCATATGACTATTGTCAAGATGGTATTTCTAACACATTCTCTATTGTTCCTAAAGCTTTAGGTGCTGATGAGAATGAGCAGGTTAATAACTTAGTTTCCATTTTAGATGGATACTTTGATCAAGAAGCTCATCACTTGAATGTAAATGTACTTCAAAGAGAAACATTATTAGATGCAGTAGAGCATCCAGAGAAATATCCACAATTAACAATTAGGGTTTCTGGATATGCAGTTAACTTCATTAGATTAACTCCAGAGCAACAACAGGAAGTAATTGCTCGTACGTTCCATAAGAGTATGTAATTGAATAGATTTAATTAGGAAATTAGGGGATGAATTGTTCATCTCCTAATTTCTTTTATATTATTTTTAGTTATAGATATTAAGATTTAAAGTTAAACTTAAGAATGATAAAGCGATACTTCAAGTAACTAGTAAAAAGTGACGAGTAACCAGTAAATAACTTAACTTCTCACCTGTTGCTAGTCACTCGTTACTGTCGTTTTATACTATGCTAAAAATTAGTCTCAAAGAATGATAATTATAAAAATGGAGGGGTTAATATGACTAAAGGCTGGATTCATTCAGTTGAAAGTTTAGGAACTCAAGATGGGCCTGGGATTAGATATGTAATTTTTACACAAGGGTGTCCGTTAAGATGTAAGTATTGTCATAATCCTGATACTTGGTGTATGACTGATGGGCAAGAAATTGAAGTTGAAGATTTACTGGATAAAATTTTACGCTGTAAAAGTTATATTGATAAATCCAATGGTGGAGTAACAATTTCAGGTGGAGAGCCAACACTACAGGTTGAATTTTTATCTGAATTATTAAGAAGATGTCAAGAGGAAGGTATTCATACAGCTGTTGATACTTCAGGTTATGTTGATCAAGATAAATTTTTAGACTTAATGCCAGATATTGATTTAGTATTATTGGATATTAAACATATTAATGATGTAGAACATCAAGAATTAACAGGGGTTAGTAATGAAAAAATATTAAAGACTTTGAAATTGTTAGAAGATAATCAGAAAAATTTTTGGGTTAGACATGTTGTGGTTCCAGGAATAAATGATAGTATTAAATATATTGAAGAGTTATCAGATTTATTAGAAGAATTTAATTATTTAGAGAAAGTTGAGTTAATTGCCTATCATGAATTAGGAGTTCATAAGTGGGAGACAATCGGCTTAGATTATGAGCTGGCAGATGTAGAACCACCAAAAGAAGAAGATATGAAGAAGTTTAGAGATATATTTATTAAAAAAGGTATTAATACAGTGATTAAGTAAAGGGATATCAATATTTTATTTCTTTAATCATAAAGATTTGTTTTGAATATTAATCTCTAGTTGTTGTCATACTAATATAAAAACATATAAATTAGGAGTGGCAGTTATGATAAAAAAGAGGTTAGTTTTACTAATTATAGCTCTAATGCTTATGCAATTAATTGGGTGCAGCGGAGGTAATAAAAGTAGTAATCAAAGTCAAAACAAGAGTAATCAGCCACCAAGTTCATTAGTAGATATTAGTATGACTGCAGATAAGATAATTAATAAATTGGAAGAAGAATATAAGAAATTAGAAGAAAAGAAGAAAGAACCTAATAATGAAACTAGTAAAGATCAGTCTAAAGAAAAGAAGAAAAAAGATAAAAAGTCTAATCCAGAAGATAAATCAGAATCAGAAAGCCAAGAAAAAAAGCAACTAGATAATACCTGGAAAAAGATAAATGAAGAAATTAAAAGTTTGCATCAAAGTTGGAATAGTTATGAAAGTAAAGAAGAGATGATTGAAGCAACACAAGTAAATATGATTGAAAAGGAATTAAATAGCTTAACAGAAATAGCAAGTGCTGAAAATATACTTGCATCTTTACTTAAAGCTAACCAATTTAACTTAACTATATCAGATTTATATGAGAATTATAATGGTAAAGCAAAAGGATATATAAATAAAATAGAGTCTTATGCTAAAGAAATAATCTATTTAAGCTATATGAATCAAAATAAAGAAAATAAAAATAAACAGTTAGAAGATTTATCAAAAATTAAAGAATTGATTCCTCGACTAGAAGTTAAGTTTGAAGAAGATAAAAAAGCTAAAGAAAAAGTTAAGGAGTTAAAGAATGCAGTAAATGATTTAGAACAATCTGTTCAAGAAGATATTAAGGAAGTAGTTAAAGTTAAGGGAGAAATGGTTGCTAAGAAGGTTAAGGAATTGAAAAAGTAATTTAACTACAAAAAAAGAGCAGATCAGAGTAATTACTCTGATCTGCTCTTTTTTATGTGATTTTTTATAGTAGAAGATTATAGAACAAGGATTTTTTTAGGTAGAGTAGAATATAATTAAACGTGTCTATTTATAGAACAATAGTATTTTTATGGAATTTGGGTTAAGGCAGTGAGAAGAGATTTATTTAATTATTTTTAATTTTATCATTTAATGATAAAAAATTGAGGAGGAGATTATGAGTAATTATCCATCAAGAGTATTTGAGAAGGTTGTATCAAGAAATCCTAATGAACCAGAATTTCATCAAGCTGTGAAAGAAGTACTAGAATCTTTGGAAGTAGTTTTTGATAAGCATCCTGAATATGAAGAGTTAGGTATTTTAGAGAGAATTGTTGAACCTGAAAGACAGATTATGTTTAGGGTACCATGGGTAGATGATAATGGAGATGTGCAGGTTAATCGTGGTTTTAGAATTGAATTTAATAGTGTACTTGGCCCATATAAAGGGGGTTTAAGATTTCATCCTTCAGTATATGATGGGATTATTAAGTTTTTAGGTTTTGAGCAGATTTTTAAGAATGCTTTAACTGGTCGCCCAATTGGTGGTGGTAAAGGAGGTAGTGATTTTAATCCTAAAGGTAAATCAGATGGAGAAGTTATGAGATTTTGTCAAAGTTTCATGACTGAACTTTGTCGACATATTGGTCCAAATACTGATGTTCCTGCTGGAGATATTGGTGTTGGTGGACGTGAAATAGGATATATGTTTGGGCAATATAAGAGAATAAAGAACTCCTTTGATGCAGGAGTATTAACTGGTAAAGGTTTAGGCTGGGGTGGAAGTCTTGCTAGAACAGAAGCTACTGGCTATGGCTTGGTGTATATAGTAGAAGAGATGCTAAAAGATAATGCTGATAGTTTTGCAGATAAGACTGTTGTGATTTCTGGTTCTGGAAATGTTGCCATTTATGCAACGGAGAAAGTACAGCAATTAGGTGGAAAAGTAGTAGCTGTTAGTGATTCTGGTGGGTATGTATATGATCCAGAAGGAATTAAATTAGATACAGTTAAAAGAATAAAAGAGGTTGAAAGAGGTAGAATTAAAGAATATGTCAAAGAACACCCTTCCGCTGAGTTTGTTGCAGATAGTTCTGCTATTTGGATGATAGATTGTGATATTGCTTTACCATGTGCTACTCAAAATGAGTTAGATGGAGAATCAGCTAAGACTCTTGTAGCTAATGATGTAATAGTTGTAGGAGAAGGTGCTAATATGCCTTGTACGCCAGAGGCTGTTGAGATATTACAAGAGAGTAAAATAGGATTTATACCAGGAAAAGCAGCTAATGCTGGTGGTGTAGCCACTTCAGCTCTAGAAATGACCCAAAATGCTATGTGGGATTCTTGGAGTTTTAAAAAGGTTGATTCAAAATTAGAAGATATTATGGTTGATATTTATAAAATTATAAGTACAACAGCTAAAGAGTATGGTAAGCCAGGAGATTTAGTTGCAGGTGCTAATATTGCAGGATTCTTGAAAGTAGCAAATGCTATGATTAATCAAGGCGTAGTATAATAAGATAAATATACTAATTAAACAGCTCAGAAATGGGCTGTCTAATTTTTTAACTGATATAATTGATAAAATTTTGTAAATAAAGGAGGTAAATATTATCTATCATAGAATGATATAATAATATGTAATAATTTATACAATTAATATATTTATTGATTTTATATTCTATATTGTAGAAGGAGATGTAATAATGATTAATAGAGTTCAATTTAATAAAAAAGTTATGGTATTAGTAGTTATAATGATCTTATTATTTAGTCAGTTGGGAGATGCCCAAAAAACAAACAATAATCAAAAATTAGTTTATCCATATCATAGAGTATTAACTAGTGGTTTGCTAACAGGATATCAGAAATTGATTAGTCCTTCTAATCAAGCAAGTTGTCCAATGTATCCTACAGATTCAGGGTATGCTAAAGAAGCTTTTAAAAGATACAATCCAGCAATAGCATTGCTAAAGACTTCGGATAGATTATTACGTTGTGGTAATGATGTAGGGAACTATAATACTGTAAATTTAAATGGAATGACTAGATATGCTGATCCTGTAGATTATAGCTCTACTGAGGAGAAAATTATATTAAGCTATAATTATAAAGATGAATTTAATATGGATAGAGTTAAGAATTATGATAATATAAATGCTGATTTACTATATCAATTTGCTAAAAAGTTAGAGGTTGATAAAAAATATGAGAGAGCACTGATTGAATATGAAAGGTTATTATCATATTATCCTGAGAGTATTTATAGAGCAAATACTTTAAAATCAATCTTTAACATCTTATATAAGCAAGAGAAGTACATAGAAGCAATCTCTTTAGGTAAAAGAATTTTAAGTTCTAAAGATAAAAAATTAGTTAATATCACAGAATTTGATTTTTTTATTGGAGCTGCTTATTTTAGAATTGCTAATTTTAGATTGGCTAGAGATTATTTTAATCAAGTTGAAGTAAAAGACAAAGGTATTCTAAGGGATAAGGCTTATTTGTTAGACGGTTTATCTTTTGCCCAAGAAGAGAAATGGGAAGAAGCAAAATTAAAATTTGAGAAAATTAACTCTACTTCTAAGTTATATAAAGTTGCTCAGAAGTCAGTTGCTTTAGCTTCAGAAGGAAGGTATTTGAAATATAAGAATCCTAAAATAGCTGGAGTCTTAGGGATTGTTCCAGGACTAGGATATTTATATAGTGGATATAAAAGTACTGCATTATCTTCTTTATTGGTTAATAGTTTATTTATGCTAAGTACTAAACAAGCTTTTGATAATGATAATGAATCTTTAGGTACCTTAGTTGGAATTTTTGGAGTTAGTTTTTATGCTGGTAATATATATGGTTCTATAGAAACAGCTAAAAGAACTAATAAGAAGATAAAAAAAGATCATTTATTAAAGTTTAAATTTTATTTTGGCTATTAAATGTTAATAATCAATTCTTTATCTTAATATAGAAATTAATTTTGGGGGGATTCCAATGTTAAGAACAAACAAATTATTTTCAAAAGCTATGATTTTTACATTAATTTTAACTTTTTCAGTAGTATTTATGATGCCGCAAGGTGTTTTGGCAGCAGAAAAAATTAGATTAAGTTCAGGAACACCTGTATTATTGCAATTAAATGATACATTAACTGCAGATACTGTGAATATGGGAGATGAAGTTGCTCTTACTGTAGTTCAAGATGTAGTTGTAGATGGTAAAGTTGTAATTAAGGCTGGTAGTACTGCTTTTGCTACAATTACTGCGGCTGAAGATAACGGTTTTTTAGGTAAAGCAGGTAAGATGGGATTAAAAGTTAATTCTGTAACTACAGTAGATGGAACTAGTGTAGCTTTATCTGGAACTAGATTTATTCAAGGTGAAGATAAATCTACAATGTCAGTTGTAGTTGGAGTATTCATTTGTGCACCATTTTTACTAATGAAAGGTGAAGAGGCTGTTATTCCAGCTAATACTACAATTCAATCTAGAATTAGTGGAACCTATACTATAACTGTAAAGTAGATATTTAAAGTGATAGAGAATTGATTTAAAAAGCCCACCTCTGAACAATTTCAGATTGTGGGTTTTTATATTAATTATTATTAAATTTTAATTTGAGGAGCTTCTTATGTTTAGAAAATTTATTAAAATTAGCTTAATTTTATTTTTGCTTTTAATACTTTTTAATATAATGGTTCTTGCTTATGATAATTTTATTGAAGAATATCAACTTAATAATTTATATGGATATAAATTATTAAAAGATGAACAATATGAAGAAGCTATAGAGTTCTTTTTAAAATCTACCAAGTTGAATCCAGATTATGCTGTAGCTTATAATAATTTAGGATCTAGTTATTATAGGTTAAAAAAATATGAACAAGCTATTGATGAATTTAAGAAAGCTATAGATTTAGAAAAGAATTATACTAAAGCTTATATTAATTTAGCATCCTGTTATTTTTGGAAAGGCAAATATTTTTCTGCTTATCGTTATTATTTAAAAGGAAAAAAGATAGATGAAGATTATGTAGAAAAGAGATTAGATTTGGAAGAGGCTAAAGCTAAAGTAGAAGAAAAGATGAAAAACAATCCTGATGATAAAAAGCTAAAAGAGATATATAATAAGTTATTAGAGTACGAAAATAATAATAATTAAGTTAACCACAGGGTGAATTTTATTTCTTAGTTTTACTTTAATCTTCGTATTATATATTGACTAGAGAACTTTAATTTGTTATTATATGACTGTAACAGTCGAATATACCTCATATAATAGTGAGAATAAGGCTCACAAGTTTCTACCGGGTAGCCGTAAACTACCTGCCTATGAGGGAAGTGTACCTAGGGTTCCGTACTAAAGAGCAATTGAAAATGTATAATTGAGAATTGATAATTTAGATATAATACCTTTAAATTTTTTAAGGCTTTAATTATCAATTGTTAATTAGCAATTGTTTTTAAGTTGTCTGGTCCAAGCGGTACAGGTATTAATGTTTAATAGCTATACACTTAGCTGATTATATATTACACCGAAGGGATAAAAGCCCAGGCGGGGAGGTTCTACTCTGAGTTTAGTAGAAGTTCCCCTGCCTGGGTTTTTGTATTTAAATAAAGAATATGAAAGAATATTAATTTCATCGGGCATAGTAAAATTATGAAAATGGAGGGGTTAGATGAAAGTTTTAGTTATAGGAAATGGTGGCCGTGAGCATGCTTTAGTATGGAAGTTAAAACAAAGTAACAGAGTAGAGAAGATATTTGTTGCTCCGGGAAATGCTGGAACGAAAAATTTAGCTGAAAATATAGATATAGAGGCAAGTGATATTAATAAATTAATTGATTTTGTTAAAAAGGAAAAAATTGATCTAACAGTTGTTGGCCCAGAAGCTCCTTTAGTAACAGGAATAGTGGATGCCTTTGAAGCAGAGGGGTTGAAAATATTTGGACCTAATAAAGCTGCTGCTCAATTAGAAGGTAGTAAAGTTTTTTCTAAAAATTTCATGAAAAAATATAGTATACCTACAGCAAAGTATGAGACATTTACAAATGTAGATAATGCAATTAGCTATATAAAAGAAGAAGGAGCACCTATTGTAGTTAAAGCTGAAGGGTTGGCAGCAGGTAAAGGAGTAATTGTAGCTCAAACAGTAGATGAAGCTATTGCAGCTGTAGAGGAGATTATGGTCAATGAGAAGTTTGGCGAGGCTGGAGAGAGAATTGTAATTGAAGAATTCTTAGCTGGAGAAGAAGCAACGGTTTTAGCTTTTACTGATGGAAATACTATTGTTCCAATGATTCCTTCTCAAGATCATAAGCCTGCTTATGATGGAGATCAAGGACCTAACACTGGAGGGATGGGAGCTTATGCACCAGCACCAATAGCTACAGAAAATTTAATGTCAAAGGTTTATCAGGAGATCTTAGTACCAACCATTGAAGGCCTAAAGGAAGAAGGTATTATTTTCAAAGGAGTTCTTTATAGTGGATTGATGGTTGTAGATGGAAAAGCGAAGGTGATTGAATATAATGTTCGTTTCGGTGATCCAGAAGCAGAGGTGGTATTACCTTTATTAAAAAATGATTTAGTAGATGTTATAGAAGCAACAATAGAAGATAGATTAGATCAAGTTGATATAGAATGGCTTGAAAAAACAGCAGTATGTGTAATTATGGCTTCAGGGGGATATCCAGTTAGATATGAGAAGGGAAAAGAGATTTCTGGTATAGAGGAAGCTGAATCTGAAGATATAGTAGTATTTCAAGCGGGTACTGCTTTAAAAGATGATAAGTTAGTAACAGCAGGAGGAAGGGTTTTAGGAGTAACTGCTTTAGGTAATGATTATCAAGATACTATCGATAAGGCTTATGAAGGGGTTAAGCAAATAGACTTTGCTGCTGCACATTATAGAACAGATATTGGAGCTAAAGCGGTTAAATAGTAGTGACGAGTGAAGAGTAACGAGTTTTTGATAGTTAGTTATTGCTATTAAATCTTTTACTGCTTACCTGTCACTGCTTACTCGTTACTATACAAAAAGTGAGGTGTTAAAGTGTTTGAAGATCCAACTAAGCAGAAAATTGGAATTGTCGGTGGTGGACAGCTGGGAAAAATGATGATATTAGAAGCTAAGAAGATGAATTTTTATGTTAGTATTTTAGATCCTACACCTAACTGTCCAGCCCATAGTATAGCTGACGATCATATTGTGGCTGATTTTGATAATGAACAAGCCATTAGAGAGTTAGCAGATAAATCTGATGTTTTAACTTATGAATTTGAGCATATAGGTGTAGAAGCACTAAAGAAACTTGAAGAAGAAGGGTGTAAAATATATCCTACTGTTAAAAGCTTAGAGATAATTCAGAATAAATATCATCAAAAAAAATTATTAGCTCAAAATAATATCCCAATTCCAGATTTTATATCGGTTTCAAATATAGATGATATTAAAAGTGCAGGAAAAGAGTTTTCTTATCCAATGATGTTAAAAAGCTGTACTGGTGGCTATGATGGTAAGGGTAATGCTGTAATTAACAATTTAGATGAGATAAAGTCGGCTTATGAGAGCTTAGGGGCAGGAGAGTTTGAGTTGATGGTAGAAAGATTTGTACCTTTTAGTAAAGAGATATCTATTTTAGCTTGTCGAGGAATTGATGGAGAAATTGCGGTTTATCCTGTGGCTGAGAATGAGCATCAAGATAGTATTTTAATCGAAACAAAAGTTCCAGCTGAGATTTCGGAAAGCTTGAAAGAAGATGCTGTTAGATTAGCCTATCAGGTAATGGAAGTCTTTGAAGGTGTCGGTATTTTCTGTATTGAGATGTTTGTAACGGAAGATGAAAAATTATTAATTAATGAAATAGCACCAAGACCTCATAACTCTGGACATTATTCTATTGAGGGGTGTATTACTTCTCAGTTTGAGCAACATATTAGGGTGATTACTGGACTGCCTTTGGGATCAACAAGCTTATTAAGGCCAATAGTAATGAGAAATATTTTAGGAGAAGGTGAACAAGGAAAGGCTATAGTATACGGAATAAAAGAAGCCTTTAAAGAGTCTGATCTTAAAGTTCATATTTATGGTAAGGAGATATCTAAGCCTCAAAGGAAGATGGGGCATTTAACGGTAACAGCAGATAGAATAGAAGATGCTCTTGAGAAGGCTTTACAAGCAAGTAAGATAATTAAAATTAATGGAGAATAAAGTAGTAGAATATATAGTTGACAATGTATAATGTAGTATTATGATTTTAAGTACCTTCAAATAATCTAATTATCAATTATACATTTTGAATTCTAAATTTGAACAGGGAGGAATTAAGTTTATGAAAGCACTTGTGGGTATTATTATGGGAAGTGACTCTGATTTACCAGTAATGAAAGATGCAGCAAAGATTTTAGATGAATTTGGAGTACCTTATGAGATTACAGTTGTATCGGCTCATCGTACTCCACATCGTTTATATGATTATGCAGAAAATGCAGAGGAGAAAGGTTTAGAGGTCATTATTGCTGGGGCAGGAGGAGCAGCTCATTTACCAGGGATGGTTGCTTCTATTACTAGTCTTCCTGTAATAGGAGTTCCAGTCAAAACCTCAAAGCTGAGTGGTGTTGATTCATTATATTCAATTGTTCAAATGCCTGGAGGCGTTCCAGTAGCTACTGTAGCAATTAATGGTGCTAAAAATGCAGGCTTATTAGCTGTTCAAATCTTAGGAGCAGTAGATAAAGAGCTAAGAACTAAATACAAAACATATAAGAATGATATGAGAGAGATGGTTGAAGGTGTAGCAGAGAGGTTAGAGAGATTAGGTGCTGAAAAGTATCTAGAAGAGCAGGAGAAATAAAATGAATATTCTATATAAAACAAAAAGTAATGTTCGTTTTATCCGTTGATATAATCTGTAAAACATGATATTATAAAATTGTAAAGAGGTTAAAAACGAATATTATTGCTCGGTATATCTGTAGGGATATGGCCTACACGTTTCTACCAAACGGCCTTAAACTGTTTGACTACTTGAGGAGAGTGACTTAGGGGATTCTAGACCTAATTAAGCCTTCTAAATGTAGTCAAAGAAGGTTTAATTAGGTTTTTTGATTTAGAATATTATTTTTTAAATAGTTAAATATGTGTTATACATTGTAGTTATATAACTTTAATAAATTAGTTATTATAATATCTTGTTAATATAAAATTGAGTTCAATATATAAGGAGGAATAAGATGATAAGTCGTAGTGTGTTTGATAATATAAGTCCGTTAGATCATCGTTATTCATTGCGAAAAGAGGAGTTTGAAAGTTATGGTCAATATCTATCGGAAAAGGCCAAGGTAAGATATCAAGCAGCAGTTGAGGTTGCCTTAGTTAAAGCTTTAGCTAAAGGAGATGTTTGTTCTCAAGAGGTAGCTGATGAAGTAGAGAAAGCTACTGGTAAGTTAAATGTAGAAGAGGTTTATAATGAAGAGAAGAAGACTAGACATAATATTCGTGCTCTAGTTAATTGTATCCAGAAAAGAGTCAGTGAAGAGGCTAAGCCTTATGTTCATTTTACTACTACCTCATTTGATATTGTAGATACAGCTAATGCGGTAAGATATAAAGAAGCAACAGAGGGTTTGATCTTACCAATTTTAAAAGACTTACTAAAAATATTAATGGAAATTGCTTTACGAGAAAAGGATACAGTACAAGTAGGGAGAACCCACGGTCAGCATGCAGTACCAATTACTTTTGGCTTTGCTGTTGCTGAGTATGTAAGTAGACTAGGAAATAGAATCCAAGCTATTAAGTTAGCTGGAAATAATTTGCGTGGGAAGATAGCAGGAGCTGTTGGAGCTTATAACGCAAGTCATCTTTTCTTTGATGATCCAGAAAAATTTGAAGATGATGTATTAAAAGAACTGAACTTAGAAGCTGCTACTCATTCTACCCAAATTGTGGAGCCGGAGTATATGACAGATTTTGTTCACTCATTAGTTTCTTGTTTCAGTGTATTAGCTAGCTTTAGTGATGATATGAGACATCTACAACGTTCGGAAATTGGTGAGGTTGGTGAATATTTTGCTAAAGATCAAGTTGGTTCTTCGACAATGCCTCATAAACGAAACCCTATTAATTATGAAAATGTAAAAAGTATGTGGAAAGAGTTTATGCCTCGCATGGTAACTCAGTATCAAGATCAATTATCAGAGCATCAACGTGACTTAACTAATTCAGCTTCAAGTAGATTTATTCCTGAGATTATTGTAGGTTTATTATCTTCAGCTAATCGTTTGATTAGGGTATGTAGTAAACTAGTTGTAGATCATAAGAATATTGAGAAGAATTTTGATATGAATAAAGAGATGATTGTAGCTGAGCCGCTTTATATTTTATTAGCGTCATATGGTCATCCTGACGCGCATGAAGCAGTAAGAAGATTAACTTTAGAAGCACAAGAAAATAATAGTACTTTAAGAGAGCTAATTAAAGATAAAGATGAGCTAAAGCCATATTGGGATAGACTAACTAAGAAGCAGATAGAATTACTAACTAGACCAGAAAAATATACAGGTATTGCAGCTGAGAAGACAGAGAAGGTAGTTGAATATTGGTCGAAGGTTTTAAATGTTGATTTGGACTAATTATAAATATTTTTAGGGGGGACTTATATTATGGAAAAGTTAGCTATGATTTATGAAGGTAAAGCTAAGAAGATATATACAACTGAAGATGATACTAAAGTAATAGTTGAATATAAAGATGATGCGACAGCTTTTAATGGTGAGAAGAAAGGGCAAATCAGTGAAAAGGGTAAATTGAATGCTAAGATTTCTACTATATTTTTTGAATTATTAGAGGATAAAGGGATTCCAACCCACTTAGTAGAACAGCTTAATGATACAGATGTTTTAACTAAGAAATTAGAT
Organism: Orenia marismortui DSM 5156; assembly: GCF_000379025.1. Lineage (NCBI taxonomy): Bacteria > Bacillati > Bacillota > Clostridia > Halanaerobiales > Halobacteroidaceae > Orenia > Orenia marismortui. Next base: position 74,000 of record NZ_KB900621.1, read on the forward strand.
ATTATTTTAGTAGAAGTAGTTATGAGAAATATTGCTGCTGGAAGCTTGGCGAAAAGATTAGGATTAGAAGAAGGAAGCAAGTTAAAGCAGCCAGTACTTGAGTTCTATTATAAAGATGATGAATTGGGCGATCCAATGATTAATGAGTATCACATTTATGCAGAAGAATTGGCTACAAAAGAAGAGTTAGATACAATTAAAGACTTAGCTTTTAAAATTAATGAAATATTAGCAGAATTTTTAGCCGATAAGGGCATAGATTTAGTTGATTTTAAATTAGAGTTCGGTAAAGGTACAGATGGAAAGATTTATTTAGGGGATGAGATCTCACCTGATACTTGTCGATTTTGGGATAGTAAAACTAAAAAGAAATTAGATAAGGATCGTTTTCGTAGAGATTTAGGAGAGGTAGAAGGAGCTTATCAAGAAATTTTAAGAAGACTTAAAGACAGTAACGGGTAATGATTAGTAGGTGATGAGTAAGCAGTAATGAAGTTTGATAATAATTATTAAATTTTTTCAATTAATTACTTGTCACTAGTTACTACTTGCTGAACTTAAAAGGAGATGAAAAGATGGTAAGAGAATATCCACTCCAAGAAAGAATTAAACTAGATAAGATGGAAGAAGAGTGTGGAGTTTTTGGAGTTTACTCTTCTACTAAAAAATATAATGTAGCCAACTTAACTTATTTAGGACTCCATGCTTTACAGCATAGGGGGCAGGAAAGTGCAGGAATTTGTGTGAATAATGACGGTCAATTTAATTTACACAAAGGAATGGGATTAGTAACTAATGTATTTGATGAAGATAAATTAAAGAGTTTAGATGGTAAGATAGGGATTGGTCATGTTCGCTATTCTACAACAGGGTCAAGCTTATTAGCTAATGCTCAACCAATTTTGACTAACTCTATTAAAGGTGATTTGGCTATAGCTCATAATGGTAACCTCATTAATGGTGCTGAAATGAGATTGAATCTTGAACGGCAAGGATCAATTTTTCATTCAACTCTTGATACCGAAGTTTTAGCTCATTTAGTGGCACGTTCTTTTAAGGATAATATTATAGAAGCTTTTACTCATAGCTTACAGCAGATCAAGGGTGCTTTCAGCATAGTAGCTATGACTAAAGATAGTTTAATAGCTGCTAGAGATCCCCATGGTTTTAGGCCTTTATCCCTAGGGAAATTAGGGGATAGTTATATTGTTGCTTCAGAAAGTTGTGCTTTAGATATTATTGGTGCTACATTAATTAGAGAAATTGAGCCTGGTGAGATGTTAATTATTAATGAAGAAGGAATTAAGAGCTCTTATTATAGTGAACGTAAGCCTTATAATTTCTGTATTTTTGAGTTTATTTACTTTGCTCGTCCCGATAGTGTAATAGGTGGGCAGAATGTTCATCTGGCTCGTCAAGAATTAGGAAGACAATTAGCTAGAGAGATGGATGTTGAGGCTGATATGGTAGTTCCCGTGCCTAGCTCGGGAATTTCAGCAGCTTTAGGTTTTGCACAAGAATCAGGACTACCATATCAAAAAGGAATATTGAGAAATAGATATGTAGGAAGAACCTTTATTCAACCTACACAAGAAATTAGAGATTTAAAGGTAAGGATTAAGCTTAATCCTATTAGAGATATAATTAAGGGTAAGAAAATAGTTTTAATTGATGACTCTATCGTAAGAGGGACCACAAGTAAAAGAATTATTAGAATGGTGAGAGAAGCAGGTGCTAAAGAGGTACATTTGGCTATATCTTCACCACCTGTAATTGATTCTTGTTATTATGGTTTAGATACATCAAGAAGGAAAGAATTGATAGCTACACAAAAGAGTGTAGAGGAGATTGCTGATTATATTGGTGCCGATTCTTTAACTTATTTAAGTAAAGAGGGGTTATTAGATTCTATTCAAGCTAATGGTTATGGTTTCTGTACAGCTTGTTTTGATGGAAACTATCCTATTGGAAAAGGTACAGATAAATTAGCTATAGAGAATAGATAAGGGCAGTGAATAGTAACGGGTGAAAAGTGAATAGTAAAGAGTTTAAGATATTATCCCCTTTGCTTTAGATAAAGAGATGGTGTAGGGGAGAGTTTGAGCTTTTAAAACATCACAACGCCCCAAACCTCTCTTAATCTTAAGAGGGAAGCGAAAATAAGTTTGTATATAGATTTTATATTATAAAAGGTGGGTGAATAAGATGGGGTTATCTTATAAAGATGCTGGAGTAGATATAGAGGCTGGAGAGTCTGCAGTAAGTAAGATGGGCAAGCATGTTAAGGCTACCTTTGGTCCAGAAGTATTAACTGATTTAGGTGGGTTTGGTGGTATGTTTGCACCAAATTTAAGTGGTTATGAGGAGCCTGTATTGGTATCAGGAACTGATGGTGTCGGTACTAAACTAAAGTTAGCATTTATGATGGATAAGCATGATAGTATAGGAATAGATTTGGTAGCAATGTGTGTTAATGATATTTTAGCTCAAGGTGCTAAACCATTATTTTTCTTAGATTATTTAGCTACTGGTAAATTAAATCCTGATAAAGTTGAAGCTATTGTTAAGGGAATTGCCGAAGGATGTAAGCAGTCAGGTGCCGCTCTAATCGGTGGAGAGACTGCTGAAATGCCAGATTTTTATAGTGAAGGCGAGTATGATGCAGGTGGTTTTGTAGTTGGAATCGTTGATAAGTCTAAGGTTATTACAGGAGAAAATATTAAAACTGGAGATAAAGTGATTGGCTTGGCTTCTAATGGTATTCATAGTAATGGTTATTCTCTAGTCCGGAAACTATTTTTTGATCTAGAAGATTTTGATGTTGAGAGTAAGTTAGAAGGTTTGGAGAGTACTTTAGGTGAAGAATTATTAACACCTACTAGGATTTATGTGAAGCCTGTTTTAGAGTTAATCAATAAATATCAAGTTAAAGGTATTGCTCATATTACTGGTGGGGGATTAATCGAGAATATCCCTAGAGTTTTACCTGATAATACTAAAGTTGTCTTAGATAAAGATAGCTGGGATGTACCAGAAATATTTAATATTATGCAGAAGTTAGGAAAGATAGAAGAGAATGAGATGTGCCGTACCTTTAATATGGGAATTGGGATGGTCTTAATAGTACCAGCTAAAGAAGCAGATGCTGTAATTAAAGAGGCTAATCATTTAGGTGAGAAAGCCTATTTAATTGGTGAGGTTCAAGAAGGAGATCAAAAAGTTGAATTTACAATTGACAATTGATAATTGACAATTAAGTTCATTTGTTTTAAGAACTTAGGGGTTTAATTGTACATTGTACACTGTAAATTGCTAATTTAGAGTGTGAGGTGGAATAGATGTTAAAGATTGGAGTATTAGCTTCTGGACGGGGAAGTAATTTGCAGTCGATTATTGATAGTATAGAAGTAGGAGAATTGAAGGCTGAGATTAAAGTAGTTATTAGTGATAAAGAAGGAGCCAAGGCCTTGCTTAGAGCAGATAAGTGTGATATTGCTAATAAGTACATTAATCCTAAAGCTTATGAAAATAAATCAGATTTTGAGCAGGCAATGATAGATCTTTTAGAAGAGAATAAAGTAGATTTAGTAGTAATGGCTGGCTTTATGAGAATATTGAGCCCATATTTTGTAAAGCATTATCGAAATAGAGTAATGAATATTCATCCATCTTTATTACCATCATTTACAGGATTACATGCTCAAAAGCAAGCTTTAGATTATGGAGTGAAGGTAGCTGGGTGTACTGTTCATTTTGCTGATGAAGGGATGGATACAGGTCCAATTATATTGCAAGCAACAGTTCCGGTTATGGATGATGATACAGAAGAGACTTTATCCAAAAGAATTTTAGAAGAAGAGCATAGAATTTATCCTAAAGCAATTAAGTTATTTAGTGAAGGCAGAATAGAAGTTAAGGATGGGAAGGTTCTAATAATTAATAATTAATAATTAATAATTAATAATTAATAATTGAGAATTGAGAATTGAGAATTGAGAATTGAGAATTGAGAATTGAGAATTGAGAAGATAGGAAAAATTAGACTGGATATTTTTCCATCATGGAGAGTTCAAAGAATTTTTAGGGCAATAATTATTTTAGCTCAGTAAAGGATTAAACAGATAGAGTATAGAAGTAAATGTTTAGCATTATAAAATTGTATATTATCAATTGTCAATTAATATAAGGGGGAGTGGGAATTAATGGCTAAGATTCGTCAAGCATTGTTAAGTGTTTCTAACAAAGAGGGTATTGTTGAGTTTGCTAAAGGATTAAATAAGTTAGGTGTAACTTTAATTTCTACTGGTGGAACTGCTAGGAAGTTGAAAGAAGAGGGTTTACCTGTAGTAGGAATTAGTGAGGTGACTAATTTTCCAGAAATGATGGATGGTAGAGTTAAGACCTTACATCCAGCGGTACATGGTGGTATTTTAGCAGTTAGAGATAATGATGAGCATATGAAACAGATTAAAGCTGAAGGTATTAAGCCAATTGATTTAATTGTATGTAACTTATATCCTTTTGCTGAGACTATTGCTAAGGGAGATGTTACTTTAGAGGAAGCTATAGAGAATATCGATATTGGCGGCCCAACTATGATTCGTTCTGCTGCTAAGAACTACAATGATGTAGCAGTAGTTGTTGATCCAAGAGATTATAGTGGTATTTTAGAAGAGTTAGAGGCAAACGATGCTTCTTTAGCTGTTAATAAGAAGATGGAGTTATCTTATAAGGCTTTTCATCATACAGCACAATATGATCATTTAATCCAAGATTATTTAGCTAAACAGTTAAAAAGTGATGATTCTTTGCCAGAGGCTATGCTTGATCGATATGAAAAGATTTCTGATTTAAGATATGGAGAGAACCCTCACCAAAAAGCTGCTTTTTATAAAGAAAAAGAGATTACTGAACCTTCAATTACTACTGCTAAGCAGTATCATGGTAAAGAATTATCTTTTAATAATATTAATGATACTAATGGAGCTTTAGAGTTAGTAAAGGAGTTTAGTGATAAGCCTGCTGTAGCAGTAATTAAGCATGCTAACCCTTGTGGTATGGGAGTTGGAGAGACCTTATTAGAAGCTTATGAAAAAGGTTATGCTGGAGATCCATTGTCTGCTTATGGTAGTATTGTTGCACTTAATCGTAAGGTAACAGAAGATGTAGCTAAAGAGATTACAGGCGAAGGGAAATTTGTCGAGGTTGTAATTGCTCCTTCCTATACTGAAGATGCATTAAAAATTCTTAAAGCAAGATGGAAGAATTTAAGAATTTTAGAGACAGGAGACCTATTTATCAATCGTGAGAATCCTGGTTACGATATGAAGAAGGTAACTGGTGGAATGCTAGTTCAAGATAGAGATGTAGTTGAAACTACTGAAGATGAGTTAGAAGTAGTAACTGAGGTTAAGCCAACAGAAGAGCAGTTGAAGGACTTATTATTTGCTTGGAAGGTAGTTAAACATGTTAAATCTAATGCTATTGTAATGGCAAAGGATGAGATGGTAGTAGGTGTAGGTGCTGGTCAAATGAGCCGTGTTGACTCCATGATTATCGCTGGACGTAAAGCTGATGGACGCCAAGAGGGTGGAGTAGTAGCCTCAGATGCTTTCTTCCCATTCCCAGATGCTATCGAAGAAGCTGCTAAGAAGGGAATCAAAGCTGTAATTCAACCAGGTGGTTCTATCAGAGATGAAAAAGTAATCGAAGCTTGTAATCAGCATGGAATTGCGATGGTATTTACAGGTAGAAGACATTTTAAACATTAGAATATAGTCAGATTAGAGATGAAAAAGATCTTTTTGATTGTACTAAAGAATATGCTAAGTTAAGTTAATATAAAGTTTTGCTAAAGATATTTTAATGAATTTTGTTATTTAGTCCTATGAAATTAACCTATGCCCTGAAAACACAAAGATTGATAGGAGAAAAGTAATTTATCACTCAATTTTATTAGACTATACTATAAGAAAGGACTCGGGAATCCCCGAGTCCTTTTAATTATTTTCCGTTGTCATTATCATTATTTCTTCTATTCATTAAGAATAGAGCGGTTGCAAAATAAGTGTAATTCGCATTCATTGTTATTACCTCCTTATAAACTTATAATCTTATAGTAATGATTATTATTATCAATATTATAATCTTTTTTACTGTTTATGTCAAGTTAAATATTGGATTTATTGTTAAGTTATTGTTCTAATCAGATTGTTAATTATTTCATTGATAGATTGAAAAAGGCTATCAGTTAACTGATAGCCTTTTATATTTAAAATATATTAATTTATATTGAAGGATATTTTTTATTATATTTTATAATTTGCACCAAAATTATTATCATAGTAGTGGATTCCGTTAACTTTATAATCTATATAATACTTAACTTTTGTATCGTTTGGAATATTATTAATTATAAACTTCCAATTTTCTATATTATTATCATAACTTATATTATAATTGGCTGATACCGTATTGCTTGTTTGCCAATTATCTAGCGTATACACTATTCTAATATCTTTAGAATAATCAAGATTTTTTAAAGCTACACTTCCAACTATTGTATTGTTCTCTCTGCGTACCTTATCTAAAATAACTCTACTTCTTTTAAGCAATATAGGAATGTTATTAACACCTGGAACATTTGTGTTTTTAATTAAATAATTCTGTTGATGATTATTATCCCAATATACTTGTCCATTACTTTCATATTTAATAGCAAATTGACAATCACAATTAAAGTAAGGGTAATAATCTCTAGTGATTTTAGGGGTTTCAAAGTGCCAGATATGGTTACCATCAGGTGCTACTCCCATATATTTAGCATCGACATCTTTCCAAATAGAATTACCATAAATATCATAGGTATAATGTATCGTTACTTTAGTAGGAAAGCTATTGTTTTTAACTCCAATATAACCTGAAATATTATAAGTCTTTGAAATTCCCTGCTCAGAAAGAAGATTAATCTTTGCATAATAGAAATCAATTGGATTTGAATCTTCCTCTATCTTTGCATCTTTCCCATTCCCGACCTTTACTTCTTGTGCATTAACAATATTGACAGCCAACATCAAAACCAAAACCAACATTAAAGCAATAGAACTTCTAGTTTTAAACATTGAATAAAACCTCCTTATAGTCTTATGTATATATTATACAGTATAATACTTTATCTGTAAATAACAATTGGAATATTAAGCAATATAATTTATTTGTGTTATTATTTAACAATAAAATCAAGTGCTTAGAAGAAATAACAAGGTAACTTAGTGTAAAATAAGTGTAGGTAAATTTAATCAAAAAATTAGAAAAAGGACTCCTCTTTTGATAAAGTGTTAAGTACCTAATCAAAACACATCAAGGAGGAGTCCCTATGGATACAATTATACAGCAGTTTGGAGAAAAAATTAAGGATAATTCAGAAGAATTTTTAAAAAATATTCTATTGAGTGATAAAGAAGATATTTCAGACTTTATAAATACTCTAAGAAAAGACTTTGATGAATTAGGTAAAGAGTTGTGTAAGTATATTATAGAAGTAATAGATGAAGTAATTAAGGAAAGTCCTGAGCGTAAAAAGAATTGGAAGATAGTAAGAAAAAAGAAGAGAAAATTGATAACAGAGTTTGGTGAAGTTGAATTTGAGAGAAGGTATTATAAATCTAAGTTCAATAAAGAGTATGAACATTTAGCAGATAAAAAATTAGGTATAGATAAGTATCAAAGGATAGATACTGGCTTAGAAGCAAAGATAGTAGATTTATCAATTGATAAATCTTACGCCAAAGTAGGAGAGGAAGTAGTGAATAATTTAACTATAACAGGTCAAACAGTTATGAATAAAATAAGAAAATTAGGTAAAATAGAAAACGATAAATTAAGTAATCCGAAAGCAAAAAGAAAGATTGATTATTTATATATAGAAGCTGATGAAGACCATGTTTCTTTGCAAAACGGGAAGAATGCTGTACCAAGATTAGTTTATGTTCATGAAGGAATTATTAAAGAAAATGGTAGAAATAAGTTAAAGAACAGTTATTCCTTTTCAGGTATGTATAACAAGTCGGAAGACTTGTGGCTAGAAATTATGGACTATATAGAGGATAATTACGACTTTGATAGCATAAAGCAGATTTATATTGCAGGAGATGGGGCACTTTGGATTAAAGAGGGTTTAAAGTGGTTGCCTAAAAGTAAGCAGATACTAGATAGATATCATTTAAATAAGTATGTTTTAAAGGCTACAGGACATGCCCAAAAGCTTAGATTTGATCTTTGGCAAGGAATAAATAATTTAGATAAAGTACAGATAAAAGAGATATTTAGTGAATTGATATCTCAAGCTGAAAAGGAATCTAAGAAGAAAGCGATAAGACAAAGTAGAAGCTATATTTATAATAACTGGGCTGGAATAGTAAACTATTATAAAGATGAAAATGCTATTGGTTGTAGTGCTGAAGGTCATGTTAGTCATATATTATCAGATAGATTAAGTTCAAGACCAATGGGTTGGTCTGAAGTAGGAGTAGATCAGATGGCAAGATTAAGGTCTTTTAAATTTAATGGAGGAACAGAATACGAATTAAAAGAAATTATTCTAGAGAAAGCAAGAAAAGAGCAAAAAGAAGAAAAAATAGTGGAAATAGAATCAAAAGTAGTGAAAAATAATTTGAAAAAGAAATTTGCTGAACCAAGCAATAATATCCCAAGTATAAATAAAGGAGTAAGAACTAGACTGTTTAAAGCAGTAAAGTCATTGCTTTAATTATCAAAAGAGGAGTTTTAAACTTTTACCTACAGAAACTTGACACTATCACAAGGTAATTAAAGTTGGAATAAATAATAATAATGTTATATAATGTAAAGATATTCAATGAGGGGGTAGAAGATGGAGCAAGGTATTTATTTAGATAATAGGCAAGAATTTAAGGATGGAATTAGAGCTGGAATACCAGTCTTTATGGGGTATTTCCCAATTTCATTTACTTTTGGATTAATTGCTAAAGCAACAGGATTATCTGCTTTTTTAGCGGTCTTTATGTCATTGACAAATTTTACTGGTGCCACCCAATTTATTGGAGTTAATATGTTAGCCCAAGGAATTGGGATTGGAAATATAGTCTTAACCACCTTTATGATTAATGCCAGATATTTATTGATGTCTTTTTGTTTTGCTGATAAATTAAAAGGTAGGCTATCTAATAAAGAGAAACCTTTCTTAGCTTTTGGGATTACCGATGAAGTTTTTGTTATCTCTATGACTAAAGAAAAGTTAGGAACATCATATACCTTTGGTGCACAAATTATTTTCTATAGTGGTTGGGTTGTTGGAACTTTAATGGGGGTGTTATTAGCAGATATATTACCAGCCTCTATTATAAGTAGTATTGGAATTGCAATTTATATTATGTTTTTAGGATTATTGATTTCCGCTATTATTAAGTCGCTAAAGGTAGCAATAGTGTCTGTATTAGCAATGGTTATCAGTTCAACTATTTATTGGATTCCAAATTTGAATAATCTTATTGGGAATTGGAGAATAATTATTACTATTATTATAGCATCATTATTAGGTGCAATCTTTTTACCAGTGGGTGAAGAGAGATGACTAATAAAGCACTGTTAATGATTATACTTACTGGATTAGTAACTTATTTATCTAGGCTTGTTCCAGTGTTAGTATATAAAGGCAAAGAGCCATCAAGATTTATTCGTTCTTTTCTAGAATATATTCCATATTCAGCCTTGGGAGCATTATTATTTCCTGAGATATTATATTCTACTCCATCTATTTTTACAGCTTTATTAGGTGGGATATTTGCTAGTATTTTAATTCTTAAGCAGCAGAATATGATTGTTGTGGTTGCTGGTACAATCTTCTTAGTTTATATTTTAAATTTTTATATTTAAGTAGGTGGCTAATCAAGTTATAATTTTATAGTTGGACTTATTAAATAAAATGATATTAGAAGGGAGATTATAATGGCATTAAATGAATTAATGAGAAAAAGAGTAGGGAAGATATTGGGAGAGTATTGTGATAATCGTATTCCAGTCCATGTGAGAGATCAGATTAAATTGGGCTATGGAATCAGGGGGAATAATGTAACATTATTTGAAGAAAGACCATCCTTCAAGAGTGATGAATGGGTAAAAATGAAGATTGCTCAATTTAGATATAATCCTGAGGATAATAAATGGTCTTTGTATTGGTGGAGACATACTGGTAGATGGTATAAATATGAGGAGATAGAAGCTAATTCTGATTTTCAAGTTTTGCTAGATGAAGTTGAAGAAGATCCGATCTGCATATTTTGGGGATAAGAAAAGAAGACTCTTTAAAGAGTCTTCTTTTCTTATCGGTAATTTAAATTTATATATCTAATGTTGCAAAGTAATCAGCTGGTGTTTCTGCTCGACGAATTAGTTGTGTTGAACTATCTTCTTTTAATAAGACTTCAGCAGAGCGCAGCTTTCCATTATAGTTGTATCCCATTGCAAAACCATGGGCACCAGTATCATGGATTACTACTAAATCACCTTTATCCACTTTTGGTAGCATACGATCTATTGCAAATTTATCATTATTCTCACATAATCCACCAGTTACATCATATTTATGATTATGAGGCTGATTCTCTTTACCCATTACTGTAATATGGTGATAAGCACCATACATAGCAGGACGCATTAAGTTTGCTGCACAAGCGTCTAATCCAATATAATCTTTGTGGATATTCTTTTCATGAATAGCAGTAGTAACAAGATGACCATAAGGACCTAACATAAATCTACCTAATTCAGTATAGATAGCTACATCATCCATTCCTGCTGGAACAAGTATCTCTTCATAGGCTTTACGCACTCCTTCGCCAATAGCCATAATATCAGCTGCTTCTTCATCAGGATGATAAGGGATGCCAACCCCACCAGATAGATTAATAAATGAGATATGAGCACCAGTTTCTTTGCTTAATTCAACAGCAGTTTCGAATAGAATTTTAGCAAGAGCAGGATAGTATTCATTAGCAACTGTATTACTTGCTAAAAATGCATGAATACCAAAGTGTTTAGCTCCTTTTTCTTGTAGAGTATTAAACCCTTCTACTAATTGTTCATAAGTAAATCCATATTTGGCTTCTGCAGGGTTGTCCATAATATCATTATCGCTATCAAAGTTATTTCCTGGATTGAAACGACAACTAATTATTTCTGGAATACCTGCAACTTCTTCTAGAAATTCAATATGAGTGATATCATCAAGATTTATAATAGCATTTAATTGACTGGCTAATTCAAAATCCTCTTTAGGTGTAACATTTGATGAGAACATAATATCCTCACCATTAAAGCCAACCTTTTCAGACATCATAAGCTCAGTTAATGAAGAACAGTCTACTCCACACCCTTCTTCTTGTAGTATCTTTAAAATTGTAGGGTTAGGTGTAGCTTTTACAGCAAAATACTCTTTAAATCCTTCATTCCAAGCAAAAGCTTCATTAAGTTTACGTGCATTTTCTCTAATACCTTGTTCATCATATAAATGAAAAGGAGTAGGGTGTTTTTGGGTTATTTCTTTTAATTGTTCTAAATTTACAAATGGTTTTTTCATCTTATTTTTCATTCCCTTCAGTTAATGTTATAAGTTTAATTTCATTTTTTAATGATTCTTTGAATAAATTTACTAGGTTCTGTTTTCTTGAATATAAACAGGTAGAGTTAGATTTATTTGAAATTTCTCCTGTCAGCACCTTAGTTGAATCAACAATAAGTCTTATTTGAGATTCTTCTCTTTTTGCAGTATAAACTATTGCATCAGGAAGGCTAAATGGGCCTTCGGTTATTAACACAACTTTAAGTTTTTTTGACAGTGCATCTTTTAGATAAGGAAGTATTGTTTTCATTAGCTCGTTAGATGTCGATATATAGATACGTTCTTCAGCCTCATTTAGCATATTTTTGATTTTGTTTAAGATATTTCTTTTTCCTTTTATAGTGATATACCCCTTGTTCTCTTCCTGGCGCTTAGGCATATTTTTTATTAATTTGACTTTGACTTCTTCCATCTGCCTAATTTTATTATTACAGAACTCATTAATAGGTACAGGGGTATATTTCTTTGCTTTCTCTTCAATTAGATAAGCAGCCCCCTTTTCAACTAGACTGGCTAGGTTGGTATATACATTGGAACGTGAGATTCCTGTCTCTTTAGCCACCTCATAGCCTGTCATAGCACCATTGATAGCTAATGTTATATAGATAGTTGCTTCTTGCCTTGTAAGATTAAAATATGTAAGTAATTTTTGTATATCCATTAAAAAACCTCCTAACTACTAAATCAGATAGCAATTATATTTTAGTGGTTCTTTATAAGAACACTATATAATATTTGTTGAATTATGTCAATATAAATTTCTTTTAGAAGATATTAGATAGAGTTAGTTTTGAGGCGGTATGATTTTGAATAAATTAATTTCCCTTTGATATAAGGCTTCTTACTAGATATACTAAAGATAAGATATTAAGGAGGGAATCTAATGAATGGAAAGAATCGCAAAGATATTAAAGCAGGACTAAAGGTTTCAATTGTACTAAAGAAAGATCAACGTTCAGGTAAACTAACAGAGGGTATCGTCAAAGATATTCTGACTAACTCTGCTACTCATCCCCATGGAATCAAGGTACGCCTTGAAAATGGTAAAGTTGGTAGAGTACAAGTTATTCATAAGTAGAAATTTTTGAATTATTAGTAATTTCGATAAGATAAAATCTAATATTTAAACTTATTAAAGAAGTATAATATAAAATATTATACTTCTTTTTTATCTTTAGATTATTAAATGCTTAAGAAAAATAAAAATAAATTTAGCAAATAAAGGTCTTTTACAAATTTTGACTAATATAATATATATATAGTTAAACAAATACAAGGGGGTACTAATATGGAAATATTGAAAGTAGCATCAACATCAAGCCCTAATAAAGTTGCAGGTGCACTTGCTGGTGTTTTAAGAGATAGTAGTCGAGTTGAGTTACAGGCTATTGGAGCAGGTGCTGTAAATCAAGGAGTTAAAGCTATTGCAATTGCTAGAGGATATATGGCTCCCAGTGGAATCGACCTTATTTGTATACCAGCTTTTATAGATCTTAAAATTGATGGAGTAGAAAGAACAGCTATTAAGTTAATTATAGAGCATAAGTGAGTTATAAACTAATAATAATTATATATTAGTAAAGGACTCGGGAAATCCCGAGTCCTTTTAGTTTACTTTTTATTGTCATTATCATTATTTTTTTATCCATACTATTATCAACTCGTTAAAGATAGCGGTAGTAGCAGGGTTAGCAATGTTTATTAGCTCGATTATTTATTGGATCCCAGCTTTAAATGGTTTTATTGGAAATTGGAGAATAATCATTATTATCATTTTTGCCTCTCTAATGGGAGCACTCTTATTTCCTAAGATATTATATTCAACAGAGTCGATTTTAACAGCGATTTTAGGAGGGTTTTTTGCTAGTATTTTGATTATAAAGAAGCAGAATATGATTATTACAGTAGGTGGTGCTATCTTATTAGTCTATATTTTAAATTCCTATATTTAAGTAATTGAATAATTATAGAAAGTAAAGGTCTTTCTCGATTTTTGTAAAAATCTATTATTACCCTTTTCCTTCAAGTCTTACAGACTTTTCGTGATTAATCCGCCACAGGTTTTAACCTGTGGTGGTACCATGGATTCTGCATAGGCTACGGGTTAAAACCCGTAGCTAGATAATAATTTAAACTTATTATTATTTGTAATCACAAAGTTCGTTGTTGAACCAAAGTAAATATTAATTTTTAGGGTCAATCATATTTTAGGGGTTAGTCTTTTTAAATATTATTTTAATAATATAGACTGAGACTTTACTTAATTTAATCTTTACTTTTTCACTGTTATCATTGACAGATGGGATGCTATCTATTACAATATAATTAGTTAAATAAATTAACTATATTTCAAAAGGAGTTTTAATTAAAGTTATGGATAAAGGAAATAAAATATTAAAAGTAACAGAAGGCTTAGCAACTATACTAATGAAATTTAAACAAAATGAGTTCAAAGGAACAAAGGGTGGAGATCTTTCTTTAAAGTTTTTTGAGTATATCAATGTGATAGATAAGCTCAAAAATCCCACATATACTGAATTGGCTGAAGCATTAAATCTAAGTAAACCAGCAGTAACAGCTATTGTTAATAAGTTAATATCTCAAGATATTGTATATAAGAGTCGATCAGTTGAAGATAGACGTGTTTATTTTATTCACCTCACTGAAGAAGGAAAGAAGATTGCTGGGGCATATCAGCAGGGTTATCTAAACTTTGTTGATCATGTAATGAATTCCCTTAGTGAAGATGAGGTAGATAATTTTATTGAACTTTCTGAGAAGATTATTTTAGGAGGAAGTAGATAGGTTGAAGTATTTGTATTTAAAATATATAGGTTACATAAGTTTAACTTATATATTTTTAATTATAAAGTTAGTTAAGTTAATTAACTAAATACAAGGTGATAAAACTAGAAGAAATAATTTATCTTGGAGGAGAGATAGATAATGAAGATAGCTATTGTAAATGGAAGTACTAGAAAAGATGGTGTAACAGCAAAGATATTGGGGAAAATTTCTGTGATTTTAACTCAAAAAAATGACTTAGAGGTCAATTATTATGATTTAATTGATTATCAGATTGAGTATTGTACTGGATGTAGAGTTTGCTATAGGACTGGTAAATGCTCTATAATCTCTGATGAGATTGAGAAATTAGCAGATAAAATTAAAAGAGCTGATGGGATTATTATGGGGAGTTCAACCTTTGGTAGTTATGTAACAGGGCGGTTAAAATCTTTTTGGGATCGGGGTCACTTTATTGTAGAACAATCACTTTATAATAAGTATGGTTTTTCAGTTGCTACATATGAAATAGCTGAGGGGAATAAAGCACTAAGTTCAGTTAAGAAATTTTTCCTTGTTTCTGGTGCAATAAGAGGAGGGAGTATTTTAAAGAGAGTAAAATTTAATGAAGCCCCCTTTACTAATCAAAAATTTATTTTAAAATTAGAAAAGAAGATAGAAAAATTTTATCAGATAGCTAAAAGAAGAAAAAGAAGGAGTCTTTTTGAGTTTCTTTTTACAAAGGTAATATTAATACCGTTGATTTGGAAGCCTAGATTTTTAAAAAGAAGAGATGAATACAAAGGTGTATTAGAAATCTGGAAGAATAAAGGAATAATTTAAAATTAGGAGGAGGATAAGATGAAAAAGAGTATATTCTATTTTTCAGCTACTGGAAATTCCTTGGCTGTTAGTAAAGCGATAGCAAAGAAATTAGAAAATTGTGAGCTTATATCAATCACAGAGGTAGTTAAAAACGAGAGCTATGATATTGATAGTGAGATAGTTGGTATAATATTTCCTGTATATTGTTTAGACGCTCCCAAGATAGTAAGAGAGTTTATAAAAAAACTAAGTTTTAATAGTAAGCCATATATATTCTCTATTGCAACTAATAACAAGGAGCCTGGTTGTACTCTTGCTACTATTGATAAGCTACTAAAAGAGAAAGACCAGAACCTAGATTTGGGATATACCCTTGTTATGCCAGGTAATTCAGTAGTAATTCAAGATAATACAAATCCTAGAGAGGAACAAATATTAAGACTTAATAATTCTAAAATAATTATAGATGAAATGGTAAGAGATATTCAAGAAAAGAAAAGTGGGATTATTGAGGGGGATTTTTCTTTAAAGCATAGCATTAAAGGATTAATTTATAAAGTAGCTGTTTATAAAATTTATAAACCTCAGAATCATTTTTGGACGACAGAAGGGTGCACAATGTGTGGTATCTGTAAGAAGGTATGTCCAACAGAGAACATTACTTTAAAAGAGCAAGGAGTAGAATGGGGTACTAATTGCGAGGCATGCTTAGCATGTTTTCATTGGTGTCCACAAAGTGCTATAAATTTAGGAAGTAATACTCTTAATAAGAGTAGGTATCATCATCCAGCGGTTAGTTTAGCTGAAATAATTAAATAAAATTATTGAAAGGGGTTTGAAAAGATGAAAAAAAGAAGATTAGGAAAAAATGGTCCGCAGGTCTCAGCAATTGGATTAGGTTGTATGGGGATGAGCGAATTTTATGGAAAAAGTACTTATGAAGACTCTCGTAATACTATTTTAACAGCACTTGAATCTGGAGTTGATTTTTTGGATACTGCTGATATGTATGGTAATGGACATAATGAAGAATTAATAGGTAAGATTTTAAAGGAATGGAGTGGTGAAGCTTTTGTAGCTACTAAATTTGGAATTGTAAGAAAACCTGGAGCATATGAGCGTACAATCAATGGTAAAGCAGAATATGTCAAGCAAGCTGCTGAGGCTAGTCTAAAGAGATTAGGGCGTGAGGTGATTGATTTATATTACCTACACAGAATGGATAATGATACTCCTATTGAAGAGACTATTGGTGCAATGGCAGATTTAGTTAAGGAAGGTAAAGTAAGATATATTGGTATTTCAGAATCTTCATCGGATACTATTAGGCGTGCTCATAGTGTTCATCCGTTAACTGCTGTGCAATCAGAGTATTCAATGGCAACAAGGCATATTGAAAAAGAGATACTACCCACTTTAAGAGAATTAGGTATAGGTTTTGTTGGATATAGTCCATTAAGTCGGGGATTGCTAACTGGAAAGTTAAATCAAGATGTATTGAAGCAAGAAGGAGATTTTAGAAGACTGTTACCTCGTTTGCAAGGTGAAAATTTTGAACATAATAAGAAAGTTGTAAGAAAGCTGATAAATATAGCAACACGAAAAGAAATTATGCCAGCACAGCTCTCATTGGCATGGGTTCTATCAAGAGGTGAAGATATTATACCTATTCTTGGTACAAAACGAGTTAAATACTTAATAGAAAACATAAAAGCAGTTGATGTTGAATTTAGTGCTGAAGAATTAGAAGAGATTGCAACTATTTTATCTGATGGTATTAAAGGTGAGCGTTATACAGAATCGGGAATGTTAGGGGTAGAGGAGTAAATTTGTTTTATTATAGCAACTAAAAATAGAATTATATCACTAAAAATAAGCTAGGAGGAATAAATATGTTTAATGAATTTAAATTAAAGGTGAAGTGTTGATATTAGTTACAGCTATTAAAGTTTATAGGTGTGAGAATTTAGAATAAAATTCAAATGTAAGGTTATAGAAAGATAAAGCGACAGTTTCGGAGTTAGGCGTTAGGAGCTAGGACATAGAAAGATATTACTAACTCCTATGACCTATCACCTAGCACCTAAAAGTGTCGCTTTATACCCATTAAGTTTCACTTTAGATTCATTTGATCTGGCTTCAGGAGACTGGATTTAAAGATGTAGATGTAATTTGGAAATATTATAATTATGCCGTTTATGGTGGAATTAGATAGTTGCTAGCATTTAATTAGCTAAGCATTAATTCCATAAACTTCTTACTTGCAATAGAAAAGGGAATATTCTTATTAGTTACAACTGCCAACTTTCGCTTTGGCAGTTCTTCTTTTATATCTAATTGAAATAATTCTTTATTAGTTTTATCAATACAATAATCAGGAACAAAGGAGATTCCCAGTCCTATCTTTGCCATTTCAATCAAAAGGTCAATGCTTCCTAACTCTACCTCTGGAGTAATCTCAACTTCAAATTTATCCATTAATTCATCAAAAAATCTTCTAGTAGTTGTCTTCTTTTCTAACATTAGAATAGGATAATCAGCTAAGTCTTTAAGTTCAATGTCTTGTCCTTTAAGCTGTTTGAAATCATATCCGCTGATAAAGATATCTTTAAAAGTGAAAATCTCAGTAACCTCCATAAAATCTGTAATCTTATTATTAGGGAGATTAGTAATTATTAAATCAACAGCCCCTTGTTTTAATAGTTCTACACAAGTGCTAGAGGTTCTATTAGTAATTTGAATATGAATTTGAGGATAAAGTTGATGAAATCTCTGTAAATAAGGTAATAAAAAATCTTTAGAAATAGTATCATTAGCACCGATATGTATTTCTCCCTTTTCAAAAGAATTAATCTCTTGGATATTTCGCTCACCATTTTTAATTAAGTTAAGAGCAGGTTCAATATGCTTTAATAAAATCTCACCTTCTTTACTAAGGCTGACCTTTTTTGTACTTCTGATGAATAAAGATGTACTCAATTCTTTCTCTAAAGATTTAATACTTTGGCTGACAGCAGATTGGGATATGAATAGTTCATCAGCAGCCTTTGAAAAACTAAGATGTTTTGCTACATAATAAAACACTTTATATAATTCATAGTTAATCTTCATTTATAAGCACCTCTAATTAATATTATTAGAATTATTAATTTTACTACTTAATTATAACAGGTTATAATGATAATGTACAATTGATAATTTACAATTAAAAACAAAAAGAAAGCTTAACCACGAAGGTACACGAATCTTCACGAATTAAAGAACATTAAAAACTTAAATTCAAAAGGATTTATTAGCATAGAGTTACACAGACTAGAATATAAAAATTAAATAAATTAAGATTTTAAATCGGATTTTAATCAGAGTTTAATCTGTGTCAAAAAAGATTTTGATTTATATCTTTTATAAAATATTTTAATGGTTTTATTCGTGTGTATTCGTGACTATTCGTGGTTCCAAAAGGTTTTGAACTTAAAATATAAAGGGAGGCTCCATCATGCCACAAATCAGAAGAGTCTATGTCGAGAAGAAAGAAGGGTATAATGTAGAAGCTAAGCAATTATTAGCTGATTTTAAGGAGAGCTTACAGCTAGAGAATTTAGAGGATGTTAGAATCGTCAATAGATATGATATCTCTAAGATATCAGAAGAAGCTTATCAGCAAGCCTGTAACACAATCTTATCAGAGCCAACAGTAGATAATTTAGCAGAAGAAGAATTAGAGTTATCTGAATCAGAAACTACTTTTGGAGTAGAGTATTTACCAGGACAATATGACCAGAGAGCAGATTCAGCAGAGCAGTGTATACAGATATTAAATAACGATGAAAAGCCGATTGTTAGAGCGGCAAGATTAATTGTCTTAAAGGGAGATTTAACAGCAGAAGAGGTAGAGAAGATTAAAGAGTATTATATCAACCCTGTAGATTCAAGAGAGGCAGATTTAGCAAAGCCAGAAACTCTAGAGATGAAATATGAAGTGCCAACAGAAGTAGAGACTATTGAAGGGTTTATTGAAGCCGATGAAGCAGGTATAGAGGATTTATTAGTAGAATTAGGACTAGCTATGAGTAAAGAGGATTTACTTCATACTCAGAACTACTTTAGAGATACAGAGAAGAGAAATCCTACAATTACAGAGATAAGATTATTAGATACCTATTGGTCTGACCACTGTCGCCATACAACCTTCTTAACTAAGATAGAAGGTGTAGAGATAGAAGAGGGAAAATATACTAAGCCAATTGCTGAGGCTTATGCAGAGTATTTGGCAGGAAGAGAAAGAGTATATCAAGGTAAAGATAAAGATATCTGTTTGATGGATATTGCCTTAATGGGGATGAAAGAGCTAAGAAAAGATGGTAAGCTAGAAGACTTAGAGATATCTGAGGAGGTTAATGCAGCTAGTATTATAGTTCCTGTAGATGTAGATGGAGAAGAAGAGGAATGGTTAGTAATGTTCAAAAATGAAACCCATAACCATCCTACAGAGATTGAGCCTTTTGGTGGAGCAGCAACCTGCTTAGGTGGAGCTATTCGTGATCCATTATCAGGTCGTTCTTATGTTTATCAAGCTATGAGAATTACAGGAAGTGGAGATCCAAGAACTTCAATAGAAGATACAATCCCAGGTAAATTACCACAAAAGAAGATAGCTCAAGAAGCATCTCATGGTTATAGCTCTTATGGAAATCAGATCGGATTAGCGACAGGGATGGTACAGGAGATTTATGATGAAAGATATCTAGCTAAGCATATGGAGATAGGTGCAGTAGTGGCAGCAGCGCCTAAAGAGAATGTAGTTAGAGGAAGTGCAGAGCCAGGAGATATCATTATCTTGTTAGGTGGACAGACTGGTCGTGATGGTTGTGGTGGTGCAACAGGTTCATCAAAAGCCCATACAGAAGAATCAATTGAAGAGTGCGGAGCAGAAGTACAGAAAGGTAACCCACCTACAGAAAGAAAGATACAGAGATTATTTAGAAATCCTAAGGTAAGTAAGATGATTAAGGTCTGCAATGACTTTGGTGCTGGTGGAGTATCAGTAGCAATCGGTGAACTAGCAGATGCTTTAGAGATTAATCTAGATGCTGTACCTAAAAAATATGCAGGATTAGATGGAACTGAATTAGCTATCTCTGAATCTCAAGAACGGATGGCTGTAGTAGTAGATCAAGAGAATGTAGAGGAATTTATCGAGTTATCAGAGACAGAGAACTTAGAAGCAACAGTTGTAGCAGAGGTCAAAGGTCATAGAAGATTAATCATGAACTGGCAAGGTAAGGATATAGTCAATATCAGTAGAGACTTCTTAGATACTAATGGTGCTACTCAAAGCACTAAAGTAGTAGTTAAGAATCCTCAAGAGGAAGAAAACTACTTTGAAACAGCAGCTAAAACTAGATTAACAGCAGATAAAGGTTTAAAATCAAAATGGCTAGATAATCTATCAGATATCAATGTATGTAGCCAAAAGGGATTGGTAGAGAAGTTCGATAGCTCAATTGGAGCAGGAACTGTCTTAATGCCCTTTGGAGGAAAGTATCAATTAACACCTACTCAAAGTATGGTAGCGAAGATTCCTATGTTAAAGGGTGATACAAGTACAGGAACTATTATGAGCCACGGTTATAATTCAAAATTATCGACTTGGAGTCCTTTCCATGGAGCATTATATGCAGTAATTGAATCGGTGGCAAAGGTAGTAGCTACAGGTGGAAGCTATGATAAGATAAGATTTACCTTCCAAGAGTACTTTGAAAGATTAAATAATGATTATGCTAAATGGGGTAAACCTTTTAGTGCATTATTAGGTGCTTATCATGCACAGAAGAGATTTGCTTTGCCAGCTATTGGTGGTAAGGATAGTATGTCAGGAAGCTTTAATGATATTGATGTACCACCTACCTTAGTATCTTTTGCAGTAGATACAGTAGATGTTAACAATGTTATCTCACCAGAGTTTAAAAATGCTGATAGTAAGGTAGTTTATATACCAGTAGCCAAAGATGAAGCTGAAATGCCTGATTTTGATAAATTAATAGAAGCATATAATACAATAACAAATTTAATTAAAGAAGATAAAATCTTAGCAGCCCAAGCGATAACCTTAGGTGGTATTGCAGAAGCGGTAACGAAGATGAGCTTTGGTAATAAGATAGGTGTTACTTTCCAAGATAAAATTAAAGAAGATAAACTATTTAGTCCAGATTATGGAGCAATTATCTTAGAAGTAAAAGCGGGAGGAGATTTAGCAGAGTTATTTGGAAAAGTAGAGTATGAAGTTTTAGGAGTAACAAGTGTAGAAGAAACTATCAAAGTTAATGGTCTAGATTTAGCTATTGATGAAGCTATAACTGCTTGGGAAGCTCCTTTAGAGAAGGTATATCGAACTAAAACAGAAGAAGAGACTAAAGATTATGAATTTACGCCATACAATGCTAAAGAGGTTTATAAACCGAAGGTTAAGGTAGCTAAGCCTAAGGTATTAATCCCGGTCTTCCCAGGAACAAACTGTGAGTATGATACAGCAAAACAATTTGAACAAGCAGGAGCAGAGGTAGAGACCTTAGTATTTAAGAACTTAAAGCCTCAGCAGATAGAAGAGTCAATAGATGCTATGGCAGAAGCAATCAATAGTTCTCAAATAGTATCATTAGTAGGAGGCTTTAGTGCTGGAGATGAGCCTGAAGGTTCAGGTAAATTTATAGCAACAGTCTTTAGAAATCCTAAGATTAAAGAAGCAGTCATGAATCTATTAAATAATAGAGATGGATTAATGCTAGGGATCTGTAATGGTTTCCAAGCTTTAATTAAGCTAGGATTAGTGCCTTATGGAGAGATACGAGAATTGATAGAAGAGGCACCGACACTGACTTATAATACAATCGGTCGCCATGTATCCTGTATGACTAATACCAAAATAGTATCAAATAAATCACCATGGTTTGCTAATGTAGAGGTAGGAGATACACACTCAATTCCTGTATCCCATGGGGAAGGACGCTTTGTAGCAAGTAAAGAGGTTGTAAAAGAGTTATTTGCTAATGGACAGGTAGCTACCCAATATGTAGATTTTGCTGGTAAGCCAAGCTCAGATATAGCCTTCAACCCTAACGGTTCAGTTTATGCCATTGAAGGTATTACCAGCCCTGATGGTCGTGTTCTAGGTAAGATGGGACACTCAGAACGGATCGGTACTAATGTATCGAAGAATATAATTGCTAAGAAAGATCAGATGTTATTTAAAGCAGGAGTAGAGTATTTTAAAAAGTAAATAGTGAAATTGAAAGAGACTGCGAATTAATTCGCAGTCTCTTTTTGTTTAAGGAAAATAGAAAGATCATCTTCCAAAAAGTACATATAACAAATAAACATTTATAATTATATATTGATTATAAGGTAGTTGTTTTATCTAGGAGGTGGTTGAAATAAATAAATTAAAGATTAACCTTTCATTAAGTGGTGGAGGAGTTAAGGGGATAGCACATGTAGGTGGAATTAAGGCTTTAGAGGATAAGCAGATTCAAATATCAGGAATTGCAGGGACTTCAGCAGGGGCAATTATAGCTACACTTTATGGTGCTGGTTATAGTTGTAGTGAGTTAAAAGAGATTTTATTTGAAGAGAAATTTGCGAGATTCAAAGATAGATTTTCCTTAAGTCGGTTAGTAAAAAAATTTGGTTTATATAAGGGAGATAATTTTTTTAGATGGATTAAAGAAAAATTAGAAGTAAAAGGAATTAGAAACTTTAGGGACTTTAATAAAGACGTAATAGTAGTGGCTTCAAATGTTAGTAATAAAAGAAGTGAGATCTTCTCTAGGCAGAAAACCCCCTATGTTTCTGTAGCTAAAGCAGTAAGAATGTCTATGAGTATACCTGTGTTTTATATGCCTTATAAATACCTATCTAGTTTATATGTTGATGGAGGAGTAATGAATAATCTTCCTTTAAAAGTATTTAATAAATCAAAATTGCCTAATTTAGGTTTTGTTTTATATCAGGATGAGAAAAAAACAGATAGTATCAATGGTTTTATTGATTACTTATCTGCGCTAGTAGAAATGATAATGACATTAAATGAGCGCCATCAAATTGAACTATCTCGATCACATCTTATATCTATTCCTACAGGTGATATTAAAGCAATAGACTTCTCTTTATCTAGAAAAGAGAAGGAATGGCTATATCAGTCAGGATATACTAATGTAGAAAAGAGTTTGTTAACCTTTAAGGATAGAAGATTAAGAAAAAGTATATTTAAATTTCAAGATTTGAATAATATAAAATCTACTCCTACTGAATTAAGAGAATTTGCTAGTGAAATGGTTGATTATATTATAGAGAAAGTAGATGTTGATTCTTTTGATACTATTGTAACTTCAAGTAATGATGATCACTATTTGTTTTCCTATTTTGTTGCTTCAAAAATGAATAAAAAGTTTACTACTATTAATCCATATCGAAATAATCTAGATTATAATTATAGTTATATTAATAAAGAAGAAAGGGTTATTATTCTTAATTTTAAGCATAAAAATAAAGAATTATTGGAGATAATAAAAAAGGTAGAAGAAGAAGGTATAGAAATTATAGATTCCTTCTCATTTATCAATGATAAAAAAAATAAATGTGAATTATGTAATTGTCTTAATGCTCATTATTCTTATTATATAATTTAAAAAACACTTAAATGATAATCGTTATTATTTCTGCTAAGGTCTTGACATCTGGATAGAAAATAAATATAATTAACTTAACAATAATTATTACTAATAAGAAATCATACATATCAAGGGGGAGTTTTAATATGGAATTTGTTGTTGAGAATAAGTTAGGAAGTACTAAAGGGACAGAGTTGGAAAAAGTGGTAGACGGACAATTTAAAGGAGAAACTCAAGAAACAGGTCTATATTTAGCTATGGCAAGACAGGCTCAAAGAGAAGGGTATCCAGAGATAGCAGAAGTATTAAAAAGAATTGCGATTGAAGAGGCTGAACATGCAGCTAGATTTGCTGAATTAAATGCTAAAATTTCTGCTTCTACTAAAGAGAATATCGAAAAGATGTTACAAGGAGAGCAAGGAGCTAATAAAATGAAGAATAAAGCTGCTGTAACTGCAGCAGAAGAAAATTTAGCTGCAGCTAATGATGTCTTTAATGAGTCTGCTAAAGATGAAGCTAGACATGCTGCTATGTTAAAGGGTATGTTAGATAGATATTTTGGATAATTAAATGAAGATTATAATATTAAAAAGATGGCTCTATACTATAGAGCCATCTTTTTTGATTTTTAGAAAGAAACAAATAGTTAAAAATTATCTAACTATTAATAGTTAGATGGGTAAAAAAATTTATAAAATAAATCCTTTTGTAATATTTACCAATTAATTTTAATATAAATATATAGTGCCTTGATTTGTTAATTTCATTATATAAATTTAAACAGATAATTTATATAATGGAGCTTAGAAAAAATTATTTCAAAAAAAAGAAAGTTAAGCAGGAATATCATTAACAATGTAGAAATAATAAATTAAGTTATAGTTAAATTTATATTTTTTAAAATCTATAGATATTATTTCAGATTAAGTTATATAATTGGAATAATATGTCTTGACACTATATATAGTTATAGTTATAATTATATATAATGAAATTATTAAAATTTAAGGGCAAGATTGTATAAGTCTACAAGCACCCCGGCAATGATTGTTAGATGCAATTATTGGTGGGATTTATTTATATAAGCATATAATTTTAAAGAGAATAAATAATTAATACAATAGTATATAATTTAAAAAGAATATTAGATAATTCTAAAATTATAAGATAATAACCCCAATAAGTTAAGGAATATTCTGATATTAGAGGAATAAACCAGATCTTCACCTGGTAAATTTTTCTAATGATGTATTTTTTGATTTATTGGGTTTTATTATAGATTTATAGTAAAACAAACTCTAATCTTAATATAGTTAATTATTGTTTGTTTTTTCAAAATTCAATTTAAAATAAAAAATGAAATCTAGGAGGGAAAATTAGAATGAAAAAGAGATTATTAGTATTAACACTTGTTATGGCACTTGCTATAGGAGTAATTACTCCAGCTGCAGTTGCTGCAAAAGAATTAAAAGTATGGGTAAGTACTGGACCTGAAACAGAATGGATGAATAGGGTTGCTAAGATTTATGAAGAGAAGACAGGTATTAAAATTAAGGTTGAAAGTGTTGCTGAACTTGACCAAGCTCAAAGATTATCACTAGATGGACCATCTGGAAAAGGTGCTGATATAGTAGGATGGCCTCATGATAAATTAGGTAGATCTGTAATTCAAGGATTATTAGAACCAATTGAAAGTTATTTTCCAAAAGGTTATTTTAAAGAAAATTACTTAGAAAATGCTATTGATGCATTGACTTATGAAGGTAAAATCTATGGATTACCTTATGCATATCAAAGTGTGGCTTTAGTTTATAATAAAGATCTAATGCCAAAACCAGCTAAAAACTTTGAAGATTTTATAGCTCAAGCTAAAGAAATAACTGATCCAAGTAAGAATCAATATGGCTTCTTATTCAGACCAGATGACTTTTACTTTACTGCTGGTTTCTTCTTAGGATATGGAGCTTATATCTTTGGAGAAAATCCTGATGGAACAGTTGATGTTACTGATGTTGGTTTAGGTAATGAAGGTGCTATTAAAGCAGCTAAATTCTTAAAAAGATTTAGAGATGAAGGCTTAGTACCAAAAGGTATTGATGGTAATACTCTAAAAGGATTGTTCTCAGAAGGTAAGGTTGGAGCTATTATTACAGGAGACTGGGATCTAAAAGATTTTGAAGAAGCTGGAGTGAATTATGGTGTTGCTCCATTGCCAAAATTACCAAATGGGAAATATCCAAAAACTTTCGTAACTGCAAAAGGTTTTTATATGAGTAAGTTTTCTAAAGATAAAGAAGCTGCAGCAGATTTTCTTAAATTCATAACTAATGCTAAAATGAGTATGGATCACTATAAAGAAGCTAATATTTTTGTTCCTCATAAAGAGGTTGCTTCTAGTGAAAGAATTATGAATGATAGAGATCTTCTACCATTTATTATTCAAGCTAGACGTGGAGTACCAATGCCAAATGTACCTGAAATGATGAGTGTTTGGTCTCCTGCTAACAATGCTATGGTTTTTGTTTTAGATGGAAAAGCAGAGGCAGAAATGATAATGCCAATGACTGTTGATATGATAGTAGAAGGTATTATGCAAATGAGATAAATTAAATAATTGAATATCTTTTAAGCTAGCCTTACATGACCATGTAAGGCTAGTATTTATAAATAAAAAATTTAAGGAGGTTTTTCTGTGAAGGCACAAACTAGTATTAATACAGGGCCAAATAGTAATAAAGCTAGAAATAGTGCTATATTGTCTACCTTTATTATGGGAGCAGGTCAGATATATAATGGACAATACATAAAAGGAGCTTTATTTCTTCTTTATTATCTTGCATTTTGGCTGCAATCACCAGCTTATTTTATGAAAAATATTAAAGGTTTAATTACTTTAGGAACAACACCTGGAAAAGACCACTCATTATTTATACTAATCTATGGTATTGTATCTGCAGTTTTATTATTAGTGGTTATAGGTATTCATATCTTTAATATTATTGATGCTTATAGAAATGGTAAAATTTTAGATAATGGTGAAGAGGTTCCTAGTTTTAGAGAGTCTCTTAAGAATTTTTGGGAAATAGGATTTCCATATGCTGCAATGAGTCCAGGGATGATTTTCTTATTTATTGCTACTATATTCCCATTAATCTTTACAGTATCATTAGCTTTTACTAATTATGATTTATATCATTCTCCTCCAGGAAACTTAGTTGATTGGGTTGGGATAGGTAACTTTAAAAGTATTTTAACATTAGCTAGTTGGAGAAGAACTTTTGTTGGTGTATTTACATGGACAGTTATTTGGGCTATTACCAATACTTTTCTAATTTTTGGTTTAGGACTATTTTTAGCTGTTGTATTAAATCACAAATCAATAAAAGGAAGAAATATATTAAGAACAATTTTGATGGTTCCTTATGCAATTCCAGCATTTATTTCTACTTTGATTTGGAGAGGGCTATTAAATTACAACTTTGGTCAAGTTAATAAGATATTAGCTTCTATGGGTCTTGGGAAAGTTCCCTGGCTACAAGATGCTATGTGGGCGAAGGTTGCAGTGATTTTGGTTAATTTATGGTTATCCTTCCCATTTGCTATGGCTTTATGTTCAGGAGTAATTCAAAGTATTTCTGATACTTTATATGAGGCTGCTGAGGTAGATGGTGCTACTCCATGGCAGAAGTTTACAAGAATAACATTACCATTGGTATTAAGACAAATTGCTCCACTGATGATTATGCAATTTGCTTTCCATTTTAACAATATGGGAATTATATACCTGTTAAATGATGGTAATCCAGCTGTCTTTGGTAATCAAGGTGGTGCTGGAGGAACAGATATCTTGATTTCTTGGGTTTATAAGTTAACAATGGATAAATTAAAATATAATTATGCTGCTGCTATTTCTATTATAATATTCTTCATAGTAGCTGGATTTAGTGTTTACCAATTTAGAAGAACAAATTCCTTTAAAGAAGAGGAGTTGATGTAATAATGTTGTCAGTGAGCAAGAAAACTCAGCAGAAAATGGGGTTATTTTTCTGTTATGCGGTTATATTTGTAGCTATCATAGCGGTTATTTATCCAACAGTGTGGATAATTGGATCAGCTCTTAACCCAGCTAATAGTTTATACAGTTCTAGAATTATTCCTGAAAATGCAAGTTTAAAGAACTTTAAAGAATTATTGACTAGTGAACAATATAAATTTAAATATTGGTATTGGAATAGTATTAAGATTGGTGCACTTAATTCATTCTTTTCAGTAATTTTAACAGCACTTACAGCTTATATTTTCTCTAAGACTAGATTTTGGGGAAGAAAGTATGGATTAATGACCTTCCTAATCATACAGATGTTTCCTGGGATGATGTCAATGGTAGCAATTTATGTATTGTTGAATATGTTTGGTCTATTAGACACACATACAGGGATACTAATTGTATATCTTGGGGGAGCTGTACCATTTTCTACATGGATGATTAAAGGATATTTTGATACAATTCCTTCAAGCCTTGTAGAAGCTGCTACAATTGATGGTGCTAGCCGTTTTAGAATCTTTTGGCAGATAATGTTGCCGTTAGCTAAGCCTATGTTAGCTGTAGTAGCAATGCTTAACTTTATCAATCCTTTTAATGACTTCTTATTAGCTCAACTTATTTTGAGAAGTCCAGAAAAACAGACTTTGGCAGTAGGATTATACCAAATGATTAGTGCTCAGTTTTCTAATGACTGGACATTATTCTCTGCTGGTGCTGTATTAGCTGCTGTACCAATTATGATCTTTGTTCTTTCCATGCAGAAGTATTTTGTTGGTGGACTTTCTGCTGGAGCTACAAAAGGGTAGAAACAAAAATAAAAACATCTGGCATATGCCAGATGTTTTTATTTTTATACTTTTGAGAAGAAATATTTATATTAATTTATATTGATATTAAGAATTTCTTTAATCTAATTTATTAATATTGTTATAACATTACTAATAAATACTTAGTTAACTAGAATAATTATACTAAAGGTAGGAAATAATAAATATTTTATAAAAAGTTATTGACATTCTATTTGTTTTATTATATTATTTATAAATGTGAGTGAGGGCCATTAGCTCAGTTGGTAGAGCATCTGACTTTTAATCAGGGTGTCGGAGGTTCAAATCCTCCATGGCTCACCATTTTAAATCAATTAACAATGTATAATTAATAATTGATAATTAAAGGTCTTCTAATTATAGATTTTAAATTATTAATTATAAATTAATCCTATGCCCCCATCGTCTAGTGGCCTAGGATAACGGGTTTTCATCCCGTCGACAGGGGTTCGAATCCCCTTGGGGGTACCAAAATACTTTAAGATTTCACGAAGGGTTTTTGTTTTGAAAAACCTGAAGGGGTACCAAAATAATTTATAATTACACGTAGTGCTTTAGATTTGTAAAACACGGAGGGGTACCATTAATTAGCTACTAGCTACTAGCTTCTAGCTATTAGTCACTAGCTTAAAACCTTTTTAAGGTCTAAGCCAGTAGCCAAAAGCTGGCAGCCAACAGCTAAAACAAGGGCGAATAGCTCAGTTGGGAGAGCACCTGCCTTACAAGCAGGGGGTCACAGGTTCAAGTCCTGTTTCGCCCACCAAAAATTTCTGATTTTAATACGCAATGAAATTTTTAGTATTAGGCCATCGAGGCCGTCACACCATTTATTTAGCCATTAGCTTTTAGCAAAATCTTAAAAGATTTAGCCAGAGGTCAACAGCTAGAAGCCAAAAGCTAACAATACGGGGATGTGGTGGAGTTGGTTTACCACGCCGGCCTGTCACGCCGGAGGTCGCGAGTTCGAGTCTCGTCATCCTCGCCATTTTATTTTTTGAGAACTAATTTATAAATTTGGCGAAATAGCTCAGTCGGTAGAGCAGAGGATTGAAAATCCTCGTGTCCCCGGTTCAAGTCCGGGTTTTGCCACCATTTTAAATTAAACTATACTATAAAATGATACTTATATAATACATATAAATTTAACGATTAAGTTGCTCAAGAAAAGAGTAACTTTTTTTGATTTTAATATATAAATTTAGTATTTTTTAGTCTTTTTGATAGATTATTTTTTTATTAATCAAGAACATGGATAATCTAATAATGTAAATTACTAAGGGGATGATATTAAGATGCATGGGTATTATGGATGTGTCAATACAGGTTGGCTAGAACTAGTTACAGGAGTTATGTTTTCTGGAAAGAGTAGCGAGTTAATTAGAAGAATAGAAAGAGCTGTTATTGCTAAACAAGAGGTATTAGTCTTTAAACCAAGCATAGATAATAGGTATAGTGATACCGAAATAGCAACACATAATGGGATTACTATAAAAGCTCAGATTGTTGATAATATTAGTCAGATTAGAAGAATAATAAAAGAGGAGAGTCAGCAAAAGGAGATAGATGTAGTAGCTATTGATGAAGGACAATTCTTTTCAAATGATATTATTTCATTAGCAGATGAATTGGCTGAAGATGGTTATCGGGTTATTATAGCTGGACTAGATACTGATTTTGCTGGAAGGGGTTTTGGGCCTATTCCAGAATTAATGGCAAGAGCAGAATATGTTAGCAAATTACATGCAGTTTGTGTTAAATGCTCTAATCCAGCTACTAGAAATCAAAGGTTAATTGACGGAAAACCGGCAAGTATTAATGATCCAATTGTAGTAGTAGGTGCTGATGAGAAGTATGAGCCTCGTTGTCGTGCTTGCCACCAATTAAAGAAAGGTTAGCCTAGATTAACTGCTTGAATGGCTTTTACAATTGCTCTTCCCATCACATCACTAGCGGCAGTAGCCAGTAAGTTAATATCGATATTTTTATGCCCAGTGCTCATAGCAAAGATAGTATCTCCATCTAACATAGTATGGACAGGATTAATATGCTTTGCATAACCATTATGAGCTACTTGGGCTATTTTTGTAGCTTCTGCTTTACTTAGTTTGGCATTAGTTGCAATAACTCCAATAGTTGTATTCTTTCCAAAGCCTTTAATTTTTTTCTTTTTCATTGCTTGATAAGTGTTAATGAATCTACCCTCATCATCTTGGCAACCAGCAATTATATCTCCTTTATGATTATAAATATCACCAAAAGCATTTAGTCCAACAATAGCTCCGATATAGATATCATTATTCAATTTGAGGCTGGAACTTCCTAATCCGCTAGGAGTAGCATGTTTTTGTCCTAATAGCTTTCCTACAGTACATCCCATTCCAACGCCTACTTTTCCAAGACGTTTTTCATTAGAGGAGGCAGCTTTTACAGCATGATACCCCATCTTGAAATTTGGTCTAATTGTAGGATCACCTACCCCTAAATCAAAGAGAACAGCAGTTGGAATTATGGGTACCTTTGTAACTCCGACATCAAATCCAATATTAGCTTCTTCTAAAGCAGACATTGCCCCATCAGCAGCTGCTAAACCAAAAGCACTACCACCTGATAATAAGATGGCATTTACTTTTTCAATCATATTAATCGGGTTTAATAAATCTGTTTCTCTAGTTCCTGGAGCAGAACCTCTTACATCTACTCCAGCTACTGCTCCTTCTTCTGCTAATATTATTGTACATCCAGTCATTCCATCCTTGTTATGTGCATGGCCAACTTTAATTCCTGGAATATCAGTAATATAATCTTTCATGCTAACCTCCTTATATATGTATATGAGTAGAAGCGTATAAGAAAAATATAATATTATCTAAATGATGAATTTACTTTCTTTATTTTAACTTACGTTTATAATAACTTACACCAATAGAAGTTATTATAATAAGAATACTAATAACTTGTGCTATGCGAAGTGGTCCTAACATTAAGCTATCTGTTCTCATGCCTTCGATAAAAAATCTTCCTAGGGAGTATAGGCTTATATAAGTTAAAAATACTTCTCCTTTTTTTAGAAAGCTCTGTTTCTTCCAATAGAAGAACAAAAATAAGAATATAGTTAAGTTCCAAATAGATTCATACAAGAAAGTAGGATGATAATAAATACCGTTTATATTCATCTGTTCTATGATCCAAGTAGGTAAGTGTAAACCTTCCAAAAATGATTTACTTACTGGGCCACCATGAGCTTCTTGATTCATAAAGTTTCCCCAGCGTCCAATAGCCTGTCCTAAGATAAGACTAGGAGCTGTGACATCTGCTAATGTCCAGAAATTAACTTTATTTTTCTTGGTAAAAATTATAGCAGCTATAATTGATCCAATTAAAGCTCCGTGTATTGCTATACCTCCATGCCAAATAGCAATTATCTTATCAGGGTTATATCTATAATAATCCCATTCAAAAATGACATAATAAATACGTGCACATACAATAGCAAAGGGTATAGCTAAAATTACTAAATCAAGAACAAGGTCAGGGTTCATTTTTCTTCTTTCGGCTTCTTTGCTTGCCAAAATAAGTCCAAATAATACTGCTGAAGCCATAATAATTCCATACCAATAAACTTTTAATGGACCTAAGCTAAATGCAATAGGATCTAAAAAGCTTGAATTCATGATTATTTTCCTCCTTTGATTTGACCATGATTAACTTTAAGATTATAATAAAATTAAATGATAGTCAAGTTGCAATATACACTAATTTCCATTTTGGAACTGATTTATATTATTACATAAGAATCATTTATATTAATATGATTTATAAAAAGAATAATTAGAGGAAGGAAGGGATTGATTATGAAAAATATAACGACTCCAACCACTACTATAGAAAGGTTGCCACTGTATTATAGATATTTAGAAAAGGTCAATAGTGAGGGGATAGAAGTTATATCTTCTAAACAGTTGGGCGATGGTTTGGGAATACCATCAACTCAAGTTAGAAAAGATTTATCTTATTATGGTGAGTTTGGCAGAAGAGGGGTAGGCTATGAGGTAGATGTGCTAATGAAAAATTTAAAAAAAATACTGGGGCTAAATAATAATTGGGAGATTGTTCTTGTAGGAGCAGGTAATTTGGGTCAGGCTCTAGTTAATTATGGAGGCTTTAAAAAGTTAGGATTAAATATAAATTATGTTTTAGATATTGCACCAGATGAAATTGAAGGTAATTTAGATGAGATTGAGATATATCCAATGGAGAAATTAAACGAAGTGATAAAAGATAACAATATAAAAATAGCTATTATTGCTGTGCCAGCAGAGGGAGCACAAGAAGTTGCTAATAAATTGATTGAGTCTGGTGTTGAAGCAATTTGGAATTTTGCACCTACTCATTTAAAGCTTCCTGAAGATATAAAGGTTAGAGATGAAGATTTATCAATTGGGCTGATTAGTTTATCTTATTATTTGTCAAATTAGATATATAGTCATCAAAGGTTAGAATGAAATCTAAATCTATATTTATAGAAAGAGATTAAGAGATTTTAGTAACCAGTAAGTAATTTAACTTGTTAGCTGTTACTTGTCACTTGTTGCTGTCTTTTTATAGTCATTAAATTTCTTTTTAGTTTTGGATAATTATATAGTTTTATTTTTAAAATTTTGATAAAAAAGAAAAAATTATAGTAATATCAAAAACTAGAGATATGAATTCATATCTCTAGTTTTTTTAAAATTATTTGGAAATTAAGAAGGTATATACAAGTAAATATAGAAATTTAATAACATGTTATTGAATTATTAAAAATCTACTATTATAAAAAATTATTCTAAAGAATGGGGTGATTCAACTGTTTAATAAATCTGGGGCTAAAAGTAAGAAGCATTTTAAGGGAAATACAATCTTTAATAAATTATTATCAATTTTATTAGGGATAACTCTTATAATTACTATTCTAATAGGTTCTTTTTCCTACTTTAATTTTAAAGGATCCTTATTAGACACATCTAAAAAGCAATTAATGATGATTGCTAGATCAACGGCTTCTAATATGCATAGAATTGTTGAAAACTCAATGAGAAATAAGAGGGCAGATCAAATTAAGCCAGCTATGATTTTATTTATGAATATGACTGATTTAACAGAAACGTTGACCAATATTACCCGTGAAGTATTTGAACCATTAAATTTAAAGGGAAATATATTTGTTCTTGATAAAGATGGAAAGGTTTTGATGCATAGTCGTTCAGATAATAAGGTTGAAAGTTATGCTGATAATGAATTCTTTAAAGTTATTTCTGAAGATAAGAGAAATAAGATCACTTATGATACAGAGGATCAAAGTAAAGGCTTAGCTAGGGTATCAACTAGTGACTATGTTGAAAGAAGTGAAAATGGTATTGAATATACAGCAGCATATGCTAAAATAGCTTCTTTAGACTGGACAGTTGTTGTAGATGCAGAAACAGAAGATATTGTAGCTGCTGCTCATAAGGTTAGAAATATTGTTGTTCTATTAGGGATTATTGCTATATTAGTTGTTGGTTTGATTGCTGCTTGGTTAGCAAAGAGATTATCTAATCCACTTAAGAAGACTGTTGAAGGTATGAAGAAAATGGCTAAGGGTGATTTTACAGCCACTTTAGATATTGATCGCAAAGATGAATTAGGTATGTTAGCAACTAGTTTCAATAAGATGAGTGAACAACAATCTAAGATGATTAATGATATCAAGGGCATTATAGATAGTTTAAATTCTTCTAGTAGTGAGTTAACAGTAACTTTAGATGATTTTACCCATGATGTAAACTCTACTTTGGATCAGGTTAATAAAATATCCGCTTCTACTCAACAGGTATCAGCAAGTAGTGAACAAGTAGGTTCAATGGCAGAACAGACTAAGGATATTGTTGGTGATGGTAACAAAGCAATTAAACTTGTTGTAGAACAGATGGCTAAGATAAAGCAGACAGTAGAGAATTCAGTTGAGGTAATTGGCAATCTAGATAAGAAATCATTGCAAATTGGTGAAATTGTAGAATTAATTACTTCAATTTCTGAGCAGACTAATTTATTAGCATTAAATGCTGCTATTGAGGCGGCTAGAGCAGGCGAGGCAGGAAAAGGATTTGCTGTTGTAGCAGATGAAATTAGAGATTTAGCAAGTCAATCTGCCAGGGCAGCAGATAAGATACAGGGCTTAATTGGTGAAACTCAGGATGAATCTGATAAGGCAGTGGAAGCGATTCAAAAAGGAACCGAAGAAGTAGAAAATGGTGAAAAGGTTATTAGTAGAGCTGGTAAGGCTTTTGAAGGTATTAAAGAGGCAACAAATGAAACAGCAATACAGATGGATGAAACTACTAGAGCTACTCAAGAATTAGCTGCTAGCGCTGGGGAAGTAGTTAAGGTGGTGGGTGATTTAGAAGAGATTTCAAGGGCAATTTCAAATACATCTACTGATTTAGATAATAAAGCTGAAAAATTAGAAAATATGATTTCACAATTTAAGGTTTAAAAAATGAGAAATTGGGGGAACCCAATTTCTCATTTTTTTACTGTTTCTTTTGATAAAATGAATTATATACTTTGTTTAAATTGAATTGATCTGGTTTAAGAAGGTATTCTGTATTACCCAAAAACAAGATACCGTCATTTACCAGAGAATTACTTAGTTTGGTTGTTAATTGATCCTTTACTTCTTTTGTAAAGTAGATAAATACATTTCTACATAGGATAAGATCTAAGTTATTATCATATCTGTCTTTTAATAGATCAAGTCTACTAAATTGAACTCTACTCATAATTTTAGAATCTAGTTGATAATGGTCATCTTTTTTAGTAAAATACTTATTAAGAATCTCTTTTGGTACTTTTTTTAGGGCATTATCTTTATATTTTCCAGCTTTCGCTTCTGCTAATATACTAGGATCAATGTCTGTCGCTTTAATTTGATACCTGTTTGCTTTGATACCTAATTCATTAAGAATAATAGCTAAAGTATAAGCCTCACAACCATTAGATGCTGCAGCGCTCCAAATCTTAATCTTATTCTTCTTATTAAATAATTCTGGGAAAATTTTATTTTGTAAATATTCATAGTTTTTTGGATTCCGGAAAAATTCAGATGTATTAATTGTCATATGCTCTAAAAAGGCTTCTTGAAAATCTGAATTACTACCAAGTTTATTCAAGCAACTTTTATAATCTTTTATATTGTGTTTTTTCATTAAATTATTAATTCGCCTTTTAACTCGGTTTTCTTTATAGCTATTAAGGTCTAATTTGATTTTATTTGATGCTTTATCTAAAAATTCAGGGAATTTCATTATTAACCTCCTTGGTAATATTTGTCACAACAGATATAATATTATGTTTATTTTGTTTTATTTATTTAATATACTTGATATATTAATAGTTTCCTTTTGAATTCTTTAAATCCTTTTTTTAATAGAGAAATAATCAAAATTGTTATTTTAATTTATATATATTAAAGGAGATGATTGTAATTAGTTTAGAAGTATGTACTTTAGCCAGTGGTAGCTCTGGTAATGCTATCTATATAGGCTCTAAAAATAATAAAATATTAGTTGATGCTGGGTTAAGTGGAAAGAGGATTAATAATAAATTGAAGGAAATTAATTTAAATGTGAATGAGTTAGATGCAATCTTAATCACTCATGAACATAATGACCATATTCAAGGAGCAGGAGTTCTGTCTAGAAGATGTGATTTGCCTATTTATGCAAGCAAAGGCACTTGGGAAGAAGCTGAGTCTAAGTTAGGAAACATAGCTGATAAGAATAAATTTATTATTGATACTAATGGTTTTGATATTGGCGACTGTTATATTAATCCTTTTAATATCTCTCATGATGCGAAGGAACCTGTTGGTTATGCTATTACTTCAGAAAAAGCTAAAGTAGCTATAGCTACTGATATGGGTGAGATTACCCAAGAAGTAAAATCTCAAATTATTGATTCTGATTTAGTTGTATTAGAATCAAACCATGATTTAGAAATGCTAAAGATAGGTCCTTACCCTTGGTCACTTAAGAAGAGAGTGATGGGGGTTAAAGGTCATTTATCAAATGATGATGCAGGGGCTGCAGTAGTGGAATTAGCTCAAAATGCTGTTTCTCGTATATTATTAGCTCATTTAAGCAAAGATAATAATGTGCCTGAATTGGCTTATCTGACTATCAAAAATATGCTTGTTGATGCAGGTATTAAGTTAGACAAAGATATAAAGCTAGGTTTTGCTTTACAAGATAAGGTTAGCCCTCTCTATCAAGTTGGCTAAATTAAAAAGAGGTGAAAATGATGGAATTATTCTCTCAAAATGATTATTATGAGCATAAATCTACTATTAAATCCTATATTATTATTGCAATAATGGGTATATTATTGGGTGTAAGCTTAATTTATTTTTTTTCTCAACAGACAACTGCTAGTATGGAAAAGGAAAAAGAACTAGGAGAAGTAATTCAAAATTCTAATTTAAAAGATAAGGAAGAAACAAATCAAGATCTACCTAAGCAACAAGAAGTAATTTCTAAAGAGGGGAATTTGAATGTAATTGACGTGGTAAAGAAAGTTGGACCTGGAATAGTAAAAATAAAAACTGTGAGAGAACGGATAATTTATGATTTTTTTGCCCGTAAAACTGAACAGCAGGTTGAAGGAGAAGGTTCAGGAGTTATTCTTAATCAAGAAGGGTATATCATTACTAATAATCACGTAGTTGAAGGTGCTAATAAGATTAAAGTAATTCTTCCCAAAAATGATCAAGAATATTTGGGAGAAGTAATAGGTCGTGATCCTGTAACAGATTTAGCAGTAGTGAAGATAGAGACAAATAAGGATATTTTACCTAGAGTAAATTTTGGAGATTCTAGTAACTTAGAAGTTGGGGAATTAGCCATTGCTATTGGTAATCCCTATGGCTTTTCTAATACTGTAACAACTGGAGTGATTAGTGCTTTAGGTAGAGACCTGCCTATACAAGAAGGTGTAGAGTTAACTAATATGATTCAAACTGATGCTGCTATTAACCCAGGAAATAGTGGTGGTGCATTATTAAATAGTCAGGGTAAAGTTGTAGGAATTAATACTGCTATTATTAGACAAGCTCAAGGATTAGGCTTTGCTATCCCAATAAATACTGCTAAAGATATAGCTAATAAATTAATTAAGAATGGTAAGATTATTAGGCCTTGGATTGGAATCTATGGTGGTGATATAACTCCTGATATAGCTAAAGAGTATGGTCTTGATTATGAATATGGGGTATATATTGCTAGAGTTATAGAAAATAGTCCTGCTGATAAAGCAGGTTTAGAGCAAGGTGATATAATCACCCTAATAGAAGAACAGCAAGTTGAAGGAATGGATAGATTAAAAGATATTTTGAAAAGTTATGATATAAATGATAAGATTACTTTATTAGTTCATCGAGAAAATAAAACTTTTAACCTTAGATTGAGATTAGAAGAACGACCAATAGAATAGAAAATAAAAGGACTAGCTTTAAGCTAGTCTTTTATTAAGTTTTAAGGGGTGATGAAGGTGAATATTAAGGTGATTTCAGTAGGAAAGATTAAAGAAAATTATATTAATCAAGGCATTAATGAGTTTGTTAAGAGATTACAAAGACATGTAAATTTAGAGATTATAGAGGTTAAAGATGAACGGATATCAGGTAATTTGAGTTCCTCTGAGATGAATCAGGTTAAAGAAGAAGAGGCAGATAAAATTTTGGATAAGATAGATAATAGGTCTTATACCATAGCTTTAGATCCTCAAGGTAAGCCTATGACTTCAGAAGGATTAGCAAAATCTATTAGTAATTTACAGGTTCAAGGCTATAGTAGTATCGAATTTATTATTGGTGGGGCATTAGGATTACATCAAAAAATAAGAGATACAGCAGATTATGTTTTGAGTTTTTCTCATATGACCTTTACTCATCAGATGATTAGATTAATATTATTAGAACAGGTTTATCGTGCTTTTAAGATTATGAAGAATGAACCTTATCATTTGTAGGAAGGGTAGATTTATATAATCGATTGCAGGATAATATTTCTTTACAAAGAATAATTATTAATAGTACATAAGTATATATAATTTTAGGAGGTAAGATAATGTTAGCAGAGAGATTATTAGAAGAATTGAATGAACAGCTAAGGTATGAATATGAATCAGCTCATTATTATTTAGCAATAGCAGCTTATTTTAAAGCTGAAGATCTAGAAGGTTTTGCTCATTTCTTTGAAATTCAAGCAGAAGAAGAGCGTTTTCATGCTCAAAAGTTTGCTAATTTTATTGATGAGATGGGGGAGAGAGTTGTTATAAAAGCTCTTGGAGAGCCAAGAAATGAATTTGATTCTATTGCTGATGCAATTGAGTATGCTTTACACCATGAGGAAAGTGTTACTAGACGAATCTATAAATTAATGGATATTGCTCAAGAAGAGAGCTGTTATCCAGCTATTAGTATGTTACAATGGTTTGTTGATGAGCAAGTTGAAGAGGAAGCAACAATGGATGGATTATTGAAGAAGGTAGAGAGAATTGGTGAGAATGGAAATGGAATTTATATGTTAGATAGTGAATTAGCTCAAAGAACTTTTACTCCTCCTGCTGGAGAGTAACTAGATAGGAAGAACCTTCATTTTATATGGGGGTTCTTTTTATTTGATTATTTTCTTGACAGCTACTATACCGAACGGTATAATAAGTTTAAGGTTAATTAATGTTTTAGGAGGTGAAATATGGTATGAATAATCGTTCTAAAATCATAGAAGTAGCCCTTAAACTTTTTGCTATACGTGGTTATGATGGGGTTGGTGTAAAGGAGATAGCTGAATGTGCAGGTGTTACTAAGCCTACTCTTTATCATTATTTTGGTAATAAAAAGGGACTTTTAGAGATAGTTTTGGAAGAAAAATTTTCTCGATTAAATACTTTAGTTGAAGAAGCATTAGTTTATAATCATGATTTACCTTTGACTTTAAATAAGATAGCAGCTGCTTATTTTAATTTTGCAAAAGAAAAAGATACATTTTATAGGATGCAATTGGCGATGAGTTTTGCACCACCTGAAAGTGAAGCCAGTAAAGTAGTTAGCAAATATATTAAAGAACAGTATGAAATGCTAGAAGGTCTATTTATTAAAGCAAGTGAAGATCATGGTAATATGAAGGGAAGACATAAAGCTTATGCTGCTACTTTCTTAGGAATGATTAATACATATATTACTTTATTTTTAACAGGGGAATTAGAGTTAGAAGAGCAGTTAACCTATCAGGCAGTTCATCAATTTATGCATGGGATTTATTCTTAATGATTATTTTTTTGAGTTTTTTATACCGATCGGTATATTAATGTTAAATTTTAAGATGAAATTTAACAATGGTGTTATAGATAGATAAAGCGATAGTTTTGGAGTTAGGCGTTAGGAGCTAGGACATAGAAAGATCTTACTAACTCCTATGACCTATCACCTAGCACCTAAAAGTGTCTCTTTATACCTATTAAGTTTTATTTTAAAGTTGTTTATCTATATAAATATTGATTAAATGACTTAAAAATTATAAGGAGGAATTAATTATGAAAAGCTGGGCTAATGATTCTGTTTTTTATCACATTTATCCCTTGGGTCTATGTGGAGCTCCTAAGGAGAATGATTTTTCTTTACCTGTAAACTATAGATTAGATAAGTTATATGATTGGGTTGAACACTTAAAGGATTTAGGAATAAATGCTATGTATTTAGGACCTGTATTTGAGTCAAATAGTCATGGTTATGATACTAAAGATTATTATCAAGTTGACCGAAGATTAGGTGATAATCAAAGCTTAGCAAAGTTAATAGCTTATTTGCAAGATAATGGAATCAGAGTAATCTTAGATGGTGTTTTTAATCATGTAGGTAGAGAGTTTTGGGCTTTTAAGGATGTCTTAGAAAAACAGCAAGATTCAAAGTATTGTAATTGGTTTGCTGGTTTAGATTTTAACTATCAAAGTCCTTATGGTGATCCTTTTACTTATGAGGCTTGGGAAGGGCACTATAATTTAGTTAAATTAAATCTCAAGAATAAAGATGTTAAAGAATACCTTTTTAATGCAGTTAAAGAATGGATTAATCAGTTTAATATCGATGGCTTGAGATTAGATGCAGCAGACTGTCTAGATAAGAATTTCATAGTTGAATTAGGAGAGTTATGTAGAGGGATTAGAAGTGACTTTTGGATATTAGGGGAAGTAATTCATGGTGATTATAGAAAGTGGGCTGGAGCAGCTATGATGGATTCTATAACTAATTATGAATGTTATAAAGGCTTATATTCAAGCCATAATGATAAAAATTACTTTGAAATTGCTTATTCTCTTAAGCGCCAATTCGGAGAAGAAGGAATATATAAGCATTTACCACTATATAATTTTGTAGATAATCATGATGTAAATAGAATTAGCACTACTCTTGATAATCCTGCCTACTTGTACCCATTACATATTCTCTTATTTATGATGCCAGGAGTTCCTGCGATTTATTATGGAAGTGAATGGGGAATAGATGGTAAAAAGGTAGATGGTAAGGATGATCCGCTCAGACCAGAATTAAAGATTAGTAAAGTAGCTGAGACTAGTCTACATCGAGATTTAGTAAATGTTATTAAGTCTCTTGCCGATATAAGAAAAAGCTTTGAATCTTTACGTTATGGTAGCTATAGTGAAATTTTTGTGGATCATCAGCAATTTTCCTTTTTAAGAGAGTATGAAGGTGAAAAGTTATTAGTAGTAGTTAATTCTTCAGATAAAGCTTTAGATCTTAATTTAGATATTGATTTAGTAGGTGAATATAAATTAAAGGATTTATTAAATGGTGGAGAGGAATTTCTTATAAATAATAATAAAGCTAAAATAAAAAATATTCCACCTTATTTTGGAAGAATTATGAAGTTAGAAAAACAATAAATCATAAAAACTCTTTGTTTAAAATTAAACAAAGAGTTTTTTAATTTTAAGATTATAAAATTAATGTTTTTTAGCTAAATAAATTTAACTGACTAGTCAAGAATGTTATTTCTTGGTGAACTTATTTTATAAAAATCACTTTGAGCTATTCTATAGAATATGATATAGATAGGTATCTTTGTTATATTCCTTAAGATAATAAAGGAGGTGATAGTATGATTTATAGGGTAAGACCTGGAGATACTCTTTATGAAATTGCTCAGCGTTTTAGGACTACTGTTCAGAATTTAGTAGAGTTAAATGATATTGAGAATCCTGATTTAGTAGAAGTTGGTCAAGTATTAGTTGTACCTGGAGCTGAAGAGGATTTAGAAGAAAGAGAAGAGATTAGAGAAGGTGAAAGAAGAGTAGAGTATAGAACTAAGAATTTTGATTATATAGTAGTTAATGGATTGTTAATTGTAATGTTTACTGATCAAGACAGCTATGAGGCTGGAGAATATGTTAAGGTTAATTTAGTAAAAACTAATATCACTAACACTCCAATTAAGTTAAGTTATAAGTCAGGTCAAAGGATTGAGTTAGTAGCTTATAATAGAGGTCAGAGAATATGGAGCTGGTCAGCGGATCAGATGTTTACTCAGGCTACTAAGGTAATTACTTTAGAACCTGGAGAGTCTTTAGTTTATAAAGAAATTTGGGATCAAGAGAGTGATCGTGGTGTAGATATTGATCAAGGAGTATATCGGATTCAAGGTTGGAATGTAGCTAAAGAGGTTAGTGACTATAGACTTGATGTGTTTATTGCAATTGAATAATAAGTAGTAAAAATTAAAAGGGCAGATTATAAATTCTGCCCTTATTTTAGTTTAATAGCAGTACCATAAACTAAGACTTCTGCTGCTCCAGACATTACTTGTGAGGTTGCAAACCTAACATTGATAATAGCATCTGCATCTAAACTAGTTGCTTCTTTTCTCATTCTAGCCATAGCTTCATCTCTAGCTTCATTAATCATCTTGGTATAGCCCTTTACTTCACCACCAACAAGTTTTTTTAATCCCGCTCCAATATCACTTCCAATATGGCGAGCTCTAATTGTATTTCCTTTGACTAATCCTAGAGTACTTACTGTCTCTTTACCAGCAATATAATCAGTAGTAGTTATAATTATTTTAATCATCTCCTTAGCTTTTATGATCTATTTACTAATTACTTTGTTTAAAGGTTGAATTTTTTATTAGATATGGACTAGATTAAGCTCAAACAATAGTTTTGATTTTTAGTACTAATTATAATATTACCTATAAGAGTAAAGATAATTCAGATTATATTAAGGTGTATTAGTTAGATAGAAAATTATTAAAGGATTTATTTATATTTTAGCGTAAATAATTAATAGTAATAGTTATTAATTGTTCAACTTTAGATAGAGCTAATATTTATCTGTTATTTTAAGATATTAAGGAGTGATTAGATGATTCAAAAGACTAGAATAAAAGCTTTAAATAATAATAAAGTTCAAGTTGGAGACTATGTTCTATATTGGATGCAAGCTTCTCACCGAACAGAGTACAATCATGCTCTAGAATTGGCTATTGAAAAAGCCAATTCTCTTGACCAAACTTTATTAGTTTATTTTGGGATTACTGATCGATTTCCTGAAGCAAATGCTCGCCATTATTATTTTATGCTTGAAGGATTACAAGAGGTTAAAGATAGTTTATATAAACGTGGTATTAACTTTATTATTAGATATGAAAGTCCAGAAGTTGGAGTACAAAAATTGGCTAAGAAAGCATCTATGATAGTAGTTGATAGAGGTTATTTAAATATTGAGAGAAGGTGGAGGAAAGTAGTAGCTGAAAATATAGATTGTCCATTAATACAGGTTGAAAGCAATCTAATTGTTCCAATAGAAGAAGCATCAAATAAAGAAGAGTATGCTGCTTATACTATTAGAAAGAAGATAAATAAACAATTAGATAAATATTTAGTACCATTAAAAGAAAGAGAATTAAGAAGGTCTTCTTTAGATATTGAATTACCTGTGTTAGATATTTCTAATTTAGATAAAGTTATTAAGAAGTTAGATGTTGATATCAATGTTAATAAAGTAGATGAATTTGTAGGAGGAACCTTAGAAGCTATTAAATATTTTGAAGAATTTATTGATAATAAGCTTGATAAATATGGGGAGTTAAGTAATGATCCTAGCTTAGACTATTCTTCTCATTTAAGTCCTTATCTTCATTTTGGCCAGATTTCACCTTTGTATATAGCTCTTGAAGTAGGAGAAGTTTATAGTCCAGGAAGGGATGATTTTTTAGAGCAGTTAATAATTAGAAGAGAATTAAGTTTTAATTATGTTTATTATAATCAAAATTATGATTCTAATTTAGAAGCTATTTTACCAGATTGGGCTTTAAAAACATTAAATAATCATCGAGAAGATCTAAGAGAAGATATTTATACGAGAGAAGAGTTTGAACAGGGGTTGACTCATGATATTTATTGGAATGCTGCTCAGATGGAAATGGTTTTAACTGGGAAGATGCAAGGGTATATGAGAATGTACTGGGGCAAGAAGATCTTAGAATGGACTACAGACCCTGAAGAGGCTTTTCAGATAGCTCTATATCTTAATAATAAATATAACCTTGATGGGAGAGATCCAAATGCTTTTGCTGGAATAGCTTGGTGTTTTGGCAAACATGATCGAGCTTGGAGAGAAAGAGAGATATTTGGTAAGGTTAGGTATATGAATGCTAATGGCTTAAAAAGGAAGTTTGATATTACTATTTATGTGAAAAGAATTGCTGATTTATGTAAAGAAAGAGAAGTAGAAGCTAAATTACCGATAACTTTATTTTAGGAGGGATAATGATGGAGCTTGTGAAACCGATTGTAGTTGTTAGTAAATGTCTGGAGTTTGCTAA
The DNA here is from genome assembly GCF_000379025.1 of Orenia marismortui DSM 5156. Lineage (NCBI taxonomy): Bacteria > Bacillati > Bacillota > Clostridia > Halanaerobiales > Halobacteroidaceae > Orenia > Orenia marismortui. The sequence continues at coordinate 118,720 of NZ_KB900621.1, forward strand.
ATGTCGTTATAATGGAGTGATGATTAATGATCAATTTATCAAGAAGTTAAATGAATATGTAGAATTTATTCCAGTCTGTCCTGAAGTGGAGATAGGATTAGGTGTTCCAAGAAAGACGATTAGACTAGTTAAAGAAGAGGATCAGATTAGATTGTGGCAACCAGATACTAACAGAGATATAACTAAGGAGATGAATCAATTTAGTGAAGAATTTTTAGCTTCATTAGATCAGGTAGATGGATTTCTTCTAAAGGATCGTTCCCCATCTTGTGGGACTAAAGATTCTAAAGTATATTCTGGAACAGATAAAAGTTCGATGGTAATAGAGAAATCTAATGGGCTGTTTGCCCAGAAGGTAGAGGAGAATTATCCTTATTCAATAGTTGAAAATGAAGGAAGACTGAAGAATTTTAGGATTAGGGAGGATTTTTTAACTAAGTTATTTCTACTAGCTCGCTTCCGAAAAGTTAAAGAGTCTAAATCTATAGGAAGATTAGTTCAATTTCAGGCAGAGAATAAGCTATTGTTTTTTGCTTATAAGGAAGCAGAGATGAGAAAACTTGGTAGAATAGCAGCCAATCAGCAGCATCTTTCCTGGGATAAAGTTATTAATGAGTATGAACTACATCTACATAAATTGTTGCAAGAAATGACTACTTATAAAGCCAATATTAATGCCTTAATGCATGCCTTTGGTTATTTTTCTAAAGAATTATCTAGTCAAGAGAAGAAGTTCTTTCTTGATACTTTAGATAAGTATCGTGATAATAAGGTTCCTTTGAGTGTACCTAATAATATTTTAGAGGCTTGGATTATTAAATATGATGAGAATTATTTAAAGGAGCAGAGCTTTTTTCATCCTTATCCTGACAAGTTAATAGAGATTAAAGATTCAGGAAAAGGAAGAGACTATTAATCCTTGGATAATAGCAAGTTTATTTAAGCAAACTAAAGATATCATAAACTGTGAAATAGGTGAAAATATGAAAGAAAAGATAAGTAGACAACAGGTCTTTTATTTAAGCATAATTATAGTTGTACCAACACTTATCTTATCAGTACCAGCTAGTTTAGCTAAAGATGCTGGTACAGCAGGTTGGATATCGCTGATATTAGGAGGAGTATTAGCTGGGATTTTTCATTATATTCTTTTGAAATTGAGTTTAAATTTTTCTAATCAGAGTATTATAAAGGATTGTAAGATTATTCTTGGTCCTATTTGGGGAAGGATAATTCTTTTGCCTTATGTTATTGTAATTTTATCTGATACTATTTTTATCTTTATTGAAACTGTTGATTACATGGAGTTTAGTATGCCTCAAATAAATACTAAATTCTTTTATATTGCTATAAGTTTATTAACTGTTTATTTAGTATATAATCGGGTGGAAGTTTTATGTAGGATTTCTAAAATAGCAGTAGTGATAATGATTGCTGCTGTAGCCTTTATGATGATTTTAATCTTATTTAGAGGTGATATAGTAGATTGGAATAGGATATATCCTCTAAATTTTAAATTTAAGTTAATTATAAAAGGAAGTTTGTTACCATTATTGTGGTTTGTTATGATTCCCAATCTCTTACTAATGTTTAAACCTTATTTAATAGAGAATCAGAAAAGTATTAAAAAGAGTTTATCCGGAAATTTTTTTATTCAACTATTGATTATCTCTTTATTTATTATCACTATTGCTGCTTTTGGTATAGATCTAACTTCAGCATTGAAGTTTCCTGTGTATGACCTGACTAAACTAACAATAAAGGGATTTGAAGTTATGGTTTTTGTTACTTGGATTATGGGAACATTTTTAAAACTATCAGTATTTTATTTTGTTTCCAGTAAGATTATTGCTGAATTATTTGAGTTGAGCAATTCTAAAGATATGATCATACCCCTTGCAATTTTATTCACTGCATCTTCTATCTTTTCTTCTCAAAATATATTATTAGAGAATATTTTAGCCCATATTGTAGTAGGACAATTATTTTTTGGATATGGCTTATCATTATTTTTGTTTATTATTCTTTATTTTGTCTTTGCAACAAGATCTAGTAGTGTTGATTAATAAGTTCATAGGACAGATTGAATAAAAGTAATAATTAAGCAAAAAAATAATAGTTAATATAATCTTCATTAACTCTAAATTATTGGGAGATGTTTTTAGATGGAAGAAAAGATCAGTGCCTACCAAGTCTTTTGGTTAGTAATTGCAATTATTATCCCCACAATCATTTTATCGGTACCTGCTATTGCAGTAGGTCTGGCTGAAGAAGGAGCTTGCCTTACTGTTGTAGTTGCTGGATCTGTAGCACTTGTATTACATTATCTTATCTTAAAATTAGGCTGTGATTTTTCAAATAAAAGTGTAGTTGAAGATGCTAAGCAAATATTTGGATCAGTACTAGGGAGGATAATAGTTTTTCCTTATGTTGCTGTGATTATCTACGATATTACTACAATATTATCTCAAACTATTGAATTTATTCAGTTTTTTATGCCAAGAACTTTTATTTTTGGTGTTTGGATTGGCCTTACATTGTTGATTATCTATCTTTTGTACAATGGAATTGAAAATATAGCAAGGGCTATAACAATTACATTATTTTCATTAGTTGTAGTTATTATAATGGTGATGTTATTAAATTATCCAAATTATAATACAGAATTGAGAGTTTTTGTGATGGATTTTAAGAAAGTACTTCAAGGTAGCATTTATGCTTTTAGTTGGTTTATCTTACCACCAATTTCATTATTATTTCTAAAAGAATTTTTTAAAAATAATAATCAAGCAATTAAAGCAAGTTTATTAGGTAATTTTTTATGTCAAGTTATTATTTTTGCTTTGATTATTGTCTGTGTTATAGTTTTTGGAATTGATTTGACTCAGGTATTAAGCTATCCTTTTTATAGTTTAGGGACATTAATAGTAGAAGGTTTAGGTGTTGCTATCTTTGTAGCTTGGATTGCGGGGAATATTGTTAAGGTCTCAATTTATTATTTTATTACGATTAAAGGAATAAAAACATGGTTTGAGTTAAAGAAATGGAAAATATTAAATATTCCCTTTTCGATTATGGTAATGGCGATAGCAATGTTTCAAAATCAAGTTCCAGTCTTTAGTGTTCTTAATATGGATTATTTTGTAGTAGGATATTTAGTTATTCAAATACCAAGTTTGTTAATATTGAGTATAGGTTATTTAGTAGCTAATAAAAATACTTGATTAATTTAAAGCTTATTATTCAATTTGCAAGATTTAGCTAATTGATTAGCTGCTCTCATTCCACTTTTTAAAGCACCTTGCATCCAGGCATGAGTAGCAGAGGTATGTTCACCTGCAAAAAATACCCTGTTATTATACTCTGGTCTAATAATAGTGGAAGAATAGATTCTTTTTTGTTCTGGTTGAAAGTAAGCAAAAGCTCCATAGAATTCCGATTGCTCATTCCAATTTACACTTTTATAGTCTTTTACTATATTATCTAAATATCCTCTAGGTAGACCATGTACAGATTCTACTTGTCGTTTTATTTCTTCAATACGTCTAGGCTTGATTAAATTTCCTAAGCGTACAGCATCAAGTGTGAAGTTATAAGAGGCTAATAAGACTCCAGCTTCTTTGGGAGAGCATTTATTATTATATATACATCGTGCATGGTCAGAAGGATACCAGATACTAGTAATAGGTAGATCTGTATATGATCCTCCGCCTATAATTCTATTATTTTCCCCACCTTCTTCCCAAAAACGATTCTTGCAAAGAAGGACAGTTTTTTGAGAATTAGAATAGCCTAAATCTCTAATAGCTACCATCTTCATAGTACTAAATAATGGATCTACAGTAATAAGTCGTAGACTAGAAAATGGGATGGCACAAATAACATAATCAAAGCTTTCGATTATATTTGAGGATAGGTTGTTATTGTATTTTAAAATAACTTGATTTTTTTCTGGGTTTTGAGATATTTCAGTAATGAGATGGTCACTCTTCCAAGTTATCTTTCCTAGTCTATTAGTAGGAATATTATCATACTGTGTTGGAGTATTAGAAGTGAGTGATTTATAAAATGAGATAGGAAGTTTAGCTAAACCACCTATAATTTCATATAAAAAACTATAGGCTACTGTGTATTCTTCTTGCAAAACCTCTGAATAACTATAATAAAAGAAGTCTTCTACAAAAGGGCTGACACTACCAAGCATTGAGATGGCTCCTTGGCTCAAATTCATCTTTTCTAGAACTTGACGTTCATTAAAGGAAGTCCAATATTTAATTAGAAGGTGATAATGTTTTTTGATTTCTAAGATCTCTCTTCTTATTCTAGGTGGGATTCTAGATAAAGGTGTTGTTAAACCATAGCTTAATAGCTTCTGCCATGGAGTTCTCCTTTCCCACCCTCGTAGTTTAAACATAGGATAGATTTTTTTCATTACATTTTTTCCTAAAGGATCATTTCTTACCCTAACATCTCCTACATAAATAAAAGCATTCTCATTATTTTGAATAAAAGGACGAGTATTTAGGTTAAACAAATTAATATAATGCCAGGTAGCTTCATGGCTGATTGGGATTCTCATAGGACCTAATTCTCCATACAGTCCTTTACTCTTATTAAAATAATAGGTATAAACTCTTCCACCTACACGGTCTTTTAAAGCGTCAAATATTGTAATGTCAAATCCCAATTTTCTAAGCTCAAAAGCTGCTGATAAGCCTGCTAAGCCTCCTCCGATAATTCCAACCTTTATTCCTTTAAACGCTCCTGGGGAAGCAAGCTTTGTTATGTCTGGTGGAGGGCTTAATAGATCAATAATATTCTTATAATCCTCAAGTCTATTTACATCAAGTAAGGCTTGTTTAAATAGCTGATGCCTTTGGTAAGTAGTTGGATTATTTGGAGGTAAAAAGAACCTTTGATCTGACATATAAGATAACACCTCTTTAGGATGGACTAGATAATATTATGAGTAATTTCTTAGATTTATGCAGTTCTTTATTAAGAAAAATGATTTAAATCTTTGATTATTTTCTTTTAAAGAGTTATTATAATAATATGGAATATTTAAGCTTGAAGCATAATTCTACTTTGATTTGAGTTTCATTATAAACTGAGTAAATAAAAGAGAGGAGGAATAAATATGACAGTCGCTATAAAAATTGAAAATGTAAGTAAAAATTACGGTAATCTAAAAGCTTTAAATGATGTGAATTTGACTATTAATAAAGGTGAATTTTTTGGCTTGCTAGGACCTAATGGTGCTGGAAAGAGTACCTTAATTGGGATTTTAGGTGGTTTAGTCAATAAAGATATCGGTAGGGTTAGTGTATTAGGAAAAGATATTATCTCTAATTATAGAGAAAGTAAAAAATCCTTTGGGATTGTTCCTCAAGAGGTTAGCTTTGATCCATACTTTAATGTAAGAGAGACTCTAGAGCTTCAATCAGGTTACTTTGGTATTAAGGACAATGATGAGAAGATAAATGAACTTTTAGAGGCTTTAGATTTAGATGACAAAGCAGAGCAAGGTCCTCGGCAATTATCTGGAGGGATGAAGAGAAGACTATTGATTGCTAAAGCATTAGTTCATGACCCTGAGATTATAGTATTGGATGAACCAACAGCTGGGGTAGATGTTGAGCTTAGAAATAGCCTGTGGGATTATGTTATAAAATTAAATAAACAAGGAAAAACAATAATCTTGACTACTCACTATTTAGAGGAAGCTGAGACCTTATGTGACCGAATTGCAATTATGAATAAAGGTGAGATAGTTAAGATTGATACCAAGGAAAATCTAATTAATTCTATTGATAAGAAATTAGTTAAAGTTCAGTTTTCTGACTCAGTTGAGGACTTATCAGATCAATTAGAAGGTAGAAATTATAATATTGATGAAGAGAATAATGAGATAGAGGTTGAAGTAAGTAAGCAGGATTTAGATGAACTGCTTAAATTTATTAATGGATTAGACTTACATATTACTGATATGAATATTGAAAGTGCCAAATTAGAGGATGTCTTTATTAAATTGACTAACTTGGGAGGTGGTGAGAATTAATAATATTACTTTTAATAGTTTAGTTAAAAGAGAAGTTTCTAGATTTTCTAAGGTAGCGATTCAAACTATCTTTTCTCCATTGATTTCTACAGGATTATATCTGATTATCTTCTCATATTCATTTAAGAGTAGAGAAGTTTTGGGATACGAAATTCCTTATATTAATTTTATTGTACCGGGATTAATTATGATGAGTTTAATTCAGAACTCTTTTTCTAATACATCATCTTCTTTAATAGGTGCTAAATATAATGGAAATATAGTCGACTTTTTATTGGCTCCTTTTTCTTATATTGAGCTTACTCTTGGATTTATGATTGGTGGAATTGTGAGAGGTATGCTAGTAGGTACTGTAATATATTTAGTATCTATATTCTTTTATGGAGGAGAAATTGTCCATCCAATACTAGCTATTCTGTTTGCCTTTTTTATTTCTGCAATCTTCTCTTTATTTGGGATTATAGCAGGTTTATGGGCTGAAAAGTTCGATCATGTTTCCATCTTTTCTAATTTTTTCATTACACCATTGACTTTTTTAAGTGGTGTATTCTATTCTGTTAAAGGTTTACCGGGGATTTGGAGTAAGGTATCTCTATTTAATCCAGTCTTCTATATGGTAGATGCTACAAGATATAGTTTTATTGGTAAGTCAGATGTAGCTCCTATAGTTTCTGGAACTATAATACTTGGGTTATTTGTTGGATTAATGATTCTTGTAACCTATTTATTTAAAATTGGTTATAAGATTAAGAGTTAGAGTTCTGCTATAAAAAGTAAAACCTTTATAACGGTTTAAGAACTTGATTTTTCAAGTTCTTTTTTTATTTTAATCTATATTTATATTATAATATTAGTATAGATGTCTAATCTTAGAATGAAATTTAAAGATGTCTCTATAGAAAGATAAAGCGACAGTTTCGGAGTTAGGCGTTAGGAGCTAGGACATAGAAAGATCTTACTAACTCCTATGACCTATCACCTAGCACCTAAAAGTGTCGCTTTATCACCAGTAAGCTCTACTTTAGAGTTGGATGACTATAATGGGGAATAAATAATTAAAGTTAAATATTACAGAAGAGTTAAAATAATAGAAAGAACAGATCAAGTTGTATTTTAGTAACTAGGTTAGCTAAGGAGTAGGTATTAGATAAATTAGTTTCTTATTATCACTTTAGATCTATTTAATACTTATAAAATCTTAGCAAGTCAACTTATGTGAGGAGAAGGAGGAAATAAGATGAAAGAGAGGGTGTTTAAAGATCCAGTACATGATTTCATCTATGTCTATGACAAGGTTATTCTAGACTTAATTGATAGCAAGGAGATGCAGCGACTAAGAAGGATAAAGCAATTAGGGATTTCTTATCTTACATATCATGGGGCTGAACATAGTAGATTTTCTCATTCTTTAGGAACTTATGAGGTTATGAGAAGGATATTAGATAAATTATCTCGTAAAGGTGAGTTGCCACTATCTGAAGAAGATAAGTTATTGTGTAAAGTTACAGCATTATTACATGATTGTGGTCATGGCCCTTTTTCTCATTCTTTAGAGAGTGTTTTTGGAGGGAGTCATGAGCAATGGAGTAAAGATATTATCTTAGGAGATACTGAAATCAATCAAATATTAGCAGGAATCAGTTCAGATTTTCCTAAGAAGGTTGCTCAAGTCATAGATGCTAAATATTATAATAAATTAGTGGTTAGCCTGATTTCTAGTCAAATTGATGCTGATAGAATGGATTACTTATTAAGAGATTCTAAAGCTACTGGAGTAACCTACGGTCAATTTGATTTAGATAGAATTATTAGAGTGATGGAAATTAATGATGGATCTATCTTGTTTAGAACAGCTGGCATGCATTCTATTGAATCATATGTATTAGCCAGATATTCAATGTATTGGCAGGTATATTTCCATCCTACTACAAGAAGTGGGGAGATAATTTTAAAGAAAATCTTTAAGCGAGCTAGAATTTTATGCCAACAAGGTTTTGATTTTTATCTTCCACTATGCTTAAGAAATATTTTAACTGATAATTCAAGAGTAGAAGATTATTTAAAATTAGATGATGCATTTATGTTTACGGTATTTCAATATTGGAGTCAGAGTTCTGATGATATTTTAGCAGATTTAAGTTCTCGAATATTAAATAGAAGACTTTTTAAGAGAATTGAGTGTGGTATCACAGATGAAATCTATGAAGAGTTAGTCACTTTCTTTAATAAGCTAGGAATTAATCCAGATTATTATTTGGTATTAGATCATCCATCTCATATCTCTTATGATTATTATCAACCAGAAGATGAACATAGCAAAAATCCTATCTATTTAGAAGATAAGCAAGGAGAAATTAATGAGTTATCACAATTATCAGATCCAGTCAGAGCTATTGCAGGAAAGAAGCAAGTGATGTATAATCTTTATTATCCTAGAGATATGATATTGTCAGGTCAAGGAGAGATATATGACAAAATCAAAAATTTATTATCTATTTCTAAATAATTAGATTTTGAGTATTATTTTATTATCATATATTTAGGAGTTCGAATATACTAAGAAGAGTAAAGAAGGGGGAAGAAAAATGTTTACATCAGAGCAGAAAATCTTAGCTACTATTGCTCATCTGGGAATTTTATTTGGTGCTCCAATTTTAGCTCCGTTATTAATATTTCTATTAAGTGAAGATAGCTTTGTTAAGTTACAAGCTAAAGAGGCTTTGGTATTTCAAGGGGCGATGGTGATTTTATCAGTTATTAGTATCCCTTTAATGTTTATCTTAATAGGCTTTGTGCTTTTATCTGTTGTAGGTGCTTTATCGGTTATTGCTGCTATTGTAGCTACTGTTAAAGTATGGAATGATAAAGACTTCTCTTATCCTATTACTGGCTCTTGGACTAGAAATTTATAATCTTAGCTAATTTGACAACTCCCTACTAGAATGTTATGATAGTTAAAGAATTAAATGCTAAACAGAATAAAAAGTTGTTTCTTGGAGGGATAAATATGTTAAATTTAGGAGAAGCATTAGCAAATGCTGGTGTTGTTGATGCGGATAAGGTAAAAGAAGTTAATAAAGAGTCTAGGGCAAAAGCAGAAGATCAAAATCTAAATTTAGATTTTGAAGAGGGTAAAGTAAAATGGTTCAATGATGAAAAAGGTTTTGGATTTATCGAGAGAGAAGAAGGAGACGATGTTTTCGTTCATTTCTCTGCTATTAAAGGAGATGGATTCAAAAAACTTGAAGAGGGCCAAGAAGTTCAATTTACTCTTGAAAAGACAGATAAAGGACTACAAGCTCAAAATGTAGTTAAATTATAGATTTTATTAAAAGAGTGCTTAGGAATTCCTAAGCACTCTTTTTTCTTTTTATATAGTAAATAAATAGTATTAGAATAGGGATAGCAGCTTCAAAGATGAGCTGAATGTAATTTTCAGGGGATTTTTTAGAAAATATCATGAATTCTACTGGAGTAAATAAATAATTAGCAATAAGAATCACAAACAAAGCAAAGAGGATTATTATAAATTTGTCTTGTTTTAATTTAAAGGTTGTTTTAAATGATAATACTGCTGCATAAAAGGAGATAGTTAATTTTATAAAGCCAGTAATAAATACAATTATGACCACTAAAGGGTCTACTCCATGTAAATTCTCTCCTATGTTTATAATATGACTAACTACCATAATAGGTGTATTTATATTTTGAGTTAATTTTACTCCTAAAACTGATATTATAGAAATGGTTGAAAAACTAGTTAATAGTCCAATTATAATTATTGATATGATAGATATTTTATTTATCCTCTTTTTAGAGTTAAGGTATTTTCAGTACATTAAAAAGACAACTAGATCTCCAAAAGGAAAGGTTAAGACTTGACTAAAGGCTATTTTAACTATGGGAGTTATTCCTTGATCTAGGATAGGCTTTAGATTATTAAGATCTGTTTCTTTAGAAGAAACTATTATGATTATTCCTAAAATAGTTATTGGGATAATTAGAAAATATGCTAGAAGTTCGGTTAATCTGCCTATGGTTTCAATTCCAGATAATGTTACATAGATTATATTTATAAAGATCAAAGTATATATTAGTAAAGTAGAATAGTTGATTAGTAAGTGTTGACTTATAAAATTACCTAAGTTAAATAAGATCAAAAAGGATAAATACATAAAATAGATAGTATAAAGTATTCCAAAGGGTATAGCTAATAACTTGCTAAAAATTATTTCTATAATTTCTATCAAATTATTATTAGGAAATTTATTTTGGAGACTAAGATAAACTTTAAGCAATATTAATCCCATTAACATTGCTATTAAGATTGCAATCCAAGCATCTTGTTTAGCCTCAATTCCTATGCTAAAAACCCCTGTATTTCCCATTAGGAAGATAATCATTAGAGTTAACAACTGACTATTGCTGATGTTTTTCATATGTAAACACCTGCTTAGTTTATATATAGTATAAATAATCTTATATAGATAAAAAAGTCTAAAATTAAATTTAATGGTGATAAAGCGACACTTTTAGGTGCTAGGTGCTAGGTGATAGGTCATAGGAGTTAGTAAGATCTTTCTATGTCCTAGCTCCTAACGCCTAACTCCGAAACTGTCGCTTTATCTTTCTATAAAGACATACTCAGATTTTATTCTAGAGTTAGATAACTATAGTTATAGATGAGTTTGATATGATTATTTTATTATGTGTAGTCGTTACTAAACTTAAACATTAATTAGATCTTACAAATTACTTTATTTTTGAATTGAAAGCTTATATATAGAAGAATATATATATAGGAGGCGATTATATGTCACAAACATCAATAATCACTAAAGATAAGGTAGAAAAGATAAAAGTTGAAGAGGCAACAGGAATTGTTAAGGATATTTTATTAGATATTAAATCTAAAAAAGGAAGTGTTCCAAATTTATTTAAGACTTATGCACATAAGCCTCAAATCTTAAGAGCTACTTGGAATAAGATGTCTTCAGTTATGAAGGATGATCTATTACCTAAAAAATTAAAGAAGCTAGCCGCTTTAAGAGTATCGGTATTAAATAAATCTGAATATTGTATTAATGCCCATTATAATGGTTTAAAGCAGATAGGGTATCCATCAGAAGTATTAGATCAAGTTAAAGCAGGGGCTTATGAGTTATTAACTGAAGTTGAAGCACGAATATTAAATTTTGTTGATAAAGCTACCAATAATTATGCAGATTTAAGTAAAGATGATTTTGATAAATTAGCCTTAAAGGAAGAAGAGTTATTAGAGTTAATTGCAGTAATTGATTTATTTTCAGGTTTAAATCGTTTTACTGCTATATTAGAGATAGAAAAAGATTAACCTCCAGTTGGAGGTTAATCTTTTTTTATATTTGTGATTTCAAACTTTCTAATTTAATTAAATGTCTCTTTTCTTCAATAATTAATTTTTCTAAGGCTTCAATAGTGTTTTTATCCTCTTCAATATCAATTAATTCAGCATATAATAATAAAGAGTTCTTTTCTGCCTTAATGCCTACTTCAATAGCTTCTTGTAGATTATGAGCTATATCATCAGTTATTTTATCATCAGTAGGAAAGACTTTAGTATCTACTAAGGCTTTTAAGTAGTTATTAACTTCTTGTTCATAGAGGTAGTCTCTAGTAATACTTTTATCTTCTTCATCAAATATCTTTAATAATCGCTTAAAGTATTTGTAGTGTTCTTGTTCATCTTCTTGTAATTCTTTAAACACTTTTTTTACTTCAGGTTCAGAATTAACTTCTACACAACGCTTATAGAAGTTTTCTCCTTCTTTTTCTACATTCATTGCTATTTTAATAATTTCTAAAGCATTAAATTGATTAGCCATATTATTCACCTCCCTTCTTATATCATACTAATTTTTGATAAGTTTATCAATTTAAGATTTCATTCAATCTTAGCTATTTTTATGTAATTAATAGGATACTAATAGTCATTTTTAAACAAACTAAAGATATCTTTAAGTTTACAAGCAGGTGGTTAAATGGAAGAAGAAAGGATAAGTGCAATACAAATATTGTGGATTTCAGTAACATTGGTTTTAGCTACAGCTGTTTTAACTATTCCCAAAATTATTATCAGTAAGGCTACTCAAACAAGCTGGATAGCAGTAATAGTAGCTGGGTCTATAGTAGGAATATTGCATTATATTATTTTAAGGTTGGCTTGTGATTTTTCTAATAATAGTTTTATTCAAGACTGTAGCCAGATTTTTGGTAAATTCAAGATCAAAATCATTTTATTGCCTTATATTTTACTAACTATACAGCTCTATATTTTAATAATTTATGAAGGTGTTGATTTTATTGCATATCTAATGCCTGCTAAGAGTATTTTGGGTTTTTGGATTATTATTGTTCTCTTATCTTCTTATCTAGCTAATGGAGGAGTAGAGGTTATTGCTAGAGTGGTACAAAGTGCATCAATAATATTCTTATTATCAATTATAATAGTTTTAGTTCCTCATTTAAAATTTGTTCATTTAAATAGATTAAAGCCTATATCGCTAGATTTAAATAATTTGTCAAAAGCAAGTATTGGTATTGCTCATTGGTTCTTAATATTGCCCAATATTTTATTGGTATTAAAGTCTTATTTTAAAAATAATAATAAGGCTATTAAAGCTAGTTTACTAGGAAATATATTAAGTCAAATGGGACTTTTAAATCATTTGTTTATCTCTATAACTGTATTTGGGGTTGATTTAATTGATGCTTTAAGGTTTCCTTTTTATGAAATAACAGCGCTATCGATTAAGAGCTTAAATATTATAATTTTTATGGCTTGGATATTTGGAATTATATTAAAGGCTGGCTTATATTGTTTTATATCTTTAATTTCAATTAGAGAATATTTTAATTTAAAGGATTATCGAGTATTGATCCTACCCTTTGCTTTATTTACTATTGAAACTGGTATTTTTGAATTTGACTTGCCTTTAGCATTATTACACTTTATACATATAATAATAGTTTTAGCATTAATCTTTGAGATCCCTTTTCTAATATTTTTAAGTATAGCTTATAGTTTAGCCAATAAAAGGAGATAGTTTTGAAATTTAACTAAGAATTACTTTGGTTTAATGATTCATAAATTTTTAGAGTATAAATCTTTAGATAGGTGGTTAAATGATAGAAAGAATAGGTAGTATACAAGCATTTTTTTTAAATCTTAGTCTTATTTTATCAACTATTATTCTGCTTATAGCTAGGGAAGTAGTAGAAGTTGCGGGTCAGGTAGGATGGGTATCAATTATATTTTCTGGTTTAATTATTGGGTTTTTACAATATTTTTTATTAAGTTTTAGTTTTGAATTTTCTGAAAGAAGTATTATTGATGATTCTAAAATAATTTTCGGGAATTTTTGGGGCAGTATAATTATATTATATTATATTTTAGCATTATTCATAATTCTTTATTTTATGATGTATGAAGCTATAGATTTTATAGGCTATGTAATGCCTGGAGGTCATAATCTAAGGTATTGGATTGCAGTAGCTTTATTGGCTGATTATCTAGCTTATAAAGGAATTGAGACTATTTGCAGGTTATGTACTTTAATTATGATTGTAGTTGTATTATCTATATTCACTATTTTTATATTAAACTATACAAGATTAGATTTTAAAGAACTTAGCCCTTTTATAATTGATTTTAAGAAAATTATAAAAGGGAGTATCTTTGTTAGTACATGGTTTATACAGCCTAGCTTTATTTTATTGCTGTTTAAACCTTTTTTTAAAAATTCTAATAAGATTATTCAAAATAGTATTTTGGCAAATCTATTTATTCAAATTATAGTGGTAGTTTTGGTTATATTTACTATAGCTATCTTTGGGATTAGATTAACTTCTACTTTAAATTTCCCTTTTTATAATCTAAGCAGATTGTCTATTTTGGGATTAGAGGTAGTTATCTTTATTAACTGGATTGGAGGAAGTGTATTAAAGGTTGGAATTTATTATTTTGCTATCGCTAAAGCTATAAGTGAATGGTTTGGGTTAAAGAATTATAAAATATTACTCATACCAATTTCAATTATGAATATTTCTCTTGTTCTTTTTGGGGTAAATACCTCTTTGGTCAGGATATTATTTAAGATTAATGCTGCAGTGAGTCTAATATATATATACATTCCTCTAATAATATTATTCATATTTGGATATTTATTTAAGAATAGTTCTAATAAAGATATAAATTAATCTATTAAGGATTATTTTAAGAATGACCTTAAATATATACTGTGCTAAAAATAAGAGAATCTTTATAGCATAATTAGTGATAAGAAAATAGTTGCCAAACTTTTATCATAAATATTTATTACTTAAGTAGTGAATATTAAATGATACATATTATAATTTAGAATTAGTGATTAGATTAAATAATAATTTAAATTTTATTTTTACTGAACTTAGGTATTTATAGTATTAGAGGAATTTTAATAATTAGTAATAATATAATTAGGTGATAAGATGAGTGAGAAAATAAGTGAATTGGAATTCTTTTGGTTAGGAATAGCAGTTATTTTACCTACTATTGTTATAACTGCTCCTAACATTGTAATTCAAGAGTGTGGTGGGGCAGGCTGGGCTTCAATAATAGCGGCAGGACTATCTATGGGTTTACTAAATCACTTGTTTTTAACATTAGGCTGTAATTTTTCTAATAAAAGTATTATTGGTGATTCTAAAGAGATGTTTGGACCTTTATTAGGAAAAATAATTTTGATACCATACATTCTAGTTTTAATTATGACTAATATTATGCTATTAATCTTTAGTACAGGTTATATTACTTTTGTTATGGAGGAGTCATCTATCACCGCTTTTTGGATTGCTATTAGTGTTTTAGTAGCATATTTATCATCTAAAGGGATTGAAGTTATAGCTAGAAGTAATACTATCGGTAGCTTTCTTTTATTGACTGGTACAATTATTATTCTGCTAACAACTCCTTTAGTTACCACTTTAAAATTGTCTAGATTAAAGCCATTGATTTTTAATTTTAAGAGAATTATTGCTGGAAGTTTATATCCAGCTAGGTTATTCTTTTATCACTCTGTTATTTTAATAGTATTAAAGCCTTATTTTAATAATAAGAAAAGAGTGATTAAGGCAGTAGGATTTTCTAACTTAGTAATTCAGATATTAGTTAGTGTATTAGTTATTTTTTTAGTTGGTATTTTTGGAAGGAATCTAGCATCAATTTTAAATTTTTCTTTTCATAATTTAAGTGATCTATCATTGTCTGGTGTAGAGGTAATTACCTTTGTGATTTGGATTTTAGGTAATGTTTTGAAGATGGGGATATTTAATTTTGTGACCGTTAAATTAATTGCTGATTGTTTTGAGTTAAAGGATTACAAAAGAGTAGTCATTCCCTTTACCCTTCTTATTTTGACTTTAACGATCTATAGTAGTGGTATCTCTTTACCTGGATTAGTAACTAAATATTTTGTTATTGGTGTTTTAACAACTGTTAGTCTACCTACTATTTTATTATTGACTCTAGCATATGCTATAGCCAATAGAAATAAGAAATAGTTAAATATATAATAAACTCATATTAGGTGATAGAATGTCAGAAAAGAAGATAAGTAGCAGACAAGCATTTTTATTATCGCTCAATGTAGTTCTAGCTACTATTTTATTATTAGTACCAAGTGAAGTGATTAAGGAGAGTGGAGTGAATGCTTGGCTAGCAATTATAATTTCTGGTTTTATTGTTGCCCCCTTACACTATCTAGTATTTAAGTTAAGCTGTGAATTTTCTAATCAGAATATTGTCCAGGACTGTATTGAGGTTTTTGTTAGTATATTAGGAAGAATAATTTTGCTACCTTTTATATTGCTAAATATAGAATTAACTATTTTAATTATCTATGAGAGTATTGGATTTATAGAGTTTGTAATGGCAGGAAAACAAATATTAGGCTTTTGGATTCTGGTAGTTTTAATGGGGGGCTATTTATCTTATAAAGGTCTAGAAACAATAATTCGCGTCAATCTATTTGGAATATTAATTGTAATTTTATCAATTCTGCTTATTAGCTTTACTAGTTATAATTGGATAGAATTAGCTCGTTTAAAACCATTAAATTTAGACTTTAAGAGAATAATTAGAGGCACTTTGTTACCAGCACATTGGTTTTTAATTATTCCTAATTTATTTTTGGGGTTTAAGCCTTTTTTTAAAGATAGGTTTAAGGTGCTTAAGATGAGTTTAATAGGAAATTTAGTTAGTCAGCTTTTAGTTAGCTTTTTAATAATGGTTACTATTGGAGTTTTTGGGAGTAAGTTAGGTGGTATATTAGAAAATTCTTTTTATCCTAGTATTAATTATTGCATATTTCTTGGAAAATAGGAAAAAATCTAAAGTGTAGCACTTAAGCTTAGATATAGTAAGGGGTAATATTAATAATTAATCCAGATTTGTACACAATAATGCTAAAAGATAGAGTTATATAAATTTTAACTTTTCTATACATAAAAGGATGGGATAATGAATGAGTAAGAAGATAAAAAGGCCCTTAACAATAGAAGAGAAGAAGAGAAAGGATGAAGAAGAAGATTTAAAGGCTTTAAAGAAAAAGTACCAAAAGGGAATAGATATTAATAATGTAAACTTAAAAAGTAGTTTAGAAGAGAACTTAACTTATATCAAAGGAGTCTTTAATAAAGTAAGTGACTTAGATATTAGGCGTTTTATTCTTGGCGATCAGCTACAGCTAGATTCAGCGCTTGTTTATATTGAAGGTATAGTTAATCAACAGTTTATTAATGATACTATCCTTAAAGAATTAATGATTATAAGTAGAAATCAAGAATTAAAAAAATCAAGTAGAAATCAAGGTTTGATTGAATTATTGCCTAATAGTTTATTAACTATAGGGGTTGTTGAAAAGGTTGATAACTTTGGGAAGATCATAGAAAATATATTTTCAGGCCATGTTATATTACTTTTAGATGAATATGATTTAGCATTATCATTACCTATACCAGCCCGTGAAAGTAGAAATGTCAAAGAGCCTGAGACAGAGACAGTTGTTCGTGGACCAAGAGAAGGATTTGTAGAGAATATAGATACAAATTTATCTCTGATTAGAGCTAGAATCAAGACTCCAGATTTAAAGTTAGAAGCAATTAGGCTAGGAAGGGTTAGTAAGACTGCTATTAATATTGCTTATATTGAAGGCACTGCTCCAGATGATTTGATAGCAGAGGTGCAGAACCGTTTGAAGAGGATTGATATAGATATGATTAATGAAAGTGGAATTATTGAGCAATTAATTGAGGATGACCCTTTCTCTCCCTTCCCTCAAATAGCTAATACCGAACGACCAGATGGATTGGCAGCAGCTTTGAATGAAGGGAGGGTTGGCATTATAATTGATGGGACTCCCTTTGTATTAATTGTTCCAAGTGTGTTCAGTCATTTTTTACAAGCTAATGAAGATTATTATCAGAGGTTCTTCTTTGCTAGTTTTGCCAGATTATTAAGATTTTTTGCTTTTCTTACTGCTTTATTAGGCCCATCTATCTATATAGCAATTACAACCTTTCATCAAGAGATGATTCCCACCAAATTACTATTAAGTATTGTTGCTTCAAGAGCAGGAGTTCCTTTTCCAGCTTTAGTAGAGGCCTTAATAATGGAAATTGCCTTTGAAGCTTTAAGAGAAGCTGGTTTAAGGCTTCCAAAACAGGTTGGTCAGGCAGTTAGTATAGTTGGTGCTTTAGTTGTTGGGCAGGCAGCAGTAGAAGCTGGGTTGGTCTCTCAAGCTATGGTTATTGTAGTGGCATTGACAGGGATTGCTTCCTTTATGATTCCAGCTTATAATTTTGCTTTAGGTGTTAGAATGATTCGATTTGGAGTTATGTTCTTGGCTGCTAGTTGGGGGATGTTTGGGATTACTTTTGCTGTCTTATTTCTCTTAATTCACTTATGTAGCTTAAGAACCTTTGGTGTTCCATATTTATCTCCATTTACACCAACAGATTGGGATGGATTAAAGGATACGATTATTAAAGTACCAGAATGGTTTAAAAACAATCGTCCTTCTTATTTGGTAAAAACAGATCAGCAAAGAATTAGATCAAATGTAAAGCCATCTCCAGCAAAAGGTGATGATGAGAATGAATAAAAGGTTAATCTGCGTATTGATTTTATTAACTATATCCTTAAATTTAAGTTCTTGTGCTGGTAAAAGAGAGATGGACGAGTTGGGAATTGTTGGACTGACCGGTGTTGATTGGCTTCCTGATGAAGGGAAGTATGAAATTATAGTACAGGTAATGGTACCTAGTAAAGCAGGTGGTGGAATGGGTGGATCGATTATCCAAAGCTGGAATGTCACTGCTAGTGGTAAGACTATGATGAGAGCTAGTAAGAATTTGAGGTCTAAAGTTTCTAAGAAGTTAGTCTGGTTTCATAGTAATTTAATAATTATTGGAGAGCAGGCTGCTAAAAAAGGGTTGAAGGATATAATAGACTTCTTTGCTAGAAATAAAGAGATTAGATACAATAGTTGGGTATTAATATCACAATTTCCTATTAAAGAGACCATAGAGTCAAATCCACGCTTTGAATCTAGTCTTCCAGCTGAGATTACAGGTTTGATTCAGAATAATCAAACAGACTGGTCAGAAAGTTATGCTCTTAATCTTAAGGATATGTTAATTAGATTAGCCGATGATGATTTTGATGAAGTTACTGGACGTCTAACTAACTATAAGCCCAAGTTACCTCCTGAAGGAACCTATCAGCAGTTAGATTTAGTAAAGAATATACCAGAAGATTTAAGAGATGTAATTGCTTTATCCGGTGATGCTGTTTTGAAAGATGGGAAATTAAAAGGATGGCTTGATAGAGTAGAATCAAAAGGTTATCTTTTTGTAATTGATGAAATTGAAGGTGGAGCTATTGTAGAGTATGAAAGTGGAAAAGAGAAATTTTCAGCAGAAATATTAAGTAGCAAATCTGATTTAAAGCCAGAGATCAAAGATGGAAAGATCAGTTTTAAATTAAAGGTTAAGACTGATTTAGCAATCACTGAAGCAGTTACTAATTTAGACCTTACTAAAAGTGAGGATATTAAGAAGTTACAGAAGAACTTAGCCAAAGAGATTGAAGGTAATATTAAAACAGTTCTTTGGAGGGCTCAACAAGATTATAATGCTGATATTTTTGGATATGGAAATGCTGTTTATCGAAATGATCCTCAGAAATGGGAAGAGATAAAGGAGCAATGGGATCAAATCTTTCCTACAGTAGTTACAGATATTAAGGTAGAGGTTACTATCAAACGTTTAGGAATGATCTCTCAACCAATTACCAAGCCTGAATAAGGGAGTAGATGATAGATGAAAATAATAGCTTTAAGCCTTTTCTTTATGTTTTTAATTTATTTTCAGGTTAAAGGATTAATAAAAAAGAAGGAATGGAAAGAGTTATTTGTCTATAGCCTATTAATGTCCATAGGAATTCTATATAGTTATGGGGTGCTTTTGGATTTAGACTTGCCTAATCCTATTTTGATATTATCAGATCTGTTTAAACCTATCTATGATTATATATTTGATCAATTATTAGCCTAAAAAAGAGTTGAGGAATCTTCCTCAACTCTTTTTTATGTTTTGAGTTAGATTTTATATAGTAAGAGAATAGATAGAGATTGCGATACTTTAGTAACTAGTGACGAGTAACCAGTAAATAGTAAATAGTAAATAGTAAATAGTAAATAGTAAATAGTAAATAGTAAATAGTAAATAGTAAATAGTAAATAGATTAACTTGTCACCTGTTACTAGTCACTCGTTACTGTCTCTTTATACTTATTAAATATCATTTACCTCTCTTCCTCATAAAAAACTTTTTCAGATAATATACTACTAAACTGACTATGGGTAGATAAATTCCTACAGCTATATTAATCCATAGTGAAGGACCTAAGCCAAACTCAAGATGTTGTATTCGACCAGGAGCGATAATGATTGATAGGTATCCTCCTATTATAGGTAGTATGATAGCTATTTTTTTGTATGAAATGTTAAAAAGATTAGAAAAGCCCTTTACTGCTCCATAGGTTAATAGTTTTATTTTTTTAAATAGGATTAAGGTAGTGCTTAAAGAGATAGAGAAATCAAGCTTTAGTAAGGTTCCATTAACTACCTGACCACTTCTAATTAAAGGGTAGCTTACTTGTTCTGATAATTTTACACCTAAGACTGAGATTATAGTAATAGTATTTATAGTTAATATTAGAAAAGAAAAAATAATAGCCATAATAAAGTATTGCTTACTTTTATTATGATCGTTGACTCTAGAGAATACCATAATAAAGACCACCAGTTCAGCCAGTGGGAAGGCTAATATTCCTGGATATATTTCCTTCCATACTGGAGTGAGTCCTTTAGCCAAAATTGGCTGTAAATTTGTGAAATCGGCACTAAAGAATAACAAGTAAAGGGTACTAGGTGTTAGTAGTAAGAAACCTAATACAATAGTAAAGGTGGTTACCCTTGCTATAGTCTCAATATTATGATAAACACAATAGATTACTAGTATAATAGTTAAAAAAGTAATTGATTTTAAATTGGCTTGAGGTACTAGAAAGTGGCTCAGCTGTCCTGCAAAATCTCTAATATTTCTAATTGCTATGTAAAAGAAGAAGCTAGAATAGATTAACCCAATTAACCATCCTAAATATTTACCGAATATCTTTTTGCTTATTTCAATTAAGTTTTTATTTGGGTCTATAGAAGCTATCTTGATATAAATAATTGCTAAGAGAATACCTATTGGTATAGCAATTAACATAACTAGATAAGAGTCCTGTTTTGCTTTAATACCAAGAGGAAATAAGATGGCACTACCAAGCATAAAGTTAATCACTATCAGAAAAAGCTGCAAGTTGGAGATTTTTTTCATATAATCACTCCGCAGATATATAATTAGTATAATTTATTTTTTGTATCTATAAGAATTTTATACCTATTAATAGTAGGCTTGAAAGTTTGTTTTTAATTTATATAACTATAAGTTGAAAAAATTAAAATTTATATGTATAACTCTGGTTATTAGTGTCAATGATAGTAATAGTAAAAATTGGAATAAATTAGGAGTGGTTAAGATGGAAAAGGTAAAATTGACTGGAGTTAATACTGCACAACTACCTGTTTTATCAAATAAAGAGATGTTAGATTTATTTAATAGAATGAATAATGGAGAGATAGAGGCTAGAAATCAGATAGTAAATGGAAATCTAAAGTTAGTATTAAGTGTCTTACAAAAGTTTAGAAATAATAGTCACCCATTAGATGACTTATTTCAGGTTGGTTGTATAGGCTTGGTTAAAGCAGTAGATAATTTTAAAGTAGATAAGGGGGTTAGATTTTCTACTTATGCGGTACCTATGATTTTAGGAGAAGTTAGACGTTATATTCGTGATAACCGGGAAATTAGAGTAAGTAGATCACTAAGAAAGATAGCTTATCGCACTTTGAAATTAAGAGATGAACTACTTAAGAAGAGAGGGAAGGAACCTAGTTTAGAAGAAATCTCCCAGAAATTAGATATTCCTAGATCAGATATAATCTATGCTTTAGAAGCGACCAAGAGTCCTATCTCTATTTTTACCCCTATATTTGAAGATGAAGGTGAACCATTAAGGATAATGGATCAAATAAGTGATAAAGGTGGAATAGGTTGGATTGAAGAGATAAATATGAGAAGAGGTTTTGAGGTTTTATCAGCTAGGGAAAGGTTAATAATTAATTTGAGGTTTTATGAAGGGGAAACTCAAGAGGAGATAGCTAATAGAGTAGGAGTCTCACAAGCCCAAATATCTAGAATTCAAAAGAAGGCTTTAGAGAAGTTAAAGAGTGCTATTGAACTAAAGGAGGAAGCAAAATGAGAAGAATATATTTTATTACATCAATAACTATAACACTAATTCTATTATTTTTATTAGGTAGTAGAACAGCTTTTGTATTAGAAGATAGAGACTATAATCCGTCTAATTTATTGAGGTTACATGTGATAGCTAATAGTAACTCTTTAATAGATCAATCTTTAAAAAGAAAGATTAGAGATAAGATTATCGAATCTAGTAAAACACTATTTGCAGATATAGAAAATATAACTGAAGCTAGTAATATTGTTAGAGAGCAAAAGAATCATTTGAGAGAAGTTGCAGAACAGGTAGTTAAAGATAAAGGATTTAATTATAAAGTAGATATTAATGTAGGAATGAGGAAATTTCCTACAAGAACTTATGGTAATATTACCTTGCCATCAGGAGATTATCAAGCTGTAAATGTAGTTATAGGAGAAGGAGAAGGTGCTAATTGGTGGTGTGTACTATTCCCCCCACTATGCTTTGTAGATTCAGTTGAAGAATCTTCACCAGAGATTTTGAAGGCAAAAGCAAATCAAATAGATGATGAAAAGATAGATATTCAGTTTAAATTTAAATTTGTAGAGTATATTAAAAAACATCCTGATTTAATTAAGAAGAATTTGAAATTAGCTGAGATATTCTCTTCTAGTAAATAAAAGATATAAACTCTCACCAATTGTCATTTATTACATAGAATGTAATAAACCGCGTTATAATTTTTTTAATAGAATGATTTAGTTATATTATTTAATCAGTTCTGCCAATATGACAAAGGAGGTGGGTTTGTGAAGAAGGAGAGAATAGAAAAGAAGATGAGGGAAATAGTAAAAAAGTATCGTAATATCCCTTACAAGCATAATGGTAGATCATTAACTGGTTTGGATTGTTTAGGTCTAACTATAGCTATATATAAAGAATTTGGAATCAAACTTCCATCTAATGATGGGGCATATGTCTCTGAAGAGTGGTATAAGGAAGATCCAGATCGCTATTTGAATGGATTGTTAAAGATAGGAAAACCTATTGGATCAGAAGATTTACAAGTATTAGATTTGGTTTATTTTGAATTATTAGATGGCATAGTAACTCATTCTGGAATTATGATTAATGATCATGAGTTTATTCATATTTTACAAAAAAGGGATGTAGAGGTTAGCCGTTTTAACCGTTTTTGGAGGAAGAAATATGCAGGAGCTAGGAGGCTAATCTAATATTAATAAAGAAAATAATAAAATCATTGAGTCCTAATAGAAATTATATTATAATATTAATACTATAAGAAAAAGGAGTCGAAACATATGAACAGAATAATAAAAGCTATTATAAATAGAGATATTCAGCTGTTCTATCTTATTAATCGTAAGATTAAATGTAGACTTCTAGATTTAATTATGCCTAGAATAACCCATTTGGGTGGAGCTATATTTACATTTACTGTTACTTTCTTATTAGTTTTCTTTGGAGGGGCTCAGTTTCGTCAAGTTGGTTGGGAAGCGATGATTGCTTTAGTTAGCAGTGGTATATTTGTTCAACTTGCTAAATATACCTTCAATCGTTCGCGACCTTATGAAGCATTAGAGAAAGTGAATTTGACTACCCCACCTTTTGATGTAAGATCTTTCCCATCTGGTCATACAACAGCAATTTTCTCTGTAGCTATGGTATTAGGATTTAATTTTCCAAGCTTTTATCCTGTTAGTCAAACTATAGCTGGATTAGTTGCAGTTTCAAGAGCTTATGTAGGTGTACACTATCCTTCTGATATAATAACAGGTGCTTTAATAGGAATCTATTTTTCTAATTGGGCACATGGATTATTTTAATTTATAAACTTAAATAAAACTACCCTTTAAATTTAAAGGGTAGTTTTATTTTTTTGTAATTATAGATTTAAATGTAATAATTATCTAGAGTTTCTTTTGAATGATTTACGAAATTTTACAATTAATTAATTTTTCCTTAACAATGATTTAATACTTTATGTATATAATATATTTAAACTAGTAATTAAGGGGGTAAGTACAATGAACTGCTTAACTAATCGTTTGTTGCTTAAAGATATAGAATTATTTAATTTCATCTATACTAAAGCAAGGTGTAAATTTTCAAATTGTTTTATGTCTTATATAACTCATTTAGGTGGAGCAGTTTTTACTATCACATTACCAGTATTATTAATTATTTTTGGAGATCAAAAATTGGATCAAGTTGCTTTTGAAATGTTATTAGTACTACTAAGTAGTAATTTATTTGTTCATATAATTAAAAGAATTGTTAACCGTTCAAGACCATATAGAGTTTTAGAGGATATTGATTTAGTTAAGATTCCTTTTGAAGAATACTCTTTTCCTTCAGGCCATACAACAGCAAGCTTTTCATTAGCGATTACATTAAGCTTCTTTTTTCCTTCACTTTCGTTTTTATTTCTATCTTTATCTTTTTTAGTTGGGTTATCAAGGATATATTTAGGTGTTCATTATCCCTCAGATGTAATTATTGGGATTCTTATTAGTATTGTTTTTTCTCTGGCCATTCACTTTAACTCTATAAGTTAAATAAATTTTTAGAGGAGGTAATTATGAGAATTGCTATATTTACTGATACCTTTTTGCCTCAGGTTAATGGTGTCACAAAGACCTTAGCTAAACTTAAGGAGTATTTAGAGAAAGAGGGAATAGATTATTTGATCTTTGCTCCTGATGACCCAGAAGCTGATAGTCTGAATTTTGAAAAGAATATACAAAGGATGCTTAGTTTTCGATTCTTCTTGTATCCAGAGTGTAGATTATCAGTACCCAATTACTTTAAGATTAAAAATAAATTGAATGAGTATCAACCAGATCTAATTCATATAGTAACACCTTTTAATCTTGGACTTTGTGGATTGAAATATGCTACTAGCTATGATATACCTCTAATCTCTTCTTATCACACTAATTTCACTCATTATTTAGATTATTATAACCTGCACTTTTTAGAAAAACCTATTTGGACTTTCTTTAGATGGTTTCATAGCCATTCTACAATCAATTTGTGTCCTTCCCAGTCTAGCTTAGAAGAACTAAGTGATAATGGAATTAAAAATCTAGAAATTTGGGATAGAGGTATTAACTCTAAATTATATTCTCCTCAATATAGAGATGAAGATTTACGGGAAAGTTATGAATTAGGAGATAGGATAACGCTATTATATGTAGGTCGGTTAGCACCAGAGAAGAATTTAAATTTGTTAATGGAGAGTATGAAGATCATTAATCAGAAATATAAAGATCAAGTCAGATTATTAATCACAGGAGATGGCCCTTTATTAGATAAATTAAAATCAGAAGCTCCTTCTAATGTTATTTTTACAGGATACTTAAAGGGACATAATTTGAGTAAAATATATGCTTCTGCAGATATTTTTGCATTTCCTTCTATAACAGAAACCTATGGGAATGTTATTTTGGAGGCAATGGCCTCAGGATTAGCAGTTGTTTCTTTCTTGGAAGGTGGAGTAAGAGAGAACTTAGAAGATGGATATAATGGATTGGCATGTGTCGAAGTTACTCCAGAAAGTTTTGCTATAAATTTGGAGAAAGTGATTATAAATAAGAAGTTGAGAGAAGAGTTAGCTGATAATGCATATAACTATGCTATAAATAAATCATGGGATAAAGTTTTTGAAAGATTAATTAATAATTATCAAGAGGTAATTAATTATGGTAGTAGAGAAGTCTTTATATCTGCATAATATATACTAAAAGGTGATGTTTAAACATCACCTTTTAGTATATATTATAAAAGTTATCCTCTATAATTATTGTCATTTTCTAAATAATCTCTCACAATATCTAAGGTCTCTCCAAATCTTTGAAAATGAACTACTTCTCTTTGTCTTAAGAAGCTTAAGGTATCAATAACTCCTGCATCATTACTAAGATTAATTAAGTTTTCATAGGTAGCTCTTGCTTTCTGTTCAGCAGCCAAATTCTCATGTAAAGTAGCAATAGGATCTTCGTGAGATTGAATATATGATGCTGTCCATGGAACTCCTGCTGCATCATGAGGATATAAGTTTTTACCATGTTGAGCATAATGAGCTCCTAAGCCCGCTTCTCTTAGGGCTTGAATTGGAACTCCTTCAGTTAATTTATAAATTAATGTCCCTAAAATTTCCCAATGAGCCAATTCTTCAGTTCCAATCTCAGTTAAAGTAGCTTTGGCTTCGCCTGTAGGTATAAAGTATCTTTGAGTTAAATATCTAATGCCTGCTGATAATTCACTATCAGGTCCACCATATTGCGCATAAAGGTATTTTGCCATTTCTAAATCATTCTTACTAACTTTAACAGGATATTGTAATATCTTTTCATAATTCCACACTTTACTTCCTCCTTTTTTAATAATTAATCTGCCATGGCCATTCAGTTTCGATATATTGCCATGGGTATTTACTAACACAATTAGTACATAAAGGACCATATCTTCTGACATAATCCATTTTCAATTCTTTATATTCTCTGACAATCATATTATGGTCTTCTAAAGCTTGTCGATTATTAGGGTGGGTATTAAGAAATAAACTAAGTTCTACTAAATAAAAGTCGAGAGCCATAAGTTCTTTAAGCATTTCCAATTGTTCTCTAGTCATCTTTTCACCTCCTTATATCTGTGACTAGATTCTTTTTCGTTTATATGGTCGATACAAATCGATAAAGATAGTTCCTATGCTTAATGCCTCCATTGGACTATAGCGTGAACCATAGTTTTGAAAGGGAATACAAGCTTCTGCTAGTTGGCAATCGCAGCTAGGTTTGTGCTCTCTTTCTATATTGGGCCTTCTATTAGCCATTAAATCACCTCCACAAATTAATCTAATATATCTTATTCCCATTAATAGAAAATTGTTAAACTTAATTCATAGACTGAAGTTGAAATTTTAGATTTGACTGTTTATGATTGAATTTGGTGATTGAAACATGGGTATTATAAGAGAGTAGACTTATATAATTCTCTTTTCGCACACAAGTCTGAGAAGCTACTTATAAAGTTTATGAAGTTATTTATAAATAACTGCTTGACTTTTCTGAATACTTATAATATAATCATAAATAAGAACAAACAATCAAAAACAATCATAAAATAAAGTGATAAAAAAAGTAAATAGTCATAGATGCTAAACTAAAAATAAATCTAAAGGTGATTAAATGTTTGCTGAAGAGCGTAGAGATAAGATCTTTGAATTGATTAAAGATGGAAAAGCTGTTGCAGTCAATGAACTCTGTGATATCTTTAATGTGTCTTCTTCTACTATAAGAAGAGACTTACAGCAGTTAGAAGATTCAGGATTGATTAATAGAACTCATGGTGGTGCTGTAGTGGCAGAAGGTAGAAAATTTGAACCATCTTTTATTGAGAAAGAAAAAGAACATCCTAATGCTAAGAAGAAGATTGCTAAGCAAGCATTAGAATTGATTGAAGATGGAGATACAATTATCTTAGATGCAGGAACTACTACTACTGAATTGGCTAGATTATTAGAAGAACTTTCAGATCTAACAATTGTAACTAATGCTACTAATATAGCTTTAGAATTATCTACAAGTAAACATCAGATAATTTTAACTGGAGGAATCTTAAAGAAAAAAACTTTAGCCATGGTTGGACCAATTGCAGAGTTAAACTTAAGAAATCTTAATCCAGATAAAGTTTTTTTAGGTGCTAATGGAATAACATTAAGTGATGGCCTAACAACTCCAGATTTAGTAGAAGCTAATACTAAAAAGGCGATGCTGGAACGAGCCAAAGAAGTAATTATACTAGCAGATCATAGTAAATTTGGAGAGACTGCTTTTGTTAAAATAGCAGAAATTAAAGATATAGATACAATTATAACTGATAGAGATTTAAATAGAGAAACCTTAAAGAAATTTAAAGATAATGTAGAAATTATCCTAGCTTAGGAGGTGAAAATATGATTATAACTTTAACTCTTAATCCTGCTGTAGATAAGACAGTTAAAATATCAAAATTTACATTAGGTACTTTAAATAGAATTAAAGCAGTTAGAAAAGATGCTGGAGGTAAAGGAATTAATGTTTCAAAGGTAATATCTGAGCTAGGTGGAGAAACTAAAGCATTTGGCTTTATAGGAGGTAGCAGTGGAGGTTTCATCAAAGAAAGTTTAAGCAAATTAAGTATTTATCATAATTTTACTCTGGTAAAGGATGATACTCGTACTAATTTAAAAATAATAGATATAAATAATAAGCAAGAAACTGAAGTGAATGAACCTGGCCCACAGATCACTAATATTGAATTATGTAAATTGGAAAAAGATTTATTAGATAGTATAGATCAGAATGACTTAATCATTATGGGTGGAAGTTTACCTCAAGGCCTTCCTCAAAACACTTATGCTAGTCTAATAGAAGAAGTTCAAAGTAAAGGAGCTAAGGTGATTTTGGACACCTCTAATAAACCTCTAATAGAAGGATTAAAGGCTAAACCATATCTAGTTAAGCCTAATTTAGATGAATTAGAGACTTTATTTAATAAAAGACTAGATAGTATTGATAAGATTGTAGAATCAGGGAAAAAATTATATCAACAAGGGATTAAGATTGTAGTTATCTCTCTTGGTGGTGAAGGTTCGATTGTAATTAGTAAAGAGGGAGTCTGGAAGATAAGACCTCCTAAAGTCAAAGTGGCAAGCACAATAGGAGCAGGAGATACTTTGGTGGGTTCTCTTTCCTTAAAGTTAAATGAAGGAGTAGATTTAAAAGAGGCCTTGCTTTATGCTACAGCTGCTAGTGCTAGTACTGTTACTAAAGCAGGAACTCAGATTTGCAGTAAAGAAGAGGTAAAGAATTTAGTTAAAGAGGTTGAAATAGAAATTTTAGAATAAAGGAGTGAGCATTGAATGAAGATTAGTAATTTAATGAGTAAAGATTTAATTAAGCTTAAATTAGATAGTAATACTAAGAATGAAGTTTTATCAGAAATGGTAGATCTTTTAGACCAAGCTGAAAGAATTACTTCAAAAGAAGATTTCTACCAGACTATTTTGGAGAGGGAAGAAAAAAGTACGACTGGAGTGGGAAATGGAGTTGCCATACCTCATGGTAAGAGTAGTGTAGTAAAAGAGCCTACACTAGTATTTGCTAAATCAGAGGAAGGTGTTGAATTTGGAAGTTTTGATGATAAACCAGCCAAAATCTTCTTTATGATTGCAGTACCTGAAGGTAAAAATGATGATCATTTAAAGGTATTAGCTAAATTATCAAGGAAATTGATGCATGCTGATTTTAGAGAAGCTTTATTATCTGTTGATACAAAAGAGGAATTGTTAAAAGTAATTGAAGAGAATGAATAACAGCTGAGATAGAGATTTATTAAATTGACATAGGGCAGATTTCATGTATAAGTTTTATAAGAACCCCCTATTATAATATCTTCATCGGAGAGGGTATTAGATATGGAGTCTGCTTAATATAAATTATTATCTTAAAAGGGGGAAATACAATGAAAATATTAGCTGTAACTGCTTGTCCAACTGGTGTAGCTCATACTTATATGGCTGCTGAGGCTTTAGAAGGAGCTGCAAAGGAGAAAGGAATAGATATTAAGGTAGAGACTAGAGGTTCTGTTGGAGTAGAAAATGCTTTAACTACAGAAGATATTAAAGAAGCAGAAGCAATTATTGTTGCTGCTGATACCGATGCAGATGTTGATCGTTTTAAAGGAAAACCTGTTGTATCTGTTCCTGTAGGAGATGCTATTAAAGATCCTAAAGGATTAATTGACAGAGCTTTAGATAAGGCTAAAGATTTTGAGCCACAAGAGGATTTATATTCTGATGTGGCAAAGCATAAGTCTGAAAGAAGAGAAGAAAGAAGTGGATTCTACAAGCACTTAATGAATGGTGTATCTAATATGTTACCTTTTGTTGTTGCTGGGGGATTGGCGATTGCTATATCATTTGTCTTTGGTATTAAGGCTTTTGAACAAGAAGGGACATTGGCTGCAGCATTGATGCAAATTGGTGGTGGAACAGCATTTGCTTTGATGATTCCAGTATTAGCAGGATTTATTGCTAGCTCTATTGCTGATCGACCTGGTTTTGCTCCTGGTATGGTTGGTGGTATGTTAGCTGCTAATATCGGTGCTGGTTTCTTAGGTGGTTTAGTAGCCGGTTTCTTAGCAGGTTATATTACTAAGTGGTTGAATGACACTATTAAGTTACCAAAGAATTTTCAAGGTTTAAAACCTGTATTGATTTTACCACTATTATCTGTTTTGATCGTAGGTTTATTAATGATCTATGTACTAGGTACACCGATGAAGAATATCATGGATGGATTGACAGCTTGGTTACAAGGAATGTCAGGTACAAATAGAGTATTGTTAGGTTTGATTTTGGGTGCAATGATGGCCTTTGATATGGGTGGTCCAGTTAATAAAGCAGCATATACCTTTGCAACTGGATTGTTAGCTTCAAAAGTTTATGCTCCAATGGCTGCAGTAATGGCTGCTGGAATGGTACCACCATTAGGACTTGCATTAGCTACATTTATTGCTCCTAAGAAATTTGATAACCAACAGAAAGAAGCAGGTAAAGCAGCAGCAGTATTAGGAATATCTTTTATCACAGAAGGAGCAATTCCTTTTGCAGCAGCTGATCCAGTAAAAGTAATACCATCTATTATGGCAGGTTCTGCAGTAACAGGTGCTTTATCAATGTTATTTAATGCTACTTTAAGAGCTCCTCATGGTGGAATCTTTACTGTATTCATTCCTGGAGCAGTAGGCAATGTATTGATGTATGCTGTATCTATCTTAGTTGGTACAGTGGTAACTGCTTTATTAATCAGTAGCTTAAAAGATGAAGTTAAAGCATAATATAAATTAATTATTTAATAAAAATGCCCCATTTGGGGCATTTTTTAATTGTTATTATAAATGATTATTATAGTGTTTAAATATTTTTAAATACATAATTTCTTATATAATTTAAAGAATTATTGACACAATTATCATAAAAATGGTATAATATCTAAAAAGAAACAAAATAATTATTGGGGGCTTATAATGAAAAATAAACTTATTTTAACTATCTTGGTAACATTAATTTTAGGAATGACTATTAATGTGAGTGCGGCTAATTATAAAGATGAGTTAGAAGGATATGGAGGGCTTAGTTATTATACTTTCGACGAAGATAAAGTTGGTGAAGATTCTAGTGTAGGATTTTTTACTGGTATTAGAAAATGGAATTCTGATAAATTAGCATTTGGAGCAGAATTTAACTATACAAGCTATGATTTTGAAGCAGTAGAATATGATGGTTTTTATGGTTTGTATTATTACAATGTAGATGTTTCTTTAATTGGTCTTTTAGGTACTCTTACATATAAATTATCAGATAATATATCTTTAAATGGTGCTTTAGGATATTATTCTTATGACGTTGATTCTTATGAATTAGATTCTGATTCAGAAAGTGATTTAGGAATTAAATTTGGTATAGAGACAGCTATGCCGCTTAGTACTAACATGGACTTTGTAGGAAAAATTTCTTATAGAGTTCTTGAAATTGAAGATGCTGATTTTGATGGGTTAGAGTTATCTACTGGATTTACAGTTAGGTTTTAATATATGATAACAATGAAAAGAGCCAATATCGGCTCTTTTTTTATTTTAGGGTTAGAAAAATAAAAGCCTAGACCTGTTTTGCTAAAGATTAACTATTCTCAATGTTCAAATATTGTGTTTTTAAAGAAATTATTATATAATTTATAAAAAGTCTTTTATTAATAATCTTTATATTAATTTATACATTTACAACAACATACTTTAAATATATATCAGCCTTTGAGGTGAAAACAAATGAGAAAAAATTTAGGAAGACGAGAAAAGGTACTTGATTTATTGTATCAAGCCGAGGGGAATTATTTATCTGGAGAAGAGTTAAGTAATAAATTAGGAGTTTCTCGCACAACAATCTGGAAGTATATTAAATATTTGCGAGAGGCAGGATATCATATTGACTCTTCATCAAAGATTGGCTATAGATTAATTACTCCTGCTGATAATTTATTACCAGAAGAGATTAAACGTAATCTGAATACAGATGTAATTGGTCAAAAGATAATTTATTATAAAGAGATAGAATCGACCAATGATGCAGCTAAGAAGTTAGCTCAAAGTGGACTAAAAGAAGGAACAATAGTTGTCTCTGAGGAGCAGAAGAAAGGTAAGGGGCGTTTAGGTAAAGAGTTCTGTAGTCCTTTAGGAGGGATTTGGATATCCTGCATTCTGCGCCCTGATATCAAGCCTACCTTGGCTACTAGAGCTACCTATATTGCTTCTTTAGCTATAGTTAAGACGATAAATAAGCTAAGTGATGTAGATGCTAAGATAAAATGGCCTAATGACATTTTAGTTGGAGACAAGAAGGTTAGTGGAATTTTGACTGAGATGGGTGCTGAGTTAGATAGAGTTGATTACCTAGTAGTTGGGATGGGAATTAACCTTAATTTTCCTTTAGATAGTTTTGACAAATCTTTACATAATAAAGTAACTACTATCTATCATGAGACAAGCAAGAAGATAAGTAGAGTTAAATTTGTACAGGTTCTATTAGAAGAGATAGAGGTGATTTATCAGAAATTAAATGACTTTGAAGATATATTAGAAGAGTGGAAAGAATATTCTTATACAATTGGTAAGCAGGTTCAGGTAGAGAGTAGTAAGGAGAAAGTTTCAGGAACAGCTATTGATATAGCTAGTGATGGTGCTTTAATTGTTAAAGTGGGCAATGAAATAAGAAAGTTTTATTCTGGAGAAGTTTCTTTAGGTCATAGTAATTTTAGTTCAGGAAATTAATATAATTTTTCCAACTTTAGAATGAGGTTTAAAATGAAGTAAAGTTGGAGAACAGTGACAAGTGACTAGTAACGAGTGACGAGTAAAAAATATAAAAATATTATAGAATTCACTTTGGACATTTATATAGATAATAATGTGATGAGGAGAGGAAGTTAATGATTTTAGCTATAGATGTAGGTAATACTAATACTGTGTTGGGTTTATATGAACAAGATGAATTACTAATAGATTGGAGAGTTTCTACAGATAGAGGTAAGACTATTGATGAATATGGAATTTTATTCAGAAATCTTTTTGAGAGTAACAGTTTTAAATTAGAAGAGATTGATAGAATTATTATTTCATCGGTTGTTCCACCAGTGATTAACACTTTAGATGAGGTAGCTATTAAGTACTTTGGAGTAGAAGCTTTAATTATAGGTCCAGGAGTTAAAACTGGGATTAATATAAAGATGGATAATCCAAAAGAAGTAGGGGCAGATAGAATTGTAAATACAGTAGCAGCTAATAACTTATATGGTGGGCCAGCCATTATTATTGATTTTGGGACAGCAACTACTTTTGATGTACTATCTAAACAAGGTGAATATGTCGGTGGGGTTATTGCTCCTGGTATTGGAATATCAACAGAAGCTTTATTTAATCAAGCTGCTAAATTACCTAAAATTGAGTTGAATTTTCCTCCCAAGGTAATTGCTAAAAATACTCATAATGCCTTACAATCTGGTATTTTATATGGTTTTGTTAGTCAAGTTGATGGAATTGTAAAGAGGATGAAAGAAGAGATATCTGAGGAAATTAAAGTGATAGCTACTGGAGGTTTAGCTGAGTTGATCAGTCCATATTCTGAAGAGATAGATATACATAATGAATTTCTTACATTAGAGGGATTAAGGTTTATTGAGAAGATGAATAGATAGTAGTTGCTAGTCAAAACTAAGAGTAAAATTTCTATTTAATTTTTATGATTCAGCTAAAGGTTAGTGTTGCTGCTGATATAGAGTGATGATAATCATTTTTTATTAACTAATAGTTAAAATTTATTTAATATAAATTAAAGTATCAAAGGAGACTTTTAGGTTTCCTTTTTATCTTTGTAGCGTATTTAAATGTAAAAGAGGTGATGATATTGTTGATAGGAGATTTAGAATTAGATAATCCAGTAATTTTAGCACCAATGGCAGGTGTTACTGATTTACCATATCGCAAGATAGTTAAGAAGATGGGATGTGGCTTAGTATGTACAGAGATGGTAAGTGCAAATGGATTGATTCATAATAATAGAAGAACAGAAGAGATGCTAGAGATAGATACAGAGGAACGGCCGGTTTCTTTACAGATATTTGGTAATGATCCAGAAGTTATGGCTAAAGCAGCTAAAATAGTAGAATCTGTCAGTCAGCCTGAGATAATAGATTTAAATGTAGGATGTCCTACTCCTAAAATTGTCAAAAATGGCTATGGTTCTGCTTTAATGAAAGAACCTAGACTACTTGCTCAGATAGTTAAAAGTATGGTCGAAGCTGTTAATACACCTGTTACTATTAAGATTAGAACAGGTTGGGATCAAGATAATATTAATGCTGTAGAAATAGCTAAAATTGCAGAGAATAATGGTGCTCAAGCTATAGCAGTACATGGTAGAACTAGAAGTCAATTTTATAGTGGTAAAGCAGATTGGAGCATTATAGCTGATGTAAAGAGATCTGTTTCTATTCCTGTAATAGGTAATGGTGATATTTTTAGTCCAGAGGATGCTATAAAAATGATAGATGAGACGGGTTGTGACGGTATAATGATTGGAAGGGGAGCTCAAGGTAATCCCTGGATATTTAAAAGAACTGCTCACTATCTAAAAACTGGAGAGTTATTGCCATTGCCAAAATCATCTGAGAAGATAGATATAGCTATTGAGCACTTAGATAATCTAGTAGATTATAAAGGAGAGTATGTAGCAGTTAGAGAGATGAGAAAGCATACATCATGGTATATTAAAGGTCTTCGCAATTGTACAGTGATAAAAGATATGTTAAACCAGACGAAAAATGCATTTAAAATGAAAGATATATTATTAGAATATAGAGCTCAGTTAAGCTGACATCAATTTTGATGTCAGCTTTTTTTCTTTTTTATACATAAATTTTAGATAGTTGTTACATATTAAATTGAGAGTTTTATAGTAAAATTTTCAAGAGGTGGTAGTGATGAAGAGAGTTATAAGTATTAGTTTAGGTTCCTCAACAAGAGACCATAAGGTAGAAATAGATATTCTAGGAGAACATTTTATCATTGAACGAATTGGTACAAATGGTGATATTGATCAAGCTATTAAATTATTTAAACAGTTAGATGGAAACGTAGATGCTTTTGGTCTAGGAGGGATAGATCTATATTTATATGCAGGCAAGAAAAAATATTTATTAAGAGATGCTAAAAAAATAGTAAAAAACATTAACAAAACTCCTATAGTTGATGGAAGTGGTTTGAAAAATACTTTAGAAAGAGCTGCTATTAGGTCTATTAATAACAAAGTAGATTTAAAAAATAAAAAAGTTTTAATAGTTTGTGCATTAGATAGGTTTGGGATGGCGGAAGCTTTTAATAATATAGGAGCAGATTTGTTAATTGGTGACTTAATCTTTGGACTTGGACTGCCTGTACCTCTTAAATCTTTAGAGATTTTATATAATGTAGCTAAAATTATTATGCCTGTGGTAAGCAAGTTACCCTTTAACCTTTTATATCCAACAGGAAATGAACAAGAGAATATAAAGAATAAATATAATAAATACTATGATTGGGCTGATATTATAGCAGGTGATTTTCATTACATAAAGAGATATCTGCCAAAGGATTTAGATAATAAGGTTGTTATAACTAATACAATAACTTCATCAGATGTGAACTTATTAAAGGATAGAGGGATAAGTAAGTTAATAACAACTACACCGGAATTTAGAGGTCGGTCTTTTGGCACCAATGTAATGGAAGCAGTTCTGGTTACATTATTAGATAAGCCTTTAGAAGAAATTAGAATTTCAGATTATTTAAATATATTACGTGAAATTAAGTTTGAACCACGAATTGAAGATTTTGATCAATTTTATATGTCAAATAATTAAGAGGTTATAGAGATATAATTTGCTCCAAGTTATGAGGAGGTAAAGCAATGAACAAATTTGGTTTTATTATTCATCCACTTACAATAAAAGATATTGCTAGAAAATTTCCTGTTTCTAAATTTTTCTCTGATGATTTAATGAAGAAGGTAATTAAACTAGTACCCCCATTTAAAGCATCTAAGATAACAGGTGTTAAGTCAGATTTAGGAATTGAAACCGAAGGATATTTTATATGTTGTCCACTTACATCAAAACAGATGATAGAAGCTCCAGTAGAGGAAGTGATGGAAAAGATTATTTCGGCTGGAAATATAGCCATAGATTTAGGATGTCAAATTGTAGGTTTAGGTGCATTTACTTCTGTAGTAGGGGACAAAGGAGTTACAGTAGCCAAAAATTTAGATATTCCAGTAACTACAGGGAACAGCTATACAGTTGCCACTGCTTTAGAAGGGACTAAATTAGCTAGTGATATAATGGGAATTAATATAAAGAAAAGTAATATATTAATTGTAGGAGCAACTGGATCTATAGGTAAAGCCTGTACAAGGATTTTAGCTAGAGATAATAATTATTTGATGTTAGCTGCTAGGAGAGAAGAGAAGCTAGAAGAGTTGGCTCAAGAGATAAGGGGTAAATACAATACCCAGGTAAAATTTAGTGTTGATTTAAATAGCTTATTACCAGAGGCTGATATAATTATTACAGTTTCAAGTTCAATAAATAGTTTAATTGATGTTTCTTTATTAAGATCAGGAGCTATTGTTTGTGATATTGCTCGTCCTAGAGATGTTGCAGAAGAAGTTGCTTGTAAAAGAGAGGATATCTTAGTCATAGATGGAGGAATAGTAGAGGTGCCAGGAAAAGTACAGTTTAATTTAGATTTTGGTTTTCCTCCAGGAACATCTTATGCATGTATGGCAGAAACAATGATCTTGGCATTAGAAGGAAGGCTTGAAAACTATAGTTTGGGACCAGAACTTGAAATGGAAAGAATATTAGAAATAAGTAGTTTAGCTATAAAACATGGTTTTAAATTATCGAGTCTTAGAAGCCTAGAAAGAGAGATAACTTTACAGCAACTTAGTAAGGTTAGAAGAATACTAAGCTCCACTTGACAAATTTTTCAAATTGAGCTATAATAAATTATTAAAGTGGATTAAATAGTGTTAGGCTAATATGTCTTGACACTATTTTATATTTTTGAAATAATAAATATATTATCATAATAAAGAAAAGGGGTAATTCAGAATGAAAGAAGAGCGTGTTGTTATATCTGAAGAAGGATTAAATAAATTAAAAGAAGAATTACAATACCTCAGAGGACCGAAACGAAAAGAGGTAGCTCAAAGAATAAAAGAAGCAAGAGCCCTTGGTGATATCAGTGAAAACTCTGAATATGATGATGCTAAAAATGAACAAGCTTTTGTAGAAGGAAGGATAAAAGAGCTTGAGCAGATGGTGAAAAATGCTGAGGTTTTAAATACAGAAGAGATAGATACTACTAAAGTGAGCATAGGGACTAGGGTAAAAATTAAAGATTTAGACTTTGATGAAGAAGAAGAATATACAATAGTTGGATCTACAGAATCTAATCCAGATGATCAAAAGATTTCTAATTCTTCGCCGATTGGTAAAGGTTTAATGGGACATAGTGTTGGAGATGTAGTTGAAATTAATGTACCAGCTGGAACAATTAAATTTGAAATTTTATCAATTAAAAAATAGTATATTTAATACAATTTGGGGGTATATAAGATTATGGTAGAAAATGATTTGAATGAATTGATGTTAGAACGTCGTAAAAAGTTAGATGAATTGAACGAGAAAGGTGTTGAAGCTTATAGTAATGATTTTGAGCGAGAGGACTTAATAGCTGATATCCTATCTGACTTCGAAAAATTAGAAAGTGAAGAAAGAGTTATTAAAACTGCAGGAAGAATTATGGCTTTAAGAAATCATGGTAAATCTACTTTTGCTGATATTATGGACATGTCTGGAAAAGTTCAGATTTATGGTCAAAAAAATAAGCTCGGTGAAGAAGATTACGATTTATTAACTAGTTTGAATATTGGAGATCATATCGGTGTAGAAGGAACAGTATTTAAAACTAGACGTGGAGAGATAAGTATTAGAGTTTCTGGATTTAAATTATTATCCAAATCTCTACGACCATTACCAGAAAAATGGCATGGGCTAAAAGATGTGGAATTAAGATATCGACAAAGATATGTAGATTTAGTGGTAAATCCTGATGTTAAAGAAAAGTTTATTTTAAGAAGTAAAATATTACATAATATTAGAAGATACTTAGAGGATAAAGGTTTCTTAGAAGTTCAAACTCCATTAATGCATCCGATTGCTGGTGGGGCTTCTGCAAGACCTTTTGTTACTCATCATAATGCTTTAGATATTGATTTATATATGAGAATTGCACCAGAGCTTTATCTGAAGAGGTTGTTAGTAGGTGGTTTTGAAAAAGTCTTTGAATTAGGTAAGAATATGAGAAATGAAGGATTATCTACTAAGCATAACCCTGAATTTACTTCTTTAGAGTTATATCAATCATATGCAGATTATGAAGATATGCTTGATATTACTGAAAATTTAATAAAAACGGTAGCTCAAAATGTACTGGGGCACCTAGAAGTTGAATATGGTGGATTAGAAATTAATTTAGCTAATTGGGATAGAATGACTATGGTGGATTCTATTAAAAAATATACTGATGTAGATTTTGCAGAAGTTAATACGCTAGAAGAAGCAAAAATATTAGCTGATGATAAAGATGTACATTATGATGAAAATACTTCTATTGGTGAAATTATTAATGAGTTTTTTGAGGAATTTGTAGAAGAGAAGTTGATTCAACCTACCTTTATTACTCAATATCCTGTAGAAGTATCTCCTTTGGCTAAAAGAAATCCGGATAATCCCAATTTTACAGATAGATTTGAATTATTCATAGCGGGTAATGAGATTGCTAATGCATTTTCTGAGCTTAATGATCCAATTGATCAAAAAGATAGATTTGAGGATCAGGTATCTCAAAGAGAAGCAGGAGATGATGAGGCACATATGATGGATGAAGACTTTATTAGAGCTCTTGAATATGGTATGCCGCCAGCAGGAGGGTTAGGAATTGGTATTGATAGATTAATTATGTTGTTAACTAATTCACCTTCAATTAGAGAAGTTATATTATTCCCTCATTTGAGACCGGAAAATAAATAGGCAACTAAACTATATGTTGGGAGAGGTGGAGTTCCACCTCTTTTTTCATTTGTTGTTATAAATTGATATAAAAAATACCTCTAGCATATGTTATAATATCAGGTATACAGTAAATATTAAAAATATGAGGTGTTTATAAATGAATAGTTATAAGTCAGTAGTTTTGATAATATTACTGATCTGTTTTTTTAATTCATATGATATATACGCAGATGATCATATAGATAATAGTTTTAGTGTTGCTGAAGGTTTGTCTTTTGATAAATTAGATTTAGATACTGATTTTTTATATAGAAATAAAAAAATATATAAATTAGATATTCAAAATTTAGTTTCTCCTCATGTTAGCTATTCTAAAAATGTAAAAGGTATATACATCAATGCGTGGATAGCAACTAATGAGGGGAAAGTTAACAAATTAATAGAAGAAATTGGGGAAAGTGATTTAAATGCTATTGTAGTTGATTTGAAAGAAACAACAGGAAGAATTACATTTACCAAAGGTAAGAACGAAAAGAAAAACTTATTTGAGAACGGATTAAAAGTATTAATAGATAAAGCTCATAAGAAAGGGATTTATGTTATTGGGCGTTTAGCTGTATTTAAAGATTCAAATTTAGCAAAATCTAATAAGAATTATGCTTTAAAATATGTACTAGCTGAAGATGGTCAAACTATAATTAATAGTGATAATTGGGTAGATCCTTTTTCGGAAGACATATGGAAATATAATTTAGATATTGCAAAAAAGGCTGCAGAATTAGGATTAGATGAGATTCAGTTTGATTATGTTAGATTTCCTACTTTAGCGTTAAACAGTAAATTTATCATTAGATCCAAAAAGAATAATTCAAAAGTTGATGCTATTGTTGGTTTTTTAAAATATGCAAAAAAGGCTTTAAAAGAATACGATGTTTTAACTTCTGCAGATGTTTTTGGCTTAACTACAACCGTTAAGGGGGATTTATCAATTGGTCAAGATATAACTAAACTTATCAATTATGTTGATTACTTATCTCCTATGATTTATCCATCTCACTATAATTCTGGAATGTATGGGGTTGATAATCCAGATAAGAATCCCTATGAGATAATCTTTGAAAGTCTAGAAGATGCTAAAGAAAAATTAGGGGATGACGGTCATAAGTTACGTCCTTGGTTACAAGATTTTTCTCTAAGACATAGATATACAAATAAAGAGGTTAAAGAACAGATAAAAGCAGTAAAAGATAATCAACTATCAGGATGGTTATTATGGAATCCAAGATCAAAATATACAATTTCAGCAGTAAAAAGTTTAGAGAAGGGAATGAATAAGAGGTGGAATATACAGGGGAGCGAGTTATTCCGAAAAAAATGAGTCCTAAGAATGGATTATTAATAGAGCATATAGCGAGATATAAGTTTGCCAGTCAATTTATAGAAGGGCGAGTATTAGATATTGCTTGTGGCTCTGGGTATGGTACAGAGATATTAATGGCTATGGGTGAAGGAATAAAAGAAATAATTGGTGTT
The DNA here is from genome assembly GCF_000379025.1 of Orenia marismortui DSM 5156. NCBI lineage: Bacteria > Bacillati > Bacillota > Clostridia > Halanaerobiales > Halobacteroidaceae > Orenia > Orenia marismortui. The sequence continues at coordinate 159,458 of NZ_KB900621.1, forward strand.
GATGTAGATGAAGAAACTATAAATTATGCAAAATCTAATTATCAATACCCATGGAATAAATTCATGGTAGGGAATGGTGTTAATGATGACTTGGTACAAAAACTTGGTGAGTTTGATTGTATAATTAGCATGGAAACTGTAGAACATATTAAGGATGATTATAAATTTATCAAAAATTTAAAAAAGATGCTCAAGAGAAATGGAAAGCTGATAATTTCTACTCCTTTTGGAAGAGGTAGAGATTATGAGTGTTCTAATCCTTATCATTATCGCCAATATACAGAAGGAGAATTTAGAAATTTACTAAGTTGTTTTAATGAAGTGGAAATATATTGTCAATGTGACAAGACTATTGAAAAAGCAATAGAAGGTAAAAAATATTATCTAATGCTTGGAGTTTGTAATGATTAACCTTTCTTTTGAGCAAGACAAGATTAGAAATAAGATATTATTCTGATATTTAATAGCTTTTGTTAAAAAATCATATTGACTTAATATCTTATTCTGCTAGCTGTTCTTGGAGGAAAGCTTAAAATTTTATAATATCCTTGATAGATATTTAAACTGTTGATATAGTTATTGTCTTTGATTTTGTTGTTTAATAATTTAATTTTTTGTTAAATCAAACTTAGTGTAAAATAAGTGTAGGTAAATTTAATCAAAAAATTAGAAAAAGGACTCCTCTTTTGATAAAGTGTTAAGTACCTAATCAAAACACATCAAGGAGGAGTCCCTATGGATACAATTATACAGCAGTTTGGAGAAAAAATTAAGGATAATTCAGAAGAATTTTTAAAAAATATTCTATTGAGTGATAAAGAAGATATTTCAGACTTTATAAATACTCTAAGAAAAGACTTTGATGAATTAGGTAAAGANTTGTGTAAGTATATTATAGAAGTAATAGATGAAGTAATTAAGGAAAGTCCTGAGCGTAAAAAGAATTGGAAGATAGTAAGAAAAAAGAAGAGAAAATTGATAACAGAGTTTGGTGAAGTTGAATTTGAGAGAAGGTATTATAAATCTAAGTTCAATAAAGAGTATGAACATTTAGCAGATAAAAAATTAGGTATAGATAAGTATCAAAGGATAGATACTGGCTTAGAAGCAAAGATAGTAGATTTATCAATTGATAAATCTTACGCCAAAGTAGGAGAGGAAGTAGTGAATAATTTAACTATAACAGGTCAAACAGTTATGAATAAAATAAGAAAATTAGGTAAAATAGAAAACGATAAATTAAGTAATCCGAAAGCAAAAAGAAAGATTGATTATTTATATATAGAAGCTGATGAAGACCATGTTTCTTTGCAAAACGGGAAGAATGCTGTACCAAGATTAGTTTATGTTCATGAAGGAATTATTAAAGAAAATGGTAGAAATAAGTTAAAGAACAGTTATTCCTTTTCAGGTATGTATAACAAGTCGGAAGACTTGTGGCTAGAAATTATGGACTATATAGAGGATAATTACGACTTTGATAGCATAAAGCAGATTTATATTGCAGGAGATGGGGCACTTTGGATTAAAGAGGGTTTAAAGTGGTTGCCTAAAAGTAAGCAGATACTAGATAGATATCATTTAAATAAGTATGTTTTAAAGGCTACAGGACATGCCCAAAAGCTTAGATTTGATCTTTGGCAAGGAATAAATAATTTAGATAAAGTACAGATAAAAGAGATATTTAGTGAATTGATATCTCAAGCTGAAAAGGAATCTAAGAAGAAAGCGATAAGACAAAGTAGAAGCTATATTTATAATAACTGGGCTGGAATAGTAAACTATTATAAAGATGAAAATGCTATTGGTTGTAGTGCTGAAGGTCATGTTAGTCATATATTATCAGATAGATTAAGTTCAAGACCAATGGGTTGGTCTGAAGTAGGAGTAGATCAGATGGCAAGATTAAGGTCTTTTAAATTTAATGGAGGAACAGAATACGAATTAAAAGAAATTATTCTAGAGAAAGCAAGAAAAGAGCAAAAAGAAGAAAAAATAGTGGAAATAGAATCAAAAGTAGTGAAAAATAATTTGAAAAAGAAATTTGCTGAACCAAGCAATAATATCCCAAGTATAAATAAAGGAGTAAGAACTAGACTGTTTAAAGCAGTAAAGTCATTGCTTTAATTATCAAAAGAGGAGTTTTAAACTTTTACCTACAGAAACTTGACACTATCGCATTTAAATTTTTATTGAATATTATGTAATACAAATGTTATAATATTAGTGAGGTGATTAATATGCAAACTATAAAAATCCGTAAAGTTGGAAATAGTTATGGTTTTACTATTCCTAAAGAACTTATGGAAAAATATCATTTGAAAGAAGGGGAAGAACTTCATCTTATTGAAGAAAATGATGGTTTTACATTAACCCCTTATGACCCTGAATTTGAAAAATGGACTAAATCTTTTGAAAAAACAAATCAAAAATTTAAGAATACATTAAAGGAACTATCTAAATGAAAAGCATAAATTTTATTCCTAAAAAAGCTATACTCTATTTTCATGAACAATTAATTCAAATTTACGGTGGTAGCACAGGAGTAAGAGATGAAAAACTTCTTGATTCTGCTATCCAACAACCTAAAAGCACTTTTGAAGGTGAATATCTGCATAATAGTATATTCAAAATGGCATCAGCCTATGGATTTCACTTGTGCAAAAATCATCCATTTGTAGATGGAAATAAGCGAATTGCTCTTGTTGCTATGGATACATTTCTTCAAAATAATGGCTATGAAATAACTGCATCTGAGAAAGAAACTTATACAATAATGATAAAACTGTCTTCTGAAGGTCTTTCAAAAGATGAATTAACAAATTGGTTAAAACAAAATACTACTTCTATCTAAACTTCTTGGTAATTTAAGTTTTTACCAAGAGGTTTTTCTCTTTTGATGAAAATATAAAACCCTCAGTTAGCAAAATGTCTTATAACGTCCCAGAGTTTCGCGACATCTCATAGACGCACCTATCCCTCACATCAATCTATATCTAACATAAGTCCTCGCCACCTTCACCTCTGATCAAAATTAGATGTCGTTAAACTCTTGTTACATGAAGTGCGTAGCGCCTTCTATGGAGTTTTATATTTATTTTTACCTCCATAAACTTGCGATAACTTGGATTCTATTTAGCTTATTCTTGCCCTTAACATCTATTTTCTTGTCCAACTTTACTAATTAACTATACCATAATCATCAATTAAGCAAATTTAGGCCTACTCCAACCACTTCTCACTAACCCATGTTATTAAAAATCATACTTTACACTACGCAGACCTCTCTCTGTCTCGTAATGTCAAATCTGAATTTAATTCTTTACCCATTAAAAGCAATAATAATCTCAACTCTACACCTTTAAACTCTCTTCCTTTAACTAACTTTTTGCCACACACTGGGCATACTGCTGCTTTCCCATGCTCTTCACAATAATCTTGCCACTCTATCTTCTCAATTTCTCTTACTTCATCTTGTCCAAATGTCTGTCGACATTTATTCAATTCATCCCTTTTGCAACCAGCATATATCCCATAATATCTTACTACCTTCAAATGTGGCATCGGCACATGCAATAGGAATCTACGGATAAATTCTTCGACTTTTAAAGTCATTACCTTTCTATTAGATCCATCCTTATTGTCATCATAATAAAATTTAACTTCCTTCTCATTATA